>PADT01000016.1 GCA_002700465.1 Flavobacteriaceae bacterium | reverse complement strand
GACCTTAAAAAAAACTGTATCGCTATTTAGAATTGAAGATGATTTTAGGAAAGAGATGATGAAAAAACTTAGATCCAAAAATAAAAAATAAATCCTATCTAATTATTACTCAGATTAGAAAGATTAAGTTTAAAACCTATATTTGCGCAAAACTGTAAAATGCGTCTTCACAAAAATTTAGTTGTTGCTGTTGTTAAAGTACTTGATGGTGTCTTTAATCAGAAATTATATGCTGATAAAACTATTGAAAAAGTTCTTAAATATGATAAAAGATGGGGAAGTAGAGATAGAGGGTTTATAGCTGAAACCAGCTACGAGATAATTAGATGGAAAAGATTATACTCAGAAATTGCTCAGGCAAAGAGTCCTTTTAAGTATAAAGAACTATGGAAAATATTTGCAGTATGGGCCGTGTTAAAAGGAATTCAACTTCCAAATTGGCCGGAACTTAATGAAACGCCCAACAGAAGAATAAAAGGCAAGTTTGATGAACTAATTAAAATAAGAAAATTTAGAGAGTCAGTACCTGACTGGTTAGACAAAATCGGACTTGATGAGCTTGGTGAAAAAAATTGGGAAAAGGAATTAAATGCTTTGAATCAGAAAGCATCTGTTATAATTAGGACTAACACTTTAAATACTACAATTGACAAACTTCAAGCAATTCTTAATGATGAAGATATTCAAACTGAAAAAATAAAGGGATTTCCAGATGCTCTTAAGTTAATCATAAGAAAAAATTTGTTTTTAACAGAAGCTTTTAAAAACGGGTTGTTTGAAATCCAAGATGCCTCATCACAATTAGTGGCACCATTTCTTAAAATAGAAGATGGTATGAAAATATGTGACGTATGTGCCGGAGCTGGTGGTAAAACTCTTCATTTATCAGCTCTATCTGGAAATAAAGGTCAAATAATTGCCATGGATATTTATAAAAATAAATTACATGAACTTAAAAGAAGAGCAAAAAGAAATAGTGCATTTAATATTGAAACTAGGGTAATCGAAAACAATAAACCTATCAAAAGATTGTACGGTAAAATAGATAGGTTATTAATTGATTCTCCATGTTCAGGCATAGGTGTATTAAAAAGAAATCCAGGTTCTAAATGGAATCTTTCCTTAGATTTTTTAGAAAAAATTAGATCCACTCAACAAGAAATTCTAAAAAAATATGCTCCAATGATTAAAAAAGACGGAAAACTGGTTTATGCAACCTGCTCTATTCTTCCGTCTGAAAACGAACAACAAATTGATGAATTTTTAAAATCTGATATTGGCAAAGCTTTTAAGAAAGAAGATGAAAAAAAAATAAGTCCAAATCAAACTGGTTTCGATGGGTTTTACATGGCTAGATTAAGCTATAAATAATGTTGTTAATAAGTAATTCAAAATCGTTATTTAAAATTTAAATTTAAGAGAAGTTTTCTGCTTTATTTCTTATATTTTTGAGCTTATAATTTAAATAAGTTCTTCAATGATTCTCTATTTTCAAGATAAATTTGAAACAATTTTCGCCGTAGATTCATCAACTAAATTAAATGAAATTGATTTAAAAAAATTAGAATGGTTATTTGTAGCAAAACATATTAATCAAGCTTCTATTGATTCAAACTTTATAGGTCCAAAAAAAACCATGATTTCTCCATGGAGTACCAATGCAGTGGAAATTTCAGAAAATATGGCAATAACAGGAATTTTAAGAATTGAAAAATTTGTTCCTAAAAAATCTAGTGATGACTTTGACCCAATGCTTTCTGAAAATTATCCAATACTTGACCAAAATTTATTCAAAATTTCTGCAAGTCCAAAGCCAATTATTGAAATCGAAAACATTTCAGATTATAATCTTAAAGAAGGTCTTGCGTTAAATAATGAAGAAATAAATTATTTAAATGAATTATCAAATAAATTAGGAAGAAAACTAACCGATAGTGAAGTTTTTGGATTTTCACAGGTAAATTCTGAACATTGTCGACATAAAATTTTTAATGGAAAATTTATAATTGATGGTATTGAAAAAGAAAGCTCGTTATTTAAACTCATAAAAAAAACATCTAAGAAAAACCCTAATGAAATTGTTTCTGCATACAAAGACAATGTAGCTTTTGTAAAAGGACCTGTAGTCGAGCAATTTGCACCTAAACATGGAAACAAACCTTCTTATTTTCAAACATCTAAATTCAGTTCAGTTGTTTCCCTAAAAGCTGAAACACATAATTTTCCAACTACTGTAGAACCGTTTAACGGAGCTGCTACTGGATCTGGTGGAGAAATTAGAGATAGACTTGCAGGTGGTAAAGGATCACTTCCTCTTGCAGGTACTGCTGTTTACATGACATCATACCCAAGATATGACGAAAAAAGAAAATGGATAAAAGAAGAAAGACCTTGGTTATACCAAACTCCAATTGATATTTTAATAAAAGCTTCTAATGGAGCTTCAGACTTTGGAAATAAATTTGGTCAACCCTTAATTTCTGGATCAGTATTAACTTTCGAACACATTGAGAACAATAAAACGCTTGGCTTTGATAAGGTCATAATGCTAGCGGGAGGAATTGGTTTTGCTAAAGAAAATCAGAGCTTAAAAGATAAGCCAAGTGAAAATAATGTTATTGTTGTTTTAGGTGGAGATAATTATAGGATTGGTATGGGCGGAGCAGCTGTTTCATCAACAGAAACCGGAAAGTACAACTCTGGAATAGAGCTTAATGCAGTACAAAGATCTAATCCTGAAATGCAAAAAAGAGTAGCTAATGCTATTAGAGCTTTTGTAGAATCTGAAGAAAACTCTATAGTTTCAATTCATGATCATGGAGCTGGAGGACATTTGAATTGTCTTTCAGAACTTGTTGAAGAAACTGGCGGTATTATCAATTTAGATCAACTTCCAGTTGGCGACAAAACACTTTCTGCAAAAGAAATTATCGGAAACGAATCACAGGAAAGAATGGGATTAATTATACCAGAAAATAAGTATGAAAAACTTAAAACAATAGCTGACAGAGAAAAAGCTCCATGTTATAAGGTTGGTAAAATTACAAACGACGAAAAATTTCAAATTAAATCTAAAAAAAACAACTCATCCCCAATAAACTTGTCATTATCAGACTTTTTTGGAAGTTCACCAAAAACTATAATGACTGATAAAACTATAACCACCAAATTTTCTGATAAGACGTATAGCGTAGATTTTTTTGAAAATTACTTGCAAAATGTATTAAGTCTAGAATCAGTTGCATGTAAAGACTGGTTAACAAACAAAGTTGACAGGTGTGTTACCGGGAAAGTTGCCAAACAGCAATGTGTGGGATCTTTACAACTTCCACTAAATAATTGTGGAGTTATGGCATTGGACTATTGCGGAAAAAACGGTGTAGCAACTTCAATTGGACATGCACCATTACCAGCATTAATTAATCCAAGAGCTGGGTCTAGGTTAGCGATTGGGAAAGCACTAACTAACATTATATGGGCTCCGCTTGAAAAAGCTTTAGAATCTGTTACATTATCTGCAAACTGGATGTGGCCATGTAATAATCCTGGTGAAGATGCTAGATTATATGAAGCTGTTGAATCTTGCTCAGATTTTGCAATTGGATTAGGAATAAATATTCCTACCGGAAAAGATTCTCTATCAATGAAGCAGAAATATAAAGATCAAGAGGTCATATCACCTGGAACGGTAATTATTTCTGCAGCAGCAAATTGCAATAATATTTCTAATATAATAGAACCAGTTTTTCAGTATAATGATCAAGACATATATTATATTAATCTGGCAAATAATGATTTTAATATTGGGGGTTCTGCTTTTAGTCAAACATTAGATTTCATAGGATCTTCAACAATCGACTCTTGTGATCCCTCTTATTTTAAAAAAACATTTAATGTTTTTCAAAATCTAATAAAAGAAAATCTAATTTCTTCTGGTCACGATATTAGTTCAGGTGGATTAATAACCACGATATTAGAAATGTGTTTTTCTGAAAATAATCTAGGAGCAAATATTGATCTAAACCAATTTAAAGAAAAAGATTTAATAAGATTATTGTTTAGCGAAAGTCTTGGTTTAGTTTTTCAAGGTAAAAAAGAAATTGAAGAAGTTTTAAATACAAATAATATCAATTTTATAAATATTGGAGAGGTTACTAATAATTCTAAATTAGAACTGAAATCTAATACTAATAATATAAATCTAGATGTATCTAAATACAGAGACATTTGGTTTAAAACATCCTATTTATTAGATCAAAATCAGAGTGGCAAAATTAAAGCAAAAGAAAGATTTGAAAATTTCAAAAAGCATCCGTTAAATTTTAAATTTCCTAATAATTTTAACGGAAAAATCAATCACAATAATTTAAAGAAAGTAAAAGCTGCGGTAATTAGAGAAAAAGGAAGTAACTCTGAAAGAGAAATGGCCTACGCTATGACTTTAGCAGGATTCGAAGTTAAAGATGTGCATATGACTGATTTGATTTCTGGTAGAGAAAATTTAGAGGATATTAATTTTATTGTAGCAGTAGGTGGATTTTCTAATTCAGATGTTCTTGGTTCTGCCAAGGGATGGGCTGGCTCATTTTTATACAATGAAAAAGCTAAACAAAGTTTAATGAATTTTTACACAAGAGATAACACATTATCGTTAGGAGTTTGTAATGGATGTCAATTATTTGTAGAACTTGGGTTGCTTCACCCTGAGCACGAGATAAAACCTAAAATGGATCACAATGATTCTAATAAATTTGAATGTATTTTTTCATCTGTTGAAATACAAAAAAATGATTCAATAATGTTTAAAGATTTATCTGGTTCAAAACTAGGTATTTGGTCAGCACACGGTGAAGGAAAATTTAAACTTCCATATAAAGAAACAAATTATAATATAATAGGAAAATATGGATATAGCTCCTACCCTGCTAATCCAAATGGCTCGGACTATAATACAGCAATAATTAGCAGTTCTAACGGAAGACACATAGCAATGATGCCCCATTTGGAAAGATCAACTTTCCCTTGGAATTGGCCCTACTACCCAAACAACAGAAAAGACGAAGTTTCTCCTTGGATTATAGCATTTGAAAGTGCAAAAAACTGGATAAATAAGAATATTTAAAAAAAATAAAAAAATACTATGCGTGCATAGTATTTTTTTATTAAATTTGGTCAAATGGAGAAAAAAACCATAGACCATCTTTTAAGATCAACGTGGCAAGCAATTGCAAGGATGTATAATGAAGAAGCCTCCAAATATGATTCCACAATGGCTACTGGCTTTACTCTTTTAAGTATAGATCCTAAAAAAGGCACCCCTTCGACTTCATTAGGTCCAAAAATGGGAATGGAAGCAACTAGTTTATCTAGAACACTTAAATCTCTTGAAGAAAAGAAATTAATTGAAAGAAAAGGTAATCCTGATGATGGAAGAAGTGTACTTATTTATTTAACTGAAAGAGGTAAGGTTAATAGAGATGCTTCAAGGGTAGCTGTTTTAAAATTCAATCAAGCTATTAAAGACGAGATTGGAGATGAAGCTTTTGAAAATTTTCATAATACAATTGAAAAAATTAATACTCTAATTAAAAATAAAAAAATATTCAATTTTTAACTCACTAAAGAACGAAAATGAAAAGAAATATTAAAAATGTTGCAGTAATTGGATCTGGTGTTATGGGATCTGGTATAGCGTGTCATTTCGCAAATATTGGAATTAATGTTTTGCTTCTTGACATAGCTCCAAATAAATTAAACGAAAAAGAAGAGAAACTTGGTCTTTCACTTGACAACAAAAAAGTCAAGAACAGAATAGTAAATGAAATGTTTCAAAGGTGTATCAAGTCAAAACCTGCTCCACTGTATCATAGAAATTTTGCCAGTAGAATTGAACTAGGTAATCTTACTGATGATTTACATAAAATAAGTAAAGTAGATTGGATTATTGAAGTAGTAACTGAAAAATTAAATATTAAGCAAATTGTGTTTAATCAAATTGAAGAGCACAGAACAAAAGGAACACTTATAACTTCAAATACTTCAGGGATTCCTATTAAGCAAATGAATGAAGGAAGATCTGAAGACTTTAGAAAGAATTTTGCAGTAACTCATTTTTTTAATCCACCACGATACTTAAAATTATTTGAAATTATTCCAGGTCCTGATTGCGAACCAAAAACAATTGAATTTTTAAACGATTTTGGAGAAAGATTTCTTGGAAAAGATTCTGTTTTAGCTAAAGATACACCTGGGTTCATAGGAAATAGAATTGGAACTTTTGGAATGGTAAATATTTTAAATAATGTTGAAAAATTAAATTTGACAATTGAAGAAATAGATAAGTTAACTGGACCGATTATTGGAAGTCCAAAATCTGCTACTTTCAGAACAAGTGATGTAGTTGGCTTAGATACAACTGTAAATGTTGCAACTGGTATTTATGATAATTGTCCAAATGACGAGTTTAGAGAAACTTTTAAGCTTCCAGATTACATTTATAAAATGTTAGAAAATAACTGGCTTGGTTCTAAAACTGATGGTGGGTTTTATAAAAGAGTTAAAGATGAAAATGGAAAATCAACTATTCTTTCTTTAGATTTAAAAACTTTAGAATATTCACCTGTAAAAAAAGTATCATTTGACACTTTAAATAGTGCTAAAAAAATTACTAAAGTTATTGATAGGTTTTCAATATTGGTTAATGGAACTGACAAAGCAGGAGAGTTTTACAGATTCAATTTTGGTACAATGTTTTCATACATTCAAAATAGAATTCCTGAAATCTCAGATGAACTATATAGAATTGATGATGCATTAAGAGCAGGGTTTGGATGGAAAAACGGGCCTTTTCAAATTTGGAATTCAATTGGTATAAAAAAAGGAGTTGAAATAATGGAATCTTTAGGGCTTAAACCAGCCAAATGGGTTTCTGAAATGATAAATAACAATATTGACTGTTTTTATAAAATTGAAAATGGTAAAATAAATTATTATGATTTGAACTCTAAATCTTTTCTTATTAAACCAGGTCAAGATTCTTTAATAATTCTTAATAATTTAAATAAAAGCTCAATCGTTTGGGAAAATAATGATTCGATAATTAAAGATTTAGGAGATGGTGTGTTGAATATAGAATTTAGAACTAAAATGAATACCCTTGGACAAGGAGTATTAATGGGTTTAAATAAAGCTGTTGATTTAGCCGAGAAAAATCACAGAGGAATTGTTATTGGAAATGAAGGATCTCATTTTTCTGCAGGAGCAAATTTAGGAGCGATATTTATGGCAGCTGCCGAACAAGAATATGATGAAATTAATTTAGCAATAAAATACTTTCAAGACAGTATGATGAAATTAAGATATTCTAATATTCCTGTAATTGCAGCTCCTCACGGACTTACATTAGGAGGAGGTTGTGAAGTAACAATGCATTGTGATAAAGCGGTAGTTTACAGTGAAAGTTATATTGGTTTAGTTGAAGTGGGTGCTGGACTAATCCCTGGTGGAGGCGGTTGTAAAGAAATGGCACTAAGAGCTTCAAGAAAATTTAGTAAAAATGATGTTGAACTTAATGTTCTGCAGGAATATTTTTTAAATATTGGAATGGCTAAAACATCTACCTCTGCTCATGAAGCAATTGATTTAGGCTATTTAGAGCCAAATAATGATACTATAATAATGAATAAAAATCATCAAATTTCAATAGCTAAAAAGCAAGCAATTTTAATGTCAGACTATGGTTATTTACCACCTTGCAGTGAAAAAAATATTAAAGTTTTGGGAAAACAGGCGTTAGGAATGTTCATGGTTGGTACTGACACAATGAAAGCCGGAAAATATATTTCTGAACATGATCAAAAAATTGCTAATAAAATTGCATATGTTATTAGCGGAGGAGATTTATCAAAAGCGACATTTGTAAATGAACAATATTTATTAGACTTAGAAAGAGAAGCTTTTCTTTCTCTTTGTTCTGAAAGAAAAACACTAGAAAGAATACAGCATATATTAAAAACAGGTAAACCTTTAAGAAATTAAATTATGAAAGAAGCATATATAGTTAAAGCTTATAGAACAGCTGTTGGAAAAGCGCCAAAAGGATTATTTAGATTCAAAAGACCTGATGAACTCGCGTCAGAAACAATAAATCATATGATGGGCGAAATTCCTGAACTTGATAAAACTAGAATTGATGATGTAATAGTCGGAAATGCAACACCTGAAGCAGAACAAGGTCTAAATATAGGTAGAGTAATTTCTTTAATGGGATTAAAAGTTGAAGATGTTCCTGGTGTTACGGTTAATAGGTATTGTGCATCAGGCTTAGAAACTATAGCAATGGCGTCTGCAAAAATTAAATCTGGAATGGCTGAATGTATAATAGCTGGAGGAGTTGAAAGCATGAGTTTTATTCCTATGGGAGGATACAAACCTGTACCTGACTATGCTATTGCCCAACAGGGTAAAGAAGATTATTATTGGGGAATGGGTTTAACTGCTGAGCAAGTTGCCCAACAATTTAATGTTAATAGAGAAGATCAAGATGAGTTCGCATTAAATTCTCATTTAAAAGCAGTAGATGCTATTTCAAATGGTAAATTCAAATCTCAAATAGTTCCAATAAAAGTTAAGGAAACATTTCTTGATGAAAATGGTAAAAAGGCATTTAGAGAATATATTGTTGATACTGATGAAGGACCTAGAAAAGATACAAATCTTAAGGTTTTAAATAAACTTAGACCAGTTTTTACCATGAATGGTAGTGTAACAGCAGGAAACTCTTCTCAAATGAGTGACGGTGCAGCATTTGTTTTAATAATGAGTGAAAAAATGGTTAAAGAATTAAATGTTGAACCAATTGCTAGACTTGTTAACTATGCAGTTGCTGGTGTACCTCCAAAAATAATGGGTATAGGCCCAGTTAAAGCTATTCCAAAAGTTTTAAATCAAGCTAAAATGAAAATTGATGATATTGAACTAATCGAACTAAATGAAGCTTTTTCATCTCAATCATTAGCAGTAATAAGGGAGTTAAATTTAAATCCTGAAATAATCAATGTTAACGGAGGCGCTATCGCTCTCGGTCATCCACTAGGATGTTCTGGAGCAAAATTATCGGTTCAATTATTCAACGAAATGAGAGATAGAAAATCAAAATATGGAATGGTTACCATGTGTGTTGGAACAGGGCAAGGAGCGGCAGGAATTTATGAATTTTTAAATTAAAATATTATTATGAGTACAAATGAAAAAAATATAACTAGAGGAGGCGAATTTATAATTAAAGAAACTGAATGTGAAAATGTCTTTTCACCAGAGGATTTTTCTGAGGAACAACTAATGATGAAGCAAGCCGTTTCAGATTTTATCGATAAAGAAGTTATGCCTCATCGTGAGAGATTTGAAAATAAAGATTATAAATTAACTGAAGATATTATGAAAAAAGCTGGAGATCTAGGCTTTTTAGGCGTAGCAGTTCCGGAAGAGTATGGAGGTATGGGAATGGGATTTGTTTCAACAATGTTAGTATGTGAAACTATTTCAGGAGCTGTAGGTTCTTTATCAACAGCATTTGGAGCACATACAGGAATTGGAACAATGCCAATAGTTCTTTATGGAAATAAAGAACAAAATAAAAAGTTTGTTCCACAACTTGCCAGTGGAGAAATATTTGGATCGTATTGTTTGACTGAGCCAAGTGCTGGATCAGATGCTAATAGTGGAAAAACAAAAGCAGTTTTAAGTGAGGATGGAACTCATTATAAAATTACAGGTCAAAAAATGTGGATTTCAAATGCTGGATTTGCAAAATTGTTCATTGTTTTTGCAAGAATTGATGATGACAAGAACATAACAGGTTTTATAGTACCTAACGAATCTAATAATGGAATTACGTTGGGTGATGAGGAAAAAAAACTAGGTATACATTCATCTTCAACTAGACAAGTATTTTTCAATGAAACAAAAGTACCAGTTGAAAATATGCTTTCAGAAAGAGGAAGTGGTTTTAAAATAGCAGTAAACTCTTTAAATGTAGGTAGAATAAAATTAGCAGCAGCTTGCTTAGATGCGCAAAAAAGAGTGACATCATATGCTGTGCAATATGCAAGCGAAAGAATTCAATTTAATACAAAAATTATTGATTTTGAAGCCATAAAAGAAAAAATTGCTACAATGGCCACAGATACTTACGTTGGTGAATCAGCAACATACAGAGCTGCTAAGGATATTGAGGATCGAATTAAGATTAGACATGAAAGTGGTAATAGCTTTCAGGAATCAGAGCTTAAAGGTGTAGAAGAGTACGCTA
The DNA here is from genome assembly GCA_002700465.1 of Flavobacteriaceae bacterium. Taxonomy (GTDB): domain Bacteria; phylum Bacteroidota; class Bacteroidia; order Flavobacteriales; family Flavobacteriaceae; genus MAG-121220-bin8. The sequence goes on along the minus strand of PADT01000016.1, from coordinate 24,220 downwards.
TAGAATGTTCACTGTTAAAAGTAGCTATAAGTGAAGATATGCAGAATATTGCTGATGAAGGTATTCAAGTGTTCGGTGGGATGGGCTTTTCAGCAGAAACCCCAATGGAAGGTGCATGGAGAGATTGTAGAATCGGTAGAATATATGAGGGTACTAATGAAATAAATAGAATGTTAAGCGTTGGAATGCTAATCAAAAAAGGAATGAAAGGTCATATTGATTTTATCAATCCTGCTACTAAAGTAGCTGATGAATTGATGGGAATTCCATCATTTGAAGTGCCTGATTTAACTAAACTATTTGCTCAAGAAAAATTAATATTAAAAAATCTTAAAAAGGTGTTTTTAATGTTGGCTGGTGCTGGAATAAAAAAATTCGGAGAAAAACTTGAAGAGCATCAACAAATGTTGTTAGCAGTTTCAGATATACTAATTGAAATATACATGACAGAGTCTGCACTTCTAAGAACTGAAAAAAATTGTAATAGACTTGGAAGAGAAACTCAAACTAACCAAATTGCTATGACTCAGTTATATCTATATAAAGCTGTGGATATTATACAATCAAAAGGAAAAGAAGTGATAGTATCTTTTGCTTCAGGAGATGAACAAAAAGGATTATTGATGGGGCTAAAAAGATTTACAAAATATTACGAATATCCAAACGTTATTAAATTAAAGAATAGTATTGCAGACAAACTAAAAGAAGAAAACAAATATTGTTTTTAATAAATTAAAAGTTTTTATATTAAATTTAGGTATGAATTATTTCAAAATCATACCTATTTTAATTTTTACCTCATTGTGTTATTCGCAAAGCGAAGAAAATTATTACAATATTATCGATTCAATTTCCGAAAATAGAATTGAAAGTGATATTAAAAAACTAGTGTCATTTGGAACAAGGCACACATTAAGTGACACTTTATCAATTACAACTGGAATTGGCGCAGCAAGAAGATGGATAAAGAAGTCTTTTAAAGATATTTCCTCAAATTGCAATAATTGCTTAGAGGTTTTTTATCAAAAAAATTATTTCATAAAAAACAAAAGAAGGTTAATCAAAGATGTTTGGATTAATAATGTAATTGCTATTCAAAGAGGATTAGTAAATCCTAACAGATACATAATTATGAGTGGTGATATTGATAGTAGAGTCAGTGATCCTAACAACTACACTTCACTCTCACCTGGTGCAAATGATAATGCCTCCGGAATGGCTGGGGTAATTGAAGCAGCAAGAGTATTAAGTAAGTATAAATTTGATAATAGTATTATATACGTAGGGTTATCTGGAGAAGAACAAGGTCTATATGGGGGTGCTGGATTAGCTAATTACGCTAAAAAAAATAATTGGGAAATTATTGGAATATTAAATAATGATATGATTGGAAATATTGAAGGTGTAGACGGAGTAATTGATAATTTAAGTTTTAGAATATTCTCTGAACCCACTCCAGCTAATGAATCAGAAGTTTCTATTAAAAGAAGAAGGTTTTATGGTGGAGAAGTTGATGGAAATTCAAGACAACTAGCAAGATATATTCATAACACTGTTCGCAAGTATATGCCAGAAATGAATCCAATGATGATATACAGATTAGATAGATTTGGAAGAGGGGGTCATCACAGACCATTTAATGATTTAGGATATGCTGGAGTGAGAATAATGGAGGCTCACGAAAATTACAATAGACAACATCAAGATATTAGAACTGAAAATGGTATTGAATATGGTGATGTTATTTCTGGAGTTAATTTCAAATATGCAAAAAAATTAACAGCAGTAAATGCAATAAATTTAGCAAGCTTAGGTTGGAGTCCTGAAGAACCAAAAAATGTAAAAATTGGAGGAGCAGTAAAACCTTCTACTAAACTTAAATGGGAAAACCCAAAAAACTCTAAAATATTAGGTTATAAAATATATTGGAGAAAAACCACCTCAGCTTATTGGGAAAACAGCAGGTTTGTTGGTGATACTAATGAATTTACTTTAAATGGAATAGTTATAGATAATTTTTTATTTGGAGTTTCCAGCGTTGGCACTAATAATCAAGAAAGTATCATAGTATTTCCAAAAGATGTATTTAATTAAATTTTGATACAATTTTATTAAAATTATCTGGGTCTGTAGCACCCTCAGTATTAAACAAAAGAATTTTTGAATCTTGATTTAAATTAAGATGTTTTTTTAAATCATTAGATTTTTCAAAGTCTAAAACTTTAATTAATCCAGCTAAACCAGCTGCACCAGATTCCCCTGAAATTATTTTTATATCATTTCCGATTGGATTATATAATTGTCTCATCGCTTTCTTAACTTCTTCATCAGATATTTTAATAACAGCATCACATCCAATCTTAATAATTTCCCAAGCGTTTTTGGAAGGAATTCCACAGTTCAAACCAGCCATAATAGTATTAAATGAAGTATTGGGAGTCATCCTATCACCATTTTTAAAAGATTCAAAAACACCACACGATTCTTCAGGCTCAACTAAAACTATTTTTGGACGATGTTCCTTGTAATGATTTAAATAATACCAAATACAAGAAGCAGCCCAACTTCCAACTCCACATTGTAAAAAAATTATATCAAATTTAGATTTAAAATTACTATTAGTTGGGAACTCAATTTCCTTAAAATGAGTTAAATAACCAGACATAATTAGAGATGGAATTTCTTCATAATTTTCCCATGAGGCATCTTGAACCAACTGCCAGCCATTTTCATCACATTTGTTAGATGCATACAAACAGGTTTCTTCATAATTTAAATCAAGCTGATATACAATCGCATTATAAGATTTAATAGCCTTAATTCTATTTTTTGACGTATCTCTTGGTACAAAAATAATTACTTTTTTATTGAATTGTTGAGCAGCCCACGCTAAGCCTTTCCCATGATTACCATCTGTTGCCGTACAAAATACATCAATGTTAGAGTTTTTTATTAAAATCTCATAAAGTGCGTAAGTTGAACCCAAAACTTTAAAAGCATCTAAATCAAATCTATTTGATTCATCTTTAATATGGATGTTGTTCAGGCATAAATGATTAGATAAAGAATTTAATTGAACAAGTGGGGTCTTATTGTAGTAATGTTGCTTGGTGTGAAATTTATAAGATTTGCTATTTTTGAGTATTGAATGTGAAAGATTATTATCTAATTTATTTGAGCAATTATTAATAATAAAATCATTCATTAATCTAAGCTAAAACCATTTTTTTTCATCCATTCATCATTATATATTTTTCCTATATATCGACTTCCTGAATCATGAAGTAAAACTACAACAACATCATTTTTTTTAAAATTATGTTTTAATTGAAGGACACCTTTAACAGCTGCTCCACATGAGTTACCAGCAAAAATACCTTCTTGTTTAGCTAATTTTCTAGTATAAATTGCAGCATCTTCATCAGTTACTTTTTCAAATCCATCTATTAAATCAAAATTTACATTTTTAGGTAAAATATCCTCACCTATTCCCTCTGTAATGTAAGGGTATATTTCATTTTGATCAAAAATTCCAGTTTCATGATATTTTTTAAAAACAGATCCGTATGTATCAATTCCCCAAATTTTAATTTGTGGATTTTTTTCTTTTAAAAATTTCGCTACACCAGAAATTGTTCCACCAGTACCAACTCCAACTACAAAATGTGTTATTTTACCATCTGTTTGGTCCCATATTTCAGGTCCTGTAGTCTCATAATGGGCAAGTGAATTTGAAGGATTATCATATTGATTAACATACCAAGAATTAGGCGTTTCTTCTCCGATTCTTTTTGCAGTTGAATAGTAAGATTTTGGATCTTCAGGCTTTACGTTCGTTGGACAAACAACAACTTTAGCTCCCACAGCTTTTAAAACATCAAATTTTTCTTTTGATTGTTTATCCGTTGAGACACATATTAATTTATATCCTTTAACTATAGCAGCTAATGCTAAGCCCATGCCTGTATTCCCAGAGGTTCCCTCAACAATAGTATATCCAGGTTTCAAACGACCATCATTTTCAGCGTCTTCAATCATTTTTAAAGCCATTCTATCTTTAATTGAACTACCAGGGTTAAAGAACTCAACTTTTGCCAAAACTAGAGCATCTATATTCTTTGTTAAATTATTTAATTTAATAAGAGGGGTATTCCCAATTGTTTCTAAAATGTTTTTATAATAATTCATAAAGCTTTGCAAATGTAATAATATACATGCTTATTACATTAATGTAAATTTCTTTATTTAGTTCTAATTGAACTAGAGGGAGAGATTCTAGTAATAATATAGGATGGAATTATTAACATCAAAAAACAAAAAAACAATACTCCTAAATTCAAAATTACAAGTGATATAAAATTAAAATCAAATGGAAACTCAGATACATAGTAAGTTTGAGGATCTAATTTGATAAATCCTGTAAGATTCTGAAAGAATATTAATCCAATACCAATAAAATTTCCAATTAATAAGCCTAAACCAATTAAATAAGTTCCATTAATTAAAAATATAGATCTAACTGATTTGTTAGAAGCTCCAATAGTTTTAAGAATACCAATAACTGTTGTTTTTTCTAAAACAGTAACTAAAAGAGCCGTAATCATATTGATACCACCTACAAGAATCATAATGATTATTATTAATAAAACATTAAAGTCAAATAAAGACATCCAATTAAAAATTTCTGGAAACTTTTCATTAATTGACATTACACTAGTTTCAGTTGATGTTTGATTATATAAATCAACAGAAACATCATTAGTGTAAGAATATTTTTTTAGAAATATCTCGACACTTCCAAACTCATCATTATTCCACTTATTCATTTTTTGAATATGCCTTATATCTCCAAAAAAATACGTTTCATCAAATTCAATAAGTCCAGAACTATAAATTCCTACAACCTTAAAAATTCTCTCATTAGGAACGGATCTTGAATTTGATTTAAAGAAAGTAGTTTTAAATTTATCATCTAAATTAATTAATAATTTTTTTGATAGATTTTCAGAAATTATCACCTCATTTGATATATTCTTTTCAAAAGAAGGTACTCTTCCTTTTGTAATATAGTTTGAAAAATTTTCCCAATTAAAATCTGCCTCTATTCCTTTTAAAACAACCCCTTCAAAACTATTATTTTTAATAATCAAAGCAGATTTATAAGCTACTTTATCAAAATATTTAATACTATAGTTAGTGTTTAATAAAGTATAATCAAAATCGCTGTTCAAAGGGTTTATTGATGAAAAAGAAGAGTTATTCTCAAAGTTTGACACTGATACATGACCAAAAAAAGAAGAAACCTTAGATTCTATAGTTTTCTGTAAACCAACACTTGATGATATAGAAATAATCATCATCACAATACCGATTACAATTGATAATATTGATATTTTTATTATTGGAGATGAAACGGTATTTTTATATGGCTTTGATTTTATAAATCTTTTAGCCATATATGATTCAAAATTCATGTCTATGAAATTACATTTAGCAATACATAAAATTACTTTTTTTTTAATATTTAATGTATTATGTAACTTTTCTTTTTCTCAAGACATAAACTATCATGGCATTGGAGCAAATCAAACCAACGATTATATTGAAGATTTAATTAATTTAAACGTAGGATTCGTCGGAAATCACACATCCCTAATAGAAAATAAAAAAGGAAAATATACTCATACAGTTGATTCACTAATTTCCTTAAAAATTGGAATCAAAAGAATTTTTTCCCCAGAACACGGGTTTAGAGGAGAAGCAGATGCGGGAGAATTAATTAATAATAATATTGATCCAAAAACTGGAATTAAAATAATTTCCCTGTATGGAAAAAATAAAAAACCAACAAACAAACAGCTAAAAGGATTAGATGTTATAATTTTTGACATTCAAGATGTAGGAGCAAGATTTTACACTTATATATCTACTCTTCATTACGTAATGGAAGCTGCTGCAGAAAATAATATTAAATTAATAGTTTTTGACAGACCTAATCCAAATGGTCATTACGTTGATGGACCTTTAAGAAAATTGGATTTGAAAAGTTTCATTGGCATGCACCCAGTTCCAATAGTACATGGAATGACAATTGGAGAATATGCGTTAATGATAAATAATGAAGGTTGGTTAGAAAGTAACGTTAAATGTGATTTAAAAATAATTCAAATGAAGAATTATAACAGATATATCACTTATAATCTTCCTGTTAAACCATCTCCAAATCTACCAAACCACAAATCGATTAACCTATACCCTAGTCTGTGTTTGTTTGAAGGTACTAATGTAAGTGTAGGCCGTGGAACAAATTTACAATTTCAAGTAATTGGAAATCCAAATTGGGAGAATTATGATTTTACATTTACACCCAAGTCGATGCCTGGCGCAAAATATCCTAAACACATTAATTCTAAGTGCTATGGATTAGATTTAAGGAAATATGAAAAACTAAATGAAATAAACTTAAAATGGTTAATATTAGCCTACAATAATTCTAAAAATAAAACTTCTTTTTTCTTAGAAAGCTTTAATAAACTTGCAGGGACATATGATTTAAAAAAACAAATAATAGAGGGTAAAAATGAAAAACAGATTAAAAAAAGCTGGAAAAGTGATCTGAAAAAATTTAATAATATCAGAGTAAAATATTTATTATACGACTAAGGAATATTTAAATACTTATGGGTTTGTAAAGACACTTTCCATTTAGGGTTTCTCATAACATAATCTACAATAATTGGCATAATTTTTTCTCGTTTACTCCACTCAGGTTGAAGATACAACAAACAACTATTAGAAACTTTTTTTGATTCAATTTCAGCAAATTTAAGATCGTCTAAATTATAAATTATCATTTTTAGCTCATCTGCTTTTGAGTATATTTCATTAAGAGGATTCTTATTTTTCTTTGGACTCAGACAAATCCAATCCCAATTTCCAGAAAATTTATATGCTCCTGAAGTTTCAATGTGAATGTTAATATTATTGTCTTTTAATAGTCGAGTTATTGGACTCATATTCCACATTAAGGGCTCCCCACCTGTAATAACTACAGTATTAGAACTCTTTTTAACATTAAAAACAATATCATCAATACTTGTAGGAGGATGTATTTTAGGATCCCAACTTTCTTTAACATCACACCAATGGCACCCAACATCACAACCACCCAATCTAATAAAAAAAGCTGCAGAACCCTTATGATATCCTTCTCCCTGAATTGTATAAAATGATTCCATCAAAGGAAGAAGAAGTCCCTTGTCAATTAATTCTTGTTCATTATTTGAATTCACTTGGCAAATATATAAGATAAAATCAATTTGTGTTTAAAGTAATTATTACATTTAATTAAATTTAAAAAATGAAGAAATATCTATTTATTCCATTACTAATTTTTATTGTTGGATGCTCATCCAATGAGTATAAAATTGAAAAAGGAAAAATTGGAAAATTAAATAAAGAGATTATAGTTCAACAACTAGACTCAATATATAAAAACGACTCAATTGTTAGAAGGATTGGCGAAGGAGATTATATGTTTTCTGGTGATGATAAATATTTAATTTTTAGCACTAATAAAAATCATTTACTTACCCTAACCCCTAGAAATCAACATGATAATAATGAAACTATTGAAACTATTGAAATAGTTAGTAATCTTTTCACAACCAACAAGGGAGTAAATATTGAAAGTACATTTAGAATGATTGAAAAAAATCATAAAATAAATTCAATTCAGAATACTATAAATAATTTAATTATTTATGTAGATGAAATTGATGCTTACTTTATTATTGATAAACAAAATTTACCAATAGATTTAAGATTGGGTACCGATCAAATTATTAAAAGTATAAATATCCCACCCGAAAGTAAAATTAAAAGATTTATGATTGGATGGAACTAAAAATATAAATCATGAAAAAACTATCACCATTTCACCTGGCAATTCCTGTTAATAATCTTGAAAAAAATAGAACTTTTTATAAAGATATATTGGGATGTAATGAAGGAAGAAGTAGTGACCATTGGGTTGATTTTGACTTCTTTGGACATCAACTTGTAATTCATTTAGATAATGATATTAAAAATATAAAATCTAATCCTGTTGACGGAAAAAATGTACCAATACCTCACTTTGGGGTTATACTAGAATGGAATGTTTTTCAAGAATTTGCTGAAAAACTAAAAAAAAGAAAAATCGAATTTATTATTGAACCATATATAAGATTTCAAGGATTAACTGGTGAACAATCTACAATGTTTTTTAAAGATCCGTCAGGAAATGCTTTAGAATTCAAATCATTTAAAGATTCCAGTCAAATATTTGCTAAATAGAAATTTTTCTAGAAAGCAAAGTGTTTTTTAATAACATAGCTATTGTCATAGGACCTACTCCACCAGGCACAGGGGTTATAAAACTTGCTTTAGATTTCATAGACTCAAAATCTACATCTCCTTTAATCACGTAACCTTTAATTGAATTATCATCCTTGACTCTAGTTATTCCAACATCTATTATAACTACCCCACTCTTTACCATATCACTTTTTACAAATTCTGGAATACCAAGAGCAGAAACAATGATATCTGCATTTTTAGTGTAACTTTCTAAATTCACGGTTCTACTATGTACCACAGTAACTGTAGAATCACCGGCTTTTCCTTTACTATTCATTAAAATACTAATTGGTCTACCAACTATATGGCTCCTACCAATTACAACAGTATGTTTACCAGATGTTTCAATATTATATCTTTTTAAAAGTTCCATTATTCCAAAGGGTGTAGCCGGAATAAAGGTCTCCATATTTAATGCCATTTTTCCAAAATTCGTTGGATGAAAGCCATCAACATCTTTATTTGGATCAATAGCCATTAAAATATTCTCTTCGTTTATATGTTTTGGTAACGGTAATTGAACAATAAAACCATCAATTTCTTTATCGCTATTTAATAAATTAATTTTTTCAATAAGTTTTTCTTCACTAATTGATGATTGAAGTTTTACTAAAGTTGATTCAAACCCAACTTGTCTACAAGATCTAACCTTACTTCCTACATAGGTTAAACTCGCTCCATCTTCTCCAACAATAACTGCTGCTAAATGAGGAGGTCTTTGTCCTTTTAAGATAATTTGATCAACTTCTTTTTTAATTTCAAGTTTAATTTGATTAGATATTTCTTTTCCGTCTATAATTTTCATAATTAATTAATTATTTATTTCATTCCTTTCATCATTTGCATAAGCTTATTTGACCCACCACTTTGCATCATTTTCATCATTTTTGACATTTGTTCAAATTGTTTTAAAAGCTTATTAAGTTCTTGAACTTCTAATCCACTTCCTTTTGATATTCGTTTTTTTCTACTATTATCAATAATTTTTGGATTTGAACGCTCTTTTGGTGTCATTGAATAAATTAAAGCTTCTATATGTTTAAACGAATCATTATCAATCTCAGCATCTCCAACGGCTTTACTCGCACCAGGAATCATTCCAACCATATCTTTAATGTCACCCATTTGCTTGATTTTTTTTATTTGATCTAAAAAATCATCAAGACCGAACTGACTTTTTGCAATTTTTTTACTTAAAATTCGTGCTTGTTTTTCATCATAAACATTTTGTGCTTTTTCTACTAATGAAACAATATCACCCATTCCAAGTATTCGGTCTGCCATTCTTTCAGGATGAAAAACATCAATTGCATCCATTTTTTCCCCAGTTCCAATAAATTTTATTGGCTTATTAACTATTGATTTTATAGATAATGCTGCTCCTCCTCTCGTATCACCGTCAAGTTTTGTTAAAATAACTCCGTCAAAATTTAATATATCATTGAAAGTTTTAGCAGTATTAACAGCATCTTGTCCAGTCATTGAGTCAACAACAAATAAAGTTTCATGAGGTTTAACCGCAGTATGAATGTTTTTAATTTCATTCATCATTTGATCATCAACAGCTAATCTTCCTGCAGTGTCTATTATAACTAAATTTTGTCCATTCTTTTTTGCATGTGAAATTGAATCTGAAGCAATTTTTACTGGATTTTTTTCCAATTCATCACTATAAACATCAACACCGATTTGTTCTCCAAGAATTTTTAATTGTTCAATTGCGGCAGGTCTATACACATCACAAGCTACTAACAAAGGATTTTTGTTTTTTTTAGTTTTTAAATATTTTGATAATTTTCCAGAAAAAGTAGTTTTTCCTGAACCTTGCAAACCAGACATTAAAATAACCGTAAATGAATTGGAGAGATTAATTCCTTCCGCATTTCCACCCATTAGTTGAGTTAATTCATCCTTAACAATTTTAACCATTAGTTGCCCAGGATTAACAGTACTTAAAACATTTTGCCCAATAGCTTTATTTTTAACATTAATTGAGAATTCTTTTGCTGTTTTAAAGTTTACATCGGCCTCAAGTAAAGCCCTTCTAACTTCCTTTAACGTTTCTGCAACATTAATTTCAGTTATTTTTCCTTGTCCTTTTAAAATTTTTAAGGCTGAGTTAAGCTTATCTGTTAAATTATTAAACATTATATTTTTATTAAATTACATTTTGTCAGGAACTTTTATTCCTAATAATAGCATTGAAGATTTAATAATTAAACCTACTTTATAACTTAAGCTTAAACGGAATAACTTGACTTCATTATTTTCAATTTTTGAAATTTTAGTTGTTTGATAATAAGAATTAAAAGCTTTAACTAATTCGTATGTGAAATTTGCAATTAAAGCTGGATTTAAATTATCTGCAGAGGATTTTATTAAGTCTGGATATTGAGTTAATAATTTTAAAATTTGTTTCTCTTTTGTATTTATGTCTAAATCCTCATTTAAGGAATGATTTTCAAAAGTTTCCTTACTTAAAAGAGATTGAATCCTTGCGTATGTATATTGAATAAAAGGTCCGGTATTTCCATTAAAGTCAATAGAATCATTCGGATCAAATAAAATTCTTTTTTTTGGATCAACTTTAAGTATGTAATATTTTAACGCTCCAAGACCAATAGTATGATTTAGTGCATTTTTATCATCAATACTCAATCCATCAAGCTTTCCAAGGTCACTAGATAATTTAGAAGCATTGTTTACCATTTCTGAAATTAGTTCATCTGCATCCACAACTGTACCTTCTCGACTTTTCATCTTTCCAGAGGGCAAATCAACCATCCCATAACTTAAATGAAATAAATGATTTGACCATTTAAATCCAAGTTTTTTTAAAATCTTAAACAAAACATTAAAATGGTAGTCTTGTTCATTTCCTACAGTATAAATCAATCCTTTCATTTCAGGATTATCCTTATATCTTTTATAAGCTGTACCTAAATCTTGAGTCATATAAACAGAGGTGCCATCTGATCTTAACAATAGCTTTTCATCAAGACCCTCATCCGATAAATCAATCCAAACAGAATCGTCATCTTTTTTATAAAAAATCTGTTTTTCTAGCCCATGATTAATAATTTCCTTTCCTATAAGATAAGTGTCACTTTCATAATATAATGAGTCAAAATTAACTCCTAGGTCATTATAAGTTTTATTAAAACCATCATAAACCCATCCGTTCATTAATTTCCAAACATTAATAATCTCTTTATCACCAGCTTCCCATTTTCTTAACAGTTCTTTGGCTTCAATAAAAATTGGAGATTTTTGTTCAGCTTCTATTTTTGAAAAACCACTATTAATTAATTCCTTAATTTCTCTTTTGTAAATTTTATCAAATAAAACATAATATGTTCCAACAAAAAAGTCACCTTTTTGGTTTACATCATAAGGTGTTTTGTTTTCTCCAAATTTTAACCAAGCAATAATTGATTTACAAATATGTATTCCCCTGTCATTTATAATTTGAGTTTTATTGACTCTTTTACCAGAAGCCTCTAAAATCTTAGACATTGAATATCCAAGTAAAATATTTCTAATATGACCTAGATGAAGGGGCTTATTAGTATTTGGAGATGAGTACTCTACTAAATATAAGGGACTGTTTTTTTTTGGAGTTATAAATCCAAAATTATTATCAGTTAAACAGTTATTTAAAAATTCTAAATAATAAAATGATGAAATAGAAAGGTTTAAAAACCCTTGAATAACATTAAATCCTGTAACATATTTAGAATTATTAACTATAAAAGAACCAAATTCGTTACCTAGATTAGCAGGACTTTGTCTTAAAATTTTTACTAACGGAAAAATAACAATTGTCAAGTCTCCTTCAAAATCTTTTTTAGTAAGTTGAATTTCAAAATCATTAAAATCAATATCATACTTTAATTTAAGATATTCTGAAAGTTTAGACTGTAAAATTGTATTAATATCCATTAATTTAATTTGGAGTAAATATAATTATAAAATGAATAAATTATTTTTTTGATTGGTTTATATTTGAAATTAATAATATGGTTAAGTGTTAAAAAACGTTTCTTACAATAATTCTAAAATCAAATCTGAAATCAATGATGTATTAGGGAATCCTTTTACAATATTTGAAAGAATTAAACTTAGAGGTGTTGGTTCTCCAAAATACATCATATCACAAACAGATTCAATAATCACTAACCTATTAAATTTAGATAATAATACTAACCAATGTAATATTGAATTAAGGCCAAAAGGAATTATAGTAAGTTTTAGGTCATTATTAGAAACTTATGCTTTAATAATTCCGTTTTATAAACTGAAATTATTTAAAGGGCAATCTAATGTATATTCAATATATATCGATGAATATTTTATTAAAATATTGGCAAAAAAGAAAAATGAACATGAGTTCATAAAAAAGATAAATAAATTTAAATCAACTAATTAAACACTTCTGCTATCATACACCTAACACTTCCCCCACCACAATTTTCTATTGTTTCAACATTAGAATGAATAATTTTTGAGAATTTTTCTATTTTATTAATTTGATTTTTAGTTAGAGATTTATAAGCATGACTACTCATAACAAGAAAACTGTTATTTTCAAAAACCAACTCTATCATATTACCAGCAAAAGAATTTAATTGATTTTCGCTAATCTCAATTATTTCTTTATTATCATCTTTTAAGCTTTTTAAAAGAATTTGCTTGTCAATTTTAGAGTCAACAGAATCTAAACAGATTATAGAATATTTATTTGCTATACACATCATTACGTTAGTATGATAAATCAATTTTCTTTTTTTATCTATACTTTGATAAGACTTAAAAATAATTGGCATATAATTAAATTCATCACAAAACTCCTCAATTAAACTCTCTGATGTTCTTTCAGACAATGAACAATAGGATTTTTTATTTAATCTATCCAACACCATACTTCCTGTTCCTTCAAGAAATAAATTATGATTTTCAGCATCACTGTAATCATTAATAAAATCAATTTTAATTCCCAAATTTTCAATAAATTTTATGATTTTATAATTTCGTTCAAGTCTTCTATTGTGAGCATACATTGGGTATACTGCTATTCTTTTATTTGAGTGAAAACTTATCCAATTGTTTGGAAAAATGGAGTCAGGTGTATCATTTATTAAATCATCTTGAAACACATTTACTGGAATTCCATTTGAAAGTAATAAACTAACCAGGTTGTCAAATTCAAGACATGCTTTCTTTAAAACTTGCGCATCATTTAAGTGAGTGTTTTTTTGAAAATAGTTGTTTGATGCTGTTTGTGAATTCATTCTAAAACTTGAGGGTCTTACCATTAAAATTGAGTGAATATTATTCATCATATCTAATTAAGGGTAAAGATGAACATCTAAAAAGTCCTTCTTGTTTAGAAACTTCTGACAAATCAACTTCTTCAACAACTATATCATGATTTTTTAACCAGTTATTTAATCTTATAAATTTCGGTTGAGAGATAACTGTTTCATTATTAACTGACAAAATATTACTTGTCATATCATACATTTCATTTTCAGAAATTTCAAAAACATTATGTTTGCCAAAAAAATCTATTAACCATAAATAATCTTCCTTATATGTAAATGCTTCAGGGTGTATTATAGCTTTATTTTTAGCAATAATTTGTAAACAACAATCTAAATGAAGTATATTTTTTTTTGCGTTAGTTAATGATTTATTTAAATGAAATCCTTTTACTTTTTTTTCTGGAAAAAATTTAATAAAATAATCAAGTGCAACTTTATTTGTTCTAGCAGTAAATAAATCACTGTAATCATCGAAGTCATAATAACCAACAAAAATAGTATTAGATTGATATAGTACATCTCCACCTTCAATATGAAGATCTTGTGGCATAGTAACTATTTTATTATGAAAACCAGAAAGAATAGAACTTATTCCTTCGAATTCTTTAGCTCTTTTAGGAAGGATATTTGATTTAAAAAAAAAAATTATCAATAACAAATCCTATATCTCTTGTAAAAATTTGATTATAATCTTTTATTAATCTAGGTCTAAAAACCTCAACATCATATTTTTTCAATACGCCAACAAAATTTTCTAATTCTTTGATCATATCTGTTTCCAGGGGATATGTTCCCTTTTTCAAATTTTCTATTGATTTTGGGTCGTAAAGCTCACTTAAAACAGGGATATTACCAGAACTATTGGCAATACCTATAATTACTGATCTTAGTCTAGAAGTTTCACCACTAACTAAAAATTCCATAATTAAAAAAATAAAAGTTTATCTTGATTCTATATCAGTAAAAGATCTTTGATTTTCACCGATATAAACTTGTCTAGGTCTTCCAATAGGTTCATTTCTTAATCTCATTTCTCTCCAATGAGCTACCCAACCTGGCAATCTTCCAATAGCAAACATAACAGTAAACATTTCAGCTGGTATATCTAATGCTTTATAAATTATTCCTGAGTAAAAATCAACATTCGGATAAAGTTTTCTATCAACGAAATACTGGTCTTCTAAAGCTTCTTTTTCTAGCCCTTTTGCGATATCTAAAATTGGATCATCGATTCCTAAATCTTTAAGAACTTCATCAGCAGCAACTTTAATGATTTTAGCTCTTGGATCAAAATTTTTATAAACTCTGTGGCCAAAACCCATAAGTCTAAATGGGTCAGACTTGTCTTTAGCTTTAGACATAAATTTCTTCGTATCTCCACCATCTTCATTTATTGCTTCAAGCATTTCTATTACAGCTTGATTAGCTCCTCCATGTAACCTACCCCATAAAGCTGATATTCCAGCAGAAACAGATGCAAATAATCCTGCGTAAGATGAGCCAACTATTCTAACAGTAGAAGTAGAACAATTTTGTTCATGATCAGCATGTAAAATCAATAATTTATTTAATGCATTAACCACAGTTTCATTTTGAACATATTCTTTATTTGGACGTTGAAACATCATTTTAGCAATGTTTTCAACATAACCTAAAGAAGTGTCTCCATACTCTAGGGGCAAACCTTTTCTTCTTCTGTATACCCATGCTGCTAAAACGGGAATTTTAGCCAATACATTTAGAATTGCATCATACATGTCGTCCTCATCATTTATATCAACTGCAGAAGGATCAAAAGCTACTAATCCACTTGTTAAAGAAGAAAGAATACCCATAGGATGAGCAGATTTTGGAAAACTATTTAATATGATCCTTAAGTCTTCATCAATTATTGATCTTTCTTTTATATCATTAGAAAATTTTGTTAATTGTTTCTTAGTAGGCAATTCACCAAATATTAACAAGTATGCAACCTCTAAAAAATCTGCTTTATTTGCTAATTCTTCAATTGAATAACCTCTATATCTTAAAATACCTTTTTCACCATCTAAAAAAGTAATAGCACTTTGGCAAGAACCTGTATTTTTAAACCCTGCATCAAGTGTAATTAAATTAGCATTCGATCTTAGTTTACTAATATCTAAAGCAACTTCATTCTCAGATCCAGTTATTAAATCAAGATCATGAGTTTTATTATTAATACTAACAGTTGCTTTGTTTTTCATTACTTACACTAATTTATATTTAATATAACTATTAAAAATTAACATTAAAAGCTTCTTTTTTAGGATAATATGCTTTCTCTCCTAACTCTTCTTCAATTCTTAATAATTGATTATATTTTGCAATTCTATCACTCCTTGATGCTGAACCGGTTTTAATTTGCCCTGTAGATAATCCTACTGCTAAGTCAGCGATAGTATTATCTTCTGTTTCACCAGACCTATGAGACATTACACTTGTGAAGCCCGCGTTATGAGCCATTTTTACAGCTTTAATTGTCTCAGTAAGGGTTCCAATCTGATTAACTTTTATTAGAATAGAATTGGCTATATTGTTTTCTATACCATTACTTAATCTTTCGACGTTAGTAACAAAAAGATCATCTCCAACTATTTGAACTCTTTCTCCACAAATTTTAGTTAAGTGTGCCCAACCATCCCAATCATTTTCATCCATTCCATCTTCAATAGAAATAATTGGATATTTGGATGAAAGTTCAGCTAAATATTCAGCTTGTTGTTTTGAATTTAAAACTTTCCCATCGTTTCCTTCAAAAATTGAATAATCATACACACCATTTTCATAAAACTCAGATGAAGCACAATCCAAAGCTATCATAACTTGTGTTCCAGCTTTATAGCCAGCCATATCAATAGCATTAATAATTGTATTTAATGCGTCTTCAGTACCTTCCAGTTTTGGAGCAAATCCACCTTCATCACCTACAGAAGTTGTCAATCCTCTATCGGAAAGAATCTTTTTTAGATTATGAAAAATTTCTGAACCAATTTGCATCGCATGTGTAAAGCTTTCAGCTTCAACAGGCATAATCATGAATTCTTGAAAAGCTATGGGTGCATCCGAATGTGAACCTCCATTTATAATATTCATCATTGGAACAGGAAGAGTAGTGCTTTTATTACTTGAAATATAATTATGTAAGGAAATACCTTTAGTATTACTAGCCGCTTTTGCTAAAGCTAAAGAAACACCAAGTATGGCGTTAGCTCCTAAGTTAGCTTTATTATGAGTGCCATCAATTCTAATCATTAAACCATCAATAGATTCTTGATCGAAAACAGATAATCCTATAATTTCCTTAGAAATAATATTGTTAACATTAGAAACAGCCTTTAAAACACCTTTACCCATGTAGTTATTCCCTCCGTCTCTTAATTCTACTGCTTCATGTTCTCCAGTGGATGCACCAGAGGGAACAGCTGCTCTGCCTAAGACGCCATCTTCAGTAATAATATCTACCTCAACAGTTGGGTTTCCTCTAGAATCAAAAATTTGTCTAGCTTTAACTTTAATTATTTTACTCATTAATATTAGATTTTATTAGATCAATAAATTGATCAAAAAGATAATTTGAATCGTGAGGACCGGGACTAGCCTCAGGATGATATTGGACAGAAAAACAGTTCTTATTTTTTATACTTATACCTGCAATAGTATTATCATTTAAATGTAAATGTGTTATTTCTACATTTTTATTTTGTTCTGCTTCAATTTTATTTATTGCAAAACCATGATTTTGAGAAGTTATTTCACCTTTACCTGTGTTTAAATTAATTACGGGGTGATTAATTCCTCTGTGTCCATTGTGCATTTTATACGTAGAAATTCCATTTGCAAGAGCAATTACTTGATGTCCTAGACAAATTCCAAATAATGGCATGTTTAGACTTAAAACTTCTTTAGCTAGGTTTATGGCTGATGATAATGGTTCTGGATCTCCAGGGCCATTTGAAATAAAATATCCATCAGGGTTCCAACTTGATAAATCCTTTATAGAAGAATCATAAGGAAACACTTTGATATATGCACCTCTTTTCGACAAATTTCTTAAAATATTTAATTTTATTCCAAGATCTAAAGCTGCTATTTTAATATTTGAATCGGGATTTCCAAAAAAATAAGGTTCCTTAGTTGAAACTTTGGAAGCTAATTCAAGTCCCTTCATTGAAGGAGTTTTTGATAAATCTAATTTTAAAGAATCAATAGAATTAATATCAGTAGAAATCACTGCGTTCATGGCTCCATAATCACGAATATGTGAAACTAAGGCTCTTGTATCTACATCCGAAATAGCTACGATATTATGTTCAACAAATAAATTCTGTAAAGAATTATCAGCAGCCGGTCTTGAAAAATTATTATTAAAATTTTTACAAATTAAACCAGCAATTTTGGGTGAATTAGATTCTATATCTAAATCACTAACTCCATAATTTCCAATATGTGCATTAGTAGTTACCATTAGCTGACCATAATATGAGGGGTCAGTAAAAATTTCTTGATAACCAGTCATCCCTGTGTTAAAACACAATTCTCCAAAAGCTGAACCTTTAACTCCAAGTGCTTTACCAAAAAAAACAGTGCCATCATCAAGAAGAATAAATGCTTTTTCTAATTTTTTATTGTTTTTCATGGTTTTCAAAAATAATACAAAAAAAGAGATAAACAGAATGTTTATCCCTTATAATTGATAAAAATTATAAATAATATAATTTTTTTATGAATCAGTTTCTTTTTTATCAGATTCTAACTGATTTGTTTCATTATTTTTAATTTCATGAGTTGATTCTTCAACACCCGGAGCCGTTGATTCTTCAACACCCGGAGCCGCTGATTCTTCAACAACTGGAACAGCTGATTCTTCAACAACCGGAGCCGCTGATTCTTCAACAACTGGAGCTGGTGACTCTTCAACAATAACATTAGATTTTTTAGAAGACTTTTTTCTCCTTCTAGTTTTCTTAGCAGAATCCGTTCCAGAATTATAAATAGTATTATAATCAACTAATTCAATCATTGCCATACTAGCATTGTCACCAAGTCTATTTCCTAGTTTAATAATTCTAGTATAACCACCTGGTCTATCACCAATTTTTACAGAAATATCTCTAAATAATTCAGTAACAGCATACTTGTTTTTTAAATAACTAAAAACGATTCTTCTATTGTGAGTTGAATCAGATTTTGATTTAGTAATCAAAGGTTCTATATATTTTTTTAAAGCTTTAGCTTTAGCAACTGTAGTATTAATAGATTTATGTTCAATCAAGGAACAAGCCATGTTAGCTAACATGTATTTTCTATGAGGAGTTTTTCTTCCTAAATGTGCTATCTTTTTTCCGTGTCTCATAATATTTAATTATTCTTTGTCTAATTTATATTTAGACAAATCCATTCCGAAATTAAGGCCTTTAACAATAACCAATTCTTCTAATTCTGTAAGTGATTTTTTTCCAAAGTTTCTAAATTTCATTAAGTCACTTTTGTTGAATGATACTAAGTCTCCTAAAGTATCAACTTCAGCAGCTTTTAAACAGTTTAAAGCTCTAACGGAAAGATCCATATCAATTAATCTAGTCTTTAAAAGCTGTCTCATATGTAAAGATTCCTCATCATAAGTTTCAGTTTGAGCAATCTCATCAGCCTCAAGGGTAATTCTTTCATCAGAAAATAACATAAAGTGGTGAATTAAAGTTTTCGCTCCTTCTGTCAAAGCATCTTTTGGATGAATTGAGCCATCTGTTATAATTTCAAAGATTAATTTTTCGTAATCAGTTTTTTGCTCTACCCTGAAATTTTCAATTGTGTACTTCACATTTTTAATTGGAGTGAAAATAGAATCCATAAAAATAGTTCCTATTGGAGCTCCAACCTTTTTATTTTCTTCAGCAGGCACATATCCTCTACCTTTTTCAATAGTAAGTTCTAAATTAAAACTTACATTTTTTTCTAGGTTACAAATAACTAAATCCGGATTTAAGACCTGAAAGCCTGAAATATATTTTTGTAAATCACCAGCTAAGATTTGTTCTTGACCTAATATAGAAACAGTTACGTTTTCATTCTCAACAGTATCAATTTGTCTTTTTAAACAAACTTGTTTTAAGTTTAGAATTATTTCTGTAACATCTTCAACAATTCCTGGAAGAGATGAAAATTCATGATCAATATTTTCTATTTTTACAGATGTAAAAGCAAAGCCTTCAAGAGAAGATAACAAAACTCTTCTCAAAGCGTTACCTACAGTCAAACCATATCCTGGTTCTAGAGGTCTAAATTCGAATTTACCTTCGAATTCAGATGAATCAATCATTATAACTTTGTCTGGTTTTTGAAAATTAAATACTGGCATAATTAAAATGTTTTTTTATTTCGAATATAATTCGACGATTAATTGTTCTTTAATGTTTTCTGGAATTTGTGTTCTTTCTGGAATGGAAACAAAAGCACCTTCCATTCTATCACTATTCCATGACATCCATTCGTAAACAGATGAATTATTAGATAATGCATTTTCTATTGAAGAAATAGTTTTTGATTTTTCACGAACGCCTATAACTTCTCCGGCTTTTATTGTTCTGGATGGAATATTACAAAGTACTCCATCTACAGTTATGTGTCTATGGCTAACTAATTGTCTAGCTGCACTTCTTGAAGATGCAATTCCTAGTCTATACACAATATTGTCTAATCTAGACTCACACAATTGAAGTAAAACTTCACCTGTTACTCCTTTACTTTGATTTGCCTTTTTAAATAAGTTTCTAAACTGACGTTCAAGGATACCATAAGTATATTTAGCTTTTTGTTTTTCCATCAACTGAATAGCGTATTCAGACTTTTTTCCACGTCTTCTATTGTTTCCGTGTTGTCCTGGAGGATAATTTTTCTTTTCAAAAGACTTGTCTTCTCCGAAAATTGGTTCTCCAAATTTTCTTGCAATTTTGGTTTTAGGACCGGTATATCTTGCCATATTATTGTTTTTTTAATTTTTGTGAATTAAGGTCTGTCCTTCGACAAAAATGTATTATTAATATTATTTTTATACTCTTCTTCTTTTAGGTGGTCTACACCCGTTATGCGGCATTGGAGTTACATCATATATTTCTGTAACTTCAATTCCATTGTTATGTATAGTTCTAATTGCAGATTCTCTACCATTTCCAGGACCTTTTACATAAACCTTAGCTTTTCTCATTCCTGCATCGTGAGCAACCTTAACAGCTTCTTCAGCAGCTAATTGAGCTGCATAAGGAGTGTTTTTCTTAGAACCTCTAAAGCCCATTTTACCTGCAGAGGACCAAGAGATAACTTCACCTTTCTTATTAGTTAATGAAATAATAATATTATTAAATGAAGCATTAATATGAGCTTCACCAAACGAGTCAACTATTACTTTTCTTTTTTTGGATACTGATTTAGCCATAATAAATATTATTTAGTTACTTTCTTTTTATTTGCAACTGTTTTTCTTTTACCTTTTCTTGTTCTTGAATTATTTTTAGTTCTTTGTCCTCTAAGGGGTAAACCAGATCTATGTCTAATTCCTCTGTAACAACCAATATCCATTAATCTTTTGATATTGATTTGATTTTCAGATCTGAGCTCTCCCTCAATTTTAAAGCTACCAACAGCTTCTCTAACTTTAGCAGTATCGTCATCGTTCCAATCAGAAACTTTTTTGTCTTCACTAACTTTAGCTGATTCTAAAATTTTCTTAGCTCTAGATTTTCCTATACCAAATATATAGGTTAAAGCTATTACTCCACGTTTTTGTTTGGGTATATCTACCCCTGAAATTCTTGCCATAATTTATCCTTGTCTTTGTTTGAATCTAGGATTCTTTTTATTAATCACATAAAGTCTCCCCTTTCTTCTTACAATTTTGCATTCGGGACTTCTTTTTTTTACTGATGCTCTAACTTTCATAATTTATTGTCTATATGTTATTCTAGCTTTAGTTAAATCGTAAGGACTCATTTCTAATTTAACCTTATCACCAGGTAATAATTTTATATAATGCATTCTCATTTTACCAGAAATATGTGCAGTAACAACATGACCATTTTGTAACTCAACCCTAAACATTGCGTTAGAAAGAGCTTCTATAATAGTACCATCTTGTTCTATAGCTGCTTGTTTTGCCATATTATCCTAATTTTCTTTTTTTACCAGTTTTCATTAAACCATCATAATGTCTATTTAATAAATAGGCATTAATTTGTTGAATTGTATCAATAGCAACTCCAACCATAATCAGGAGGGAAGTACCACCATAAAATAAAGCCCAACCTTGTTGCATACCCATAATCTGAACAATGATAGCAGGTAATACTGAAACAGCTGCTAAAAACAATGAGCCAGGGAATGTTATTAAAGACATTATTTTATCTAAAAATTCAGATGTTTCACCTCCAGGTCTTATTCCAGGAACAAAACCACCACTTCTTTTTAAATCATCAGACATTTTATTTGTAGGAACCGTAATAGCTGTATAAAAATATGTAAATACAATAATTAAAAATCCAAATAAAATATTATACCACAAACCAAACATATCTGAGAAAGAAGTTTGAAGCCATTGCCCAAAACTTGAATCACCAAATAACTGACCTACATATGCAGGTGCAAACATTATTGCTTGAGCAAAAATAATTGGCATAACACCTGAAGCATTTAATCTTAAAGGAATATATTGTCTTGAACTTGCTTGATTTTTATCAAATCCACCCGAAGCAGTTCTTCTAGCGTATTGTACTGGAACTTGTCTAACTGCCTTAACCAATAGGACACAAAGTGCAATCACAACTATCCAAATAACCAGTTCAATTAAAATTGTAATGGCTCCTCCGTTACTTTGGGTAACTCTAGATGTAAATTCTTGAAAGAATGCTTGAGGAAGAGAAGCAATAATACCTACAGTAATAAGTAAAGATATACCATTACCGATACCTTTATCGGTAATTTTCTCACCTAACCACATTGCGAATACACAACCAGTAACAAGTATAACAACAGAGGAAAAAACAAAAACAGGAGTCTTTCCAAGTATAAAAGCGGTTTCTGGAACTCCAAGAGCACCAAGACTATATAAATATGCAGGAGCTTGAACAACACAAATTAGTATGGTAAGCCATCTAGTAATTTGGTTAATAGTTTTTCTACCACTTTCGCCTTCCTTTTGAAGTTTTTGTAGATATGGTACCGCAATACCCATTAATTGTACAACAATAGATGCGGAGATATATGGCATAATTCCAAGTGCAAAAACAGATGCATTAGCAAAGGCTCCACCTGTAAAAGCATTTAATATACCTAATAATCCACCACCTTGTGTTCTACTTGATAGTTCAGCTAATTGGACAGAATCGATGCCTGGAAGAACTACTTGAGCTCCTAATCTATAGATAGCTAAGAAAAATAGAGTAATAAAAATTCTATTTTTTAGCTCTTCGATTTTCCAGATATTTTTTAATGTTTCAAAAAAACTGTACATAATAATTATAAAGTTATTGCTTCTCCTCCACTCTTTTCTATTTGTGCTACAGCACTTTTAGAAAATTTGTGAGCTGTTATTTTAATAGATGAACTAATTTTTCCTGAACCTAAAACTTTAACTAAATCATTTTTGTTAGCTAAACCGTTATCAATAAAACTTTGAATATCCATTGAATTTTTAACCTTTTTGTTATCAATTAATAATTGAATAGCTTCAAGATTAACAGGCTGGTATTCTACTCTGTTAATATTATTAAATCCAAACTTAGGAACTCTTCTTTGTAATGGCATTTGACCACCCTCAAAACCTAATTTTCTAGAATAACCGGATCTTGACTTAGCACCTTTATGTCCTCTTGTCGCAGTACCACCTTTTCCAGAACCTTGGCCTCTACCAACTCTCTTTTTAGATGTGTGTATGGACCCTTCTTTTGGTTTTAAATTATTTAAATTCATACTTTTTTATTTAATGATAGAAACTAAATGTTTAACCTTGTTTACCATTCCAATGATATTAGGAGTATCCTCATGTTCAACAACTTGACCAATTTTCTTTAATCCTAATGCCAAAAGAGTTTTTTTCTGATCTCCAGGTCTTTTGATTTCACTTCTAACTTTTTTTATTTTAATTTTTGCCATAATTATCCGTTAAAAACTTTTTCTAATGAAACTCCTCTTTCTTGAGCAACAGTATTTGCATTCCTAAGTCTAAGTAATGCATCAAAAGTTGCTTTCACAACATTGTGAGGATTAGACGATCCTTGAGATTTAGAAAGAACATCTTGAACGCCTAAAGATTCTAATACTGCTCTAACCGCTCCTCCAGCAATAACTCCAGTACCTTGGGATGCAGGTTTTATAAAAACCTTTGCCCCTCCATGTTTACCTTTTTGTTCATGCGGAAGAGTTGAATTATGCAAAGCTATTCTTACTAAATTCTTTTTAGCATCTTCTACAGCTTTAGCAATTGAAGT
>PADT01000015.1 GCA_002700465.1 Flavobacteriaceae bacterium | reverse complement strand
TTTTTCAAGTGATAATTTATTATGAAAAATTTAATTAAGCTTGTTGTTAATTTAACAGTATTATGTTTATTTTTTTTAAACTCAAGTTTTTTATATTCCCAAGAGAACAATAATAATTTTACGGTTGTTTTAGATCCTGGACATGGAGGTAAAGACCCTGGAAACAGAGGGAATGGATATTATGAAAAGAATATAGCCTTGTCAATTGCTTTAAAAGTTGGATCTGAGTTAGAAAAACAAAGTAATATTAAGGTTATATATACAAGAAAAAAAGATGTTTTTGTAAATCTTTTTAAAAGAGCTGAAATTGCTAATAAAGCAAAAGCCGATTTATTTATCTCTATTCACTGTGATTCTCATTCATCTAATGCTTATGGAGCTGGAACTTTTGTTCTAGGATTACATGCAAATCAAAGAAATTTTGAAATTGCAAAAAAAGAAAATTCAGTAATTTTTAAAGAAGAAGACTACGAACAAAAATATGATGGATTTGATCCTAATTCTCCAGAATCTGTCATAAGTTTAGTTCTTATGCAGGAAGACTATTTAGATCAAAGTATAGTAATAGCAGATTTAATACAAAAAGCTTTTGTTTCTGACTTGAAAAGAAAAAACAGAACGGTAAAGCAAGCTGGATTTATTGTTTTAAAATACACTTATATGCCAAGTGTTTTAGTTGAAACAGGTTTTTTAACAAATAAAAAAGAGGGAGCTTATTTAAATTCTAAAAAAGGTCAAACAGAAATGTCTAAATCAATTGCAAAAGGTATATTAAGATATAGAAACTCAATTAATTCTGATTTAGTAAATAATGACAGTCAATTATTTAGTGATTTAGATAATAATTATACTGACAAATATTTTTTAAAAATTCAAATTGCTTCAAGCTCAAAAAAAGTGCCTTTAAAATCGTATAATTTTAAAGGCTTAGGAAATCTCAGTTACTTAAAAAACAATAACACATATCGATACTATTTTGAAAGGACTCAGGACTATACTTTAGCTAAGTTAATGTTAAAAAGGGCAGTCAAAAGCGGCTATAAAGATGCTTTGATCGTTGCTTTTAAAAATGGTAAAAGTATTACAATAGAAGAATATTTATCTTCTTATAAAAATTAAATTTTGATAAAATAATTCATAACTTTGAATAAATCAATTTTACAGTTTGAAAAATAAAAACGAAATAAAAACAGGCTTTTTAGTCATCATTGGAATTGGCTTATTTATTTTCGGCTTTAGCTATTTAAAGTCAAATGATATTTTTGTCAGTGACAGAACGTTTTATTCCATTTATGACGATGTTGAAGGTGTTGTTAACGGAACGCCTGTCACAGTTAATGGATTTCCTGTTGGAAGTATAACTGACATATCTTTTTTTAAAAATAATAGTTTACTTGTTAAGTTTAGAGTTGAGAATGATATAAAATTTTCAGTTAACAGTTTAGCTCAAATTTATGAAACAGGTCTTATTGGAGGAAAGGCTTTAGCTATTATTCCAGCTATGGACAACAGTAGAGTCGCAGTTTCATTAGATACTTTAAAGTCATCTGTTGCACCTGGTTTAACAGAGCTTGTCAATGAAAAACTTACACCATTACAAGAAAATATTGAAACAATGATTCTTAGTGCCAATGATGTTTTAGAGAAAATCAATTTAGTTTTTGATGATCCTACCAGAGCTAATCTAAGAACAAGTGTTTCTGATTTTTCAGAAACAATTTCAGATTTAAAAGAAACTAGTGCGATGATTAAATCTGTTGTAAAATCGAATAAGAGTAGTATCAACAACTCTATTGAAAATATTAATGATATTTCAAGTAATCTTTCTTCATTTTCTAATTCAATCAATTCAAGCGATTTAGAATTGACTTTAAAGAATTTAAAATCTTCATCTGATAATCTAGCATCTGTTTTAGATAATATTAATAATGGTAATGGTTCTATTTCAAAATTAATTTCTAGTGATACTTTGTTCAATAACTTGAACAATGCTTCTAAATCTATTGATCTTTTGCTTGAGGATATAAGATTAAATCCAAAAAGATATATTCATTTTTCAGTTTTTGGAAAAAAAAACAAACCCTTTCAATCAAATAAAAATTAATCTTTGATTTCATTAATTCCTAATATAATTTTTATTGTTATTTTTTGTTATGCCATATTTTTGTTTAGCAAAAATGTAAAAAAAATATATAGAAATATAAATCTAGGAATTTCAATTGACAGAAGTGATAATAAAAAAACAAGATTAATTCAGATGCTTAAAATTGCTTTTGGTCAATCTAAAATGATAGATAAGCCAATTGTTGGATTATTACATATTGTAGTTTATGTTGGATTTTTGGTTATTAATATTGAATTGCTCGAAATTATTGTTGACGGTTTTCTTGGAACACACAGAGTATTTGCTCCATTTTTAGGGTCTTTTTATAATTTTTTAATTGGATTTTTTGAAATATTTGCTTTGTTGGTTATTGTGTCAGTAATTATTTTTTGGATTAGAAGAAACATGTTAAATATTAAAAGATTTCTTAGTCTTGAAATGAAAGGCTGGCCAAAGAATGATGCCAATATTATACTTTATGTAGAAATTGTTTTAATGTGCTTGTTTTTAACAATGAATGGTGCAGATTTATGGATTCAACAAAATGCTCCTGAATTTAATTATGTTTCTGCTGGTTCTTTCCCTGTAAGTCAATATCTATTACCACTTTTTAATGGTTTCTCATCAAATGTTATTTTTATTATTGAAAGAACTGCTTGGTGGTTACATATAATAGGAATTTTATGTTTTTTAAATTATTTATATTATTCAAAACATCTTCATATTTTACTTGCATTTCCAAACACTTACTTTGCTAATTTGAATGCAAAAGGAAAATTATCAAATTTAAAGTCAGTTACTAATGAAGTTAAAATGATGCTTGATCCTAGTATAGACCCTTATGCTTCCACATCATCTGTTGAAGTTTCTAAATTTGGAGCTTCTGATGTTTTTGATTTATCAAAAATTCAATTACTGAATGCTTATACTTGTACCGAATGCGGAAGGTGTACTAGCGAATGCCCTGCAAATCAAACCGGTAAAAAACTTTCTCCTAGAAAAATTATGATGGATACCAGAGACAGAATGGAGGTAGTTGGTAATAATATTGATGTTAACAATGGTGAGTTTAAACCTGATGGTAAAGAACTGTTGGGTGACTATGTTACAAATGAAGAATTATGGGCATGTACATCTTGTAATGCATGTGTTGAGGCTTGTCCTATTGGAATTGATCCTTTGTCCATAATAATGGATATGAGAAGGTACTTAGTAATGGAAAAATCAGATGCTCCGTCTGAACTTAATAATATGATGTCCAATATAGAAAATAATGGTGCACCATGGCCATTTAATCAAATGGACAAACTTAATTGGAAAAATGAAATTTAATTTAATATATATAAATGAAACAAGAAGACGTAGACAAATTACTTAGTGAAAAAATTGAAGATGGTGAACATATTAGTCCAATTCTTCCTCAGGGAATTAAAAACTATTTAATAGATATAGATGGCACAATATGTGACGATATTCCTAACGAGGAGCCAGAAAGGATGGCAACGGCTAATGTTTATCCAGATGCTTTAATTACTCTAAATAAATGGTATGATGAGGGTCACATTATTTGTTTTTTTACATCAAGAATTGAAGAACACAGAGAAGTTACTGAAAACTGGTTGAACAAACACGGGTTTAAGTTTCATGGTATGGTTATGGGAAAACCAAGAGGAGGTAATTATCATTGGATAGACAATCATTTAGTAAAAGCTACAAGGTATAATGGTAAATTTACTGACTTAGTTGATAAAAAAGTTACTATTGAAGTGTTTGACGATGGTCAACACGAATAATTATGAAAAAAATAGAGATTCACACTTTTTCGGAACTAATTGCCAAAGGAAAAACCCCTGAAATTTTATTTTGGGTGGGTTGTGCTGGTAGTTTTGATGAAAGAGCAAAAAAGATTACAAAGGCATTTGCAAACATATTAAATCAGGCAAATGTTTCTTTTGCTGTTTTAGGAAGCGAAGAAGGATGTACTGGAGATCCAGCTAAACGAGCTGGAAATGAATTTTTATTTCAAATGCAGGCCTTGACAAATATTGAAGTTTTAAATGGCTATAACATTAAAAAAATTGTTACAACATGTCCTCATTGTTTTAACACCCTTAAAAACGAATACCCAGAACTCGGAGGTAATTATGATGTTATGCATCACACTCAGTTTATTAAATCACTTTTAAATGATGGTAGAATTACTGTTAAAGGTGGAACTTTTAAAGGTAAAAGAATAACTTTTCACGATCCATGTTATTTAGGTCGAGCTAACAATGTTTATGAAGCACCGAGAAAAGTATTAGAAAAACTGGATATAGAACTTTCTGAAATGAAAAGTTGTAAACAGAAAGGACTTTGTTGTGGAGCAGGAGGGGCACAAATGTTCAAGGAAGCTGAAACAGGAGATAAAGAAATCAATATTAAAAGAACTGAGGAAGCACTTGAAACCAAGCCCGATATTATAGCTGCTGGTTGTCCGTTCTGTAATACAATGCTTTCTGATGGGATAAAAAACAAAAAGAAAGAAGATGAAATTGAAGTTTTAGACATTGCTGAGCTTATTAATAAGGCCTCAGATTTATGATACTTCCTTTTATAAAAATGCCATTGGATTCAAGAATTTGGATATATCAATCAAATAAGAAAATTCATGAACAAGAACTTATTCAGATTAAAACTAAACTTACAGCATTTTTAAAAAATTGGACTGCTCATGGAGATGATTTAAAATCCAGTTTTGAAATAAAATACAATAGATTTTTAATTATTGCTTTAAACGAAAAATCTACTAAAGCTTCAGGGTGTTCTATTGATAGTTGTGTTCATTTTATTCAAAAAATTGAAAAAGATTACGGTCTAAATTTACTTGATAAAATGAATGTCACTTTCAAGCAAGGTGATTATATTTCGTACAAATCTATTGTCGAATTTAAAAATTTAATTAAGAATAACTCAGTTTCAAAAAATACAATTGTTTATAATAATCTTGTTGTAGATATTGAAGATTTTAATAAAAACTGGGAAGTACCAGCTTCAAAAAGTTGGCACTCTAGATTATTTTGATAGGCAATAAGTTTACTTTTATCTAAAAATCCTCACAACAAAATTTATTTTCTTTAAATTTAATTTTATTATTTTAAAATGAAGTTTTTAAAAACACTCTTATTATTTCTTTTATTTTATAATTATTCTTTTTCTCAAAACCCTTTAATTTCTAAAGACAAAGTAAAGCAAGAAATCTGGGTGGATAGCATATATAACTCTCTTTCTACTGATCAAAAAATAGGTCAACTATTTACAATTTGGGTAGCAACCAAACAAGGCGCTGATAAAATGAAAGAAGTTTCTTCAATAATTAAAAAAAATCATCTTGGAGGATTGATTTTTTCTTTAGGTAATATTAAGGATCAGGCAAAATATACCAATGAATTTCAATCGATTTCAAAAGTACCTTTACTAATTGGTATGGATGCAGAGTGGGGCATTGGAATGAGATTAGATGACGCATTTTCTTTTCCTTACAACATGACTCTTGGAGCTGTAAATGATGAATCATTAATATATAATGTTGGAAAAAGAATTGGAGTTCACGCTAAAAGAATTGGAGTTCATATTAATTTTGCTCCAGTAACTGATATTAATACAAACCCTAACAATCCAATTATTGGTAGCAGATCATTTGGAGAAGATAAATTGAGTGTTACAAATAAATCTTTATCATATTTAAAGGGTATGCAATCTGAGGGTATAATGGGTTCAGCTAAGCATTTTCCTGGCCATGGAGATACATCTACAGATTCTCACAAGACTTTACCTACAATAAACTTTTCAGCTAAACGAATAAACGAAGTGGAGTTGTTTCCATATAAAAAATTAATTGACAATAATCTATCAAGTGTAATGGTTGCTCATATGGAAGTTCCATCTTTAGAAAAAGAACCTAAAATGCCCTCGACTTTATCAAAGAATATTATTTCTAAACTTTTAAAAAAGAAATTAAAATTTGAAGGTTTAGTAATTACAGATGCTATGGACATGAAAGGTGTGGTTGATTTTAATAAAAATCAATCTGCTGACGTTAGTGCTTTATTAGCTGGAAATGACATCTTACTAATGCCTGATGATTTAGATGAAAGCACTAAAAGTATTAAAAATGCTATCAATAATGGAATCATAACAGAAAAAAGATTAAAGTATTCTGTAAAGAAAATATTAATGGCTAAATATAAAGCAGGTCTTCATGTAAATAATGAAGTTAATTTGAATAATATAGTTGAAGACATGAATAGTGATGTTGATAAATTATTATTTGAAGAAATAACAGAAAAATCAATTACATTAATAAAAAATGATAATGATATTCTTCCATTAAAAGATATTTCATCAAAAATTGCTTTTTTAGAAATGGGAGGTTCTAGCTCTGATGAGTTTTTTAAAATGTTAAATCATTATACAAAGGTTGATAAAATTGAGTATGATTCAGAAATACTTAGAAAAATAGAGCCTTATAATACTATTATTGTTGGATTTCACAAATCAAATAAAAGTCCTTTTGATCCGTATAAGTTTAGCAAATCAGATAAGGAGATTTTAGAGTTAATATCAAAAAATAAAAAGGTAATCTTGAATATTTTTGCTAAACCTTACGCTTTAATGGATGTTGATATGACTGATATTTCGTCTGTTTTAGTTTCATATCAAAACAACTCTACTGCTCAAAATAAATCTGCTCAAATAATATTTGGAGCATTGCCTGCTGTGGGTAAACTTCCAGTTTCTATAAATAATAAATATCCTGTCCATACTTCAATCAAAACAACAACTTTAGATAGATTGAGCTACGGATTACCAAGTAATATAATTTTTGATTTAAACAAGTTAAATTCTATTGATTTATTTGTTGAAGATGCCATAGAAAATAAAATGACACCTGGAGCACAGGTTCTTATTGCTAAGAATGGAAAGGTGATTTTTAATAAAAATTATGGATATAAAACTTATGATAAAACAGAACCAATAGATTGGGATAATATTTATGATTTAGCCTCTCTTACAAAAATTTTGTCATCAGTCCCATTACTTATGAATGAATATGAAAATAATACTATTGATGAAGAATCAACTTTATTTGATATAATTCCAGATTTAAATTTAAGAGATAAAAGTAATTTATTGTTAAAAGAAATGCTGGCTCATCAATCCGGTTTATATCCTTGGATCCCTTTTTATAAGGAAACTTTGGATTCTATAAATCATGATCCTTTAAGTAGTTTTTATAGTAAAAAAAAAACAAATTTTTTTCTATTTCTGTAAACAGAAACCTATTTCTTAAAAATTCTTTTTTAGACACTATTAACAAGAGAATTATAAATAGTGAACTTTCACAAAATAAATCTTATCTATATAGTGACTTACCTTATTATTTTTTTAAATATTTTCTTGAAAAAAAATATAACTCAAGTTTAGATAAATTACTTAAAAAAACCATCTTAGAAAAAATCGGTGCAAACTACACTACTTATAATCCTTTAAAATTATTTACTGTTAATAAAATTGTTCCCTCTGAAATTGATGATTATTTTAGAAAAGATACTATTATCGGTTATGTTCATGATATGGGCGCAGCGATGCAGGGTGGAATTGGAGGTCATGCCGGTCTTTTTTCAAATTCAAACGATGTTGCTAAAATTATGCAAATGTATATTCAGAACGGAAAATATGGTTCAAAAACATTTTTTTCTAAATCAACAATTGATTATTTTAACACCTGTTATTATTGTGGTGATGGAAATAGAAGAGGCTTAGGTTTTGACAAACCACAAATTGATGATAGTTCTCCAACTTGTGGATGTGTTCCAATGTCTAGTTTTGGGCATTCAGGTTTTACTGGGACATATGTATGGGGAGATCCTGAAAATAATATTGTTTATGTTTTTCTTTCCAATAGAACTTTTCCATCAATGAATAATAGCAAGCTTTCTGACAATAATGTCAGAACAGAAATTCAAAGAATCATTTATGATTCTTTAAAATAATGAAAATGAAAATAGCTATTGTTTGTTATCCAACTTTTGGTGGTAGTGGTGTCATGGCAACTGAACTAGGAATGTCTTTGGTTAATCACGGTCATGAGGTCCATTTTATTGCTTATAAAAAACCTGTTAGATTAATTGGTTTGAATCAGAAATTACATTTTCACAAAGTTAATGTTCCAGATTATCCGTTATTTAGTTTTGTTCCATATGAACTTGCTTTATCTACTAAACTTGTTGATGTAGTTAAAAATAATAGTATTGACGTTTTACATGTTCATTATGCAATTCCCCATGCTTATGCAGCGTATATGGCAAAAAAAATGTTAAAGGAGCAATCAATTAATATTCCAATAGTTACAACACTTCACGGAACTGATATTACTTTAGTTGGTAATCATCCTTCATACAAAACTGCAGTAACTTTTAGCATTAATAAATCTGATATAGTTACTTGTGTTTCAAAAAGTCTAAAAGAAGATACTCTAGATCAATTTGATATTAAAAAAAATATTGAAGTAATTCCAAATTTTATTGATATTAATAAATACATTATACAACAAGATTTGTGTTTACATGAGAACCCAATTCAATCGAAAGAATTTATTATTTCTCATGTAAGTAACTTTAGAACAGTGAAAAACATTGCTAATGTCATTAAAGTATTTTACAATATTCAAAAACAATTTAAAGCTAAATTATTAATGATAGGAGAGGGGCCTGACAAAACATTAGCTGAGAACTTATGTAATGAGCTGGGAATTTCTCATTTGGTTGACTTCTTAGGAAATACAAATCAAGTTGAAAAAAACTTATGTCACTCGGATTTATTTTTATTACCATCCTCTGCAGAGAGTTTTGGTTTAGCAGCTTTAGAAGCTATGGCTTCCAAAGTAGCGGTTATTACATCAAATGCTGGTGGTCTTCCTGAAATTAATATCAATGGTGAAACCGGATATGTTGAAAATTATAATGATGTTGATCAAATGTCAAAAAAAGCAATATCAATTTTAAGTAACAGAAAAAATCTAGAAAAGTTTAAAAACAATGCTTTTTTAAAGGCTAAAGAGTATGATATTAATAATATTGTACCACTATATGAAAAAACTTATCAAAAAGCTTTAGAAAGCATTATATAGGTTCTTGAATTGAATCATATACTAATACTTTTTTCCATAAGTGTTTAGCTTCTCCAATAAAAATTAAATGGGCAGGTTCATCTTGATATATTCTTTGATCTTTGTAAGTGTCAAAAGTAAAGATCAAACAATAATTATAAGAATTATCAATTACTTCTCTTTTTTCTGTAACAGCAGGTTTACCTAGATGCATTTTATTTGCAAATTGACTATTTTTCATTAGTTTTTTTATCGCTGTTTCAAATGTTTCAACATCTTCAATATTGTCAGGGTTATTTAACCAGAAATACACACTATGAATAATTTTACCTTCAATTACTTTTGAATCGTTTTCCTTAGAGTTGTTACAGCTAGACATGGTTAAGATTATTATAATGTATAGATAATTAAATTTCATACTTAAAAATACAAGAATTTTTAATTTGGATGATATATTTTCTTAGCATTTTTATAAATTTCATTTTTATCAAATGTCATTTTCTTTGTTTCAAATTTTGAATACATTTCCATTTGATCTGTATAATGTTCTGAATTTTCATGATCACTACTTCCATATGAGATTACAGATTCAATTTCAGTATTATTTTTAGTAAATTTTACTAATTCAATATAAGACTCTCCATGAGTTACTTTAATTTGGCCATTTTTATGGTCTACACCTCTCATTGCAGTTAAAACGTCTGGAAGGCCATAAATAGGAATTTCTTTATTTCCTCTAACAAGTTTTTGAAATTCACCAAGTTTAACACTAATAGAACCAAAATCCTTAATCATTTTTTCTTTTGTATCTATCAAACAGGCAATAATCATTTGTTTAGTTGCTATCTTATCTTTAGGTAGAAGTTTGAAATACTTTTTGCCAAATAAGTAATAAAAAATCCCGTATGATCCTGCTCCATATGAGTCAGCATCAGTTGACCTATCCCAATTTTGAATAGTTTCTATTAAATTTTTTAGTTCAGGATACTCACTTGCATCTAATTCAAAAAGTGCATTTAAATCAATGTAATTATAATTAAAAGGAGTTGGGAATGTCCTGTCGTATTTTATTTTTTTAAATGTAGGATAATCAATCTTATCATATGAGTTTATCAAATTAAACAACCTTGTACTTCTATTGTTATCATATGTAGGAAACCCCATTGTTTTAGAAAAATCATTTTCTCTTGGGTTTTCCTCTTTAGAAGTTGATTTAAAAGGACTGTGATTAGCGTTATAAACAAAACCTGACTTGGGATTTAATACTTGAGGAAGGTCTTCAACTTGATAGTAATCTTTCCATAGATTTTCTCTTGTATTTCCAGGTACTACGTTTCTCCAATTAAATTTTTCATTTCTAACAGGAATTATTCCGTTTGAAATATAAAATATATTGCCTTGATTATCAGCATAACCAATATTATAGCCAGGTAGATTTCTGTTTTTTAATATTTCATAAAACTCATCAAATGTATTTGCCTTATTCATTTTCCACCACTGTTGAAGGGCTTTAATGTTGTAAAGAGATGGAGTTCGTACAGAAAAATATCCAGATTTATTTTTAAGTGTTGGTCCAAATATACTTGTGTAATATTTTCTTTTTATTTTAATATCAATACCAAGTATGTTAACATAAATAGAAGCTTTTTTCTTTTCTAGTTTTAATTCTTCTCCATCTACCAAATAAGTTAACTTTTTATTAGGGTGCATTTCTAATTCAAAAATATCAGCTTTATCTGGATAATTAACGGTGTGAGCCCAACCTAGGTTTTTATTAGCACCAATTAATAAACAGGGTGCTCCTGCAAATGTAGCTCCAATGATATTAGTACCTTCTTCACTAACCAAATGCGCTTCATACCAAGATGTTGGGCCATCAAGAGGTTGATGAGTATTAATTGCTAAGTAAGTTTCATTATTTCCTGTTTTGTTTGAATTAAAGGCAAAAGTATTTGATCCTTTGATATCATCTTTAAATGGATTTTCCCTTGGAACTTTATTATTTATAATTGATAACACAAGCTTGTCAGCTTCATTAGCTATAAAAAGCTGAAGAAAAGAATACACAGTCATTTTCTTAGGTGTGATGGGGAATAATTTCTTTTCTAGTATTTCATTTGGATGTGTTTCTGCATATTTATTTAACCCTTGTGAGTATGCTTCTACAATTTTAATAAAATCAGAATCTAGAGTATTGAATAATTTATCTACCGTTTCTTTGGATTCTATAAGTTGTGTTAAAAAATCTGCACCAGCACCTTTAATTCCTATATGTTTACTCAATAATCCATTTCCAGCTAAATAACCTTGTTGAATAGTTTTAAAATCGTCTTCTGCATGACTCCAAGCTAGCCCATAGGCAACATCAGCATCAGTTTTACCATAAATATGAGGAACTCCAAAACTATCTCTAACTATTTCAACATCCAAGGGGTTAATCTGTGAATAGCTAAAACTAACGCTAGTTAGAATAAGAAGAAGAATACATTTTTTCATATTTACTAAAGTTCAATAACCATACCAAGTAATTTATGAAACTTATTGTTTCAAATATATTTTATATTTACAATATATTTTAGGCTATGTTACAATTTATTTCAGGAAGGATTAAGGCAATATTTTACTCTATTAAAGGAGCATTTCTATTATTAAAAACTGAGCATTCAATTCAGGCACAATCTTTTATTGCTTTGTTATTTATAATTGCTGGATTTTATTTCGAAATTTCTGATATTGAGTGGTTGTTTCAAGTTTTAGCAATCTGTCTAGTTTTAACTGCAGAATCTTTAAATACTGCAATTGAAAAATTAGCAGATTTTATTCACCCTGATCACAACAAAA
>PADT01000014.1 GCA_002700465.1 Flavobacteriaceae bacterium | reverse complement strand
GTGAAGAAGAAAAAAGTTTTAATCAAACAATACTTTACGGTAAGGACACAACTGCGGAAGAAATTATTTCTGTTTGCAAAAGATTCCCTATGATGTCTAAATTTCAATTAGTAATAATTAAAGAGGCTCAAGATTTGTCATCAAAAATTGACGGTTTAATAAATTACTTATTGAATCCAATGCATTCTACTGTTTTAGTAATTAATTACAAATACAAAACTTTAGACAAAAGAAAAAAAATTTATAAAGCAATTCAAAAATTTGGTTTGATTTTAAATTCTAAAAAACCTTATGAAAATCAGGTTTCAACTTGGATTCTTAATAAATTAAAAGAGGATAATTATACAATCGATTTAAAAGCAAATCAAATGCTTGTTGAATTTTTAGGAGGTGATTTAAAAATGATTAATAATCAACTCAATAAATTAAAGTTACTAAAGCCCGAAAATAATTATATCGATCCAAAGCTAATTGAAAAAAATATTGGAATTAGTAAAGATTTTAACATATTTGAGTTACGAAACGCAATTGGTTCAGGGAACTTAAGTAAAGCATTAGTAATTGGTAATTATTTTTCTAGTAATATCAAAGCATATCCGACTCAATTGGTATTAAGTTCATTATTCAATTACTTTATCCAAATATTTCAATTTCACAGTTTAAATAACAAATCTGATATAAATGTAGCTTCAACACTTGGAATTAATAAGTTTTTTGCAAAGGATTATCATAAAGCAGCTAAAATTTATCCGATGAAAAAAATATCTTCAATAATTACTTTAATAAAAAATATTGATTTAAAATCTAAAGGATATGGTGTAAGTAATAATTCACAACAAAACATTCTTAATCAATTGATAATTCAAATAATGAGCTAAATAAGCTCAGGATAATTATTTGGATCATACTCATTCATTATACTGTAAGCTGTTTCAATAATATCATCTATTGATGGTTTTGAAAAGTAATCGCCATCAGTGCCATAAGCTGGTCTATGCGCTTTTGAAGTTAATGTTAACGGACTAGAATCTAAATATTGAAACCCATCACGTTCTTGAATAACCTTTTGTAAAATATATGAGGAAGCGCCACCAGGCAGGTCTTCATCTACGATTAATAATTTATTGGTTTTCTTTAAACTTTCAATAATTAAATTGGAATTATCAAATGGGATTAAACATTGAACATCAATAATTTCACAACTAACCCCTAAATCTTCAAGTTCAATAGCTGCTTTTTCAACTAATCTAAGAGTAGAGCCATATGAAACTATAGTGATTTGATCACCGTTTTTAATTTTTTCAGACTCACCAATTAAAATTGTAAATTCAGATAAATTATCTGGTTGTTTTTCTTTTAAACGATATCCATTTAAAGATTCAATGATTACGGCTGGCTCTTGACATTTTAGCAAAGAATTATACATTCCGCTAGCCTGTACCATATTTCTAGGCACCAGTATGTTAATTCCTCTTAATGTAGACAATAGTGCACCCATAGGAGAACCTGAATGCCATATTCCTTCTAATCTATGTCCTCTTGTTCTAATAATTAAAGGGGCGATTTGCCTACCAAAAGTTCTGTAATGAAGAGTAGCTAAATCATCGCTTAAGATTTGTAAAGCATACAATAAATAATCTAAATATTGAATTTCAGCAATTGGTCTAAAGCCTCTTAAAGCTAAGCCAATACCTTCTCCAATTATAGATGCTTCTCTTATTCCTCTATCAGAAATTCTTTCATCACCATGAATATCTTGTAATCCTTCTAAACCCTGGTTAACATCACCAATTTTTCCGGAATCTTCTCCAAAAATTATTAAATTATCATGTTTAGATAATAAACTGTCAAAATTATTTCTAATTATGATTCTACCATCTACTTTCTTTGATTCAGAATTGTAAATTGGTTCTATTTTTTTAACACTTTTATAGTTAGTGTCGTACTCATTGTAAAGTTTTGAGTTGTATATTTTCTTTTGTTTGTTTGAAAAACTAATAATCCAGTTTTTAAGAGAATCTATCTCATTAGAATTTTCATTTATTAAAATACGTATAACTTTTCTAGCATTAGATAGTATATCTTTTTTATTTGGTTCCTTTATTTTCGAAAGTTCCGATTTAAATAAATTTAAATTATAATCCGTATGTTTTCTTGATAAAGTATCTAATAATTTAATGTAATCTTCTCTAGTTTTTAGAATTGGTGTTATATAAGTTTCCCATGCTTCTTTCTTAAAAATCCGAACATTATCCTTGCATTTAGACTCTATTGATATTAACTCCTCTTCATTTGAAATGCCATTATCAATAATCCATTGTCTCATTTTAACATTACAATCATTAATTTTTTCCCATTCTAATCTTTCTTTTGATTTATATCTTTCGTGTGAACCTGAGGATGAATGACCAATTGGTTGTGTTAATTCTTTTACATGAACTATTACAGGGACATGTTCAACCCTTGCTATATCACTAGCCTTTTGATAAGTATTAATTAAGTCAGGATAGCTCCAGCCATTCACAGTTAGTATTTCAAAACCTTTTTTCAAAGAAGTTCTTTTGAAACCAGAGAGAGCTTCAGAAATATCTTCTTTGATAGTTTGATCTTTATTTTCTACCGAAATTCCATAATTATCATCCCAAATACTTATTACCATAGGAACTTGATGAACTCCCGCTGCATTTAAAACCTCAAAAAATATACCTTCACTAGTACTTGCGTTACCAATTGTTCCCCAAGCAATTTCATTTCCGTTATTAGTAAAGTTTTTAGAATTATTGAAATCTAAATTCCTGTATAATTTAGAAGCTTGTGCTAGTCCAAGTAATCTTGGCATTTGAGAACCTGTACATGAAATATCAGAGCTAGAATTTTTAAGTTGAATGGATTTTTTCCAAGATCCATCATTGTTTAAAAGAGGAGTATTAAAATGAGCACCCATTTGGCGTCCAGCTGACATGGGTTCTTCATTAATATCAGTATTTGCATATAAACCTGAAAAAATTTGTTTAACTGTTAATTCATCAATGGCCATCATGAAGGTTTGATCTCGATAATAACCTGATCTAAAATCTCCTTTTTGAAAAACTTTTGCAAGGGCAATTTGAGGCAACTCTTTTCCATCTCCAAAAATACCAAATTTTGCTTTTCCACTCAAGACCTCTCTTCTCCCAAGTAAACTAGCTTCTCTACTTGTAACAATTATGGTATAATCTTCTAAAACTTGTTTTTTAAAAGTTTCAAATGAAATTTCTTTGTTAAGATCAATGTTGTTTTCCATTGAGAAATTTAGGTTCGCAAATTTAAAAAAAAAAGATGTTGATTCCTATTTGTTTATCAAAACCATCTTCTTGTGAATAAACTTGATAATGTGTCAGGATCGAGGGAAATTTTAAATCTTATTTTAGTTAAATAGTTTGTTTGATTTAACTCATTTCCTAAAGATGAATAAACAGGAAAATATAATTCAAAATAATCAGTAAAAAGATTTAATCTAATACCTGATTCATATTGAAAAATCAAATCTTCGTTAAGATTTTTAATAGCAGCAATTCCCGAATATCCTTCAATCCATTGCCATACAGTTATGCCAGAATTTAAAGATATTATAAAATCATTGGCATATTCATAATTAATTTTAGATTTAAATCCACCCTCAGATCCAATATATTGCTGGCTATAAAATCCAGAGTTTTCAGATCTACCAAGTAAATTAGTGCTAAACAAATAATCTCTAGCTCTAAATGAAGAAAAACTAAAATAATCATCTTTAGTATTATTTTTTAAAAACTTTCCCGCAAAAAATCTCACGTTATACTGCCTGTTTGTTTTATAGTAATTTCTAAAATTAAATGTTACCGAACTTTTTATAAAATCCTTATTAATTTGAATATCTGTTTTAAAATTAAATGCTTTTTCAACACTCGAATTAGCAGTTATGTATTTAAAATTTAAAATATTATAGTTAGGATATTCAACAGAATTAGAGTTTTCTTCTCTAAAAACACTTATGTATCTCATACTTAAAATCTGTCTGTAATTTGACCTTAAATCCTTATCTCTGAATGCTAATACAACAGAGGGGAAAAAAGTGTTGTAAGACAGATCATCTTTGTAATGAAATGTTGAAGCACCCAGAAAATAATTTATACTATATAAACTATTATTTTTATTTGTATTATAATCAGTATATTTTAAATTCATATTTCCTAAAAACTCTTTTTGTTTAGTTGAGTAACTAGGTTCTATCTTGTAGGTAAATGGACGTTTAATTGGGGTTGAATTTGAAAAAGAAACACCAGGCATTAGACCATCGTAAAGATTATAATCAAAAATAGGTATGTAGTATACTTGATTATTCAAATTATTATCAAAATCCCTAAACAGTACGAATTTTGTTTTTTTCTTCATTTTTGAAGTTGATGAATAATTATTAGAAAAGTTAAACTCTGAAAAATATTTTTCAGAATTTATAATTATTTTACTATTAGAATTAACATTTAAAATTGTATCATTTTTAAACTTATTAAGCCATTTATTTTCAGTTTTATTATTTTGATCTTTTAAAGTTATTTTTAACGGAAGACTGATTAGTGAATTATTTTTAATTAAAAACTTATGATTATTTTCTTTAGATCCAACTTTTTTAATTGAAAAGTCAATACTATTGTTATAATTAAGGTAATCTTTGAACCAAGAAATCTTTCCCTTATTATTATCGTAAAGTAGATCTATAAAAGTTCTGTTACTAGAAATAAGTTTATTATTTATTGAAAATTCATAAATACTTTTCATTACATTTTTATTTCCTAAATAATCATCAAGCATTTTTAAAGCAAGCCCGGATTTATAAGGGTTAATTACTTTATGATTTATCATCGTTAAAGAATCTAAAGGATAGTCAATCGACTGAGAAATATTTCTACTAGATATAATATTATCAAACAACCTATACTGGTCATTAAATTTAAATTTCGAATATTCTCTGTTTTTAATAATAGATAGCTTTGAGAATTTTCCAATTAAATTTAATTCTGGATAATAATTTTCAATGTAATCGATTAAAAGAAAAACTTCAATTCCTTTTATTTGCCAATAATTTTTTCGTTTATGAATTGGATATAAATTATTTAAATAAACAGAAATAATGCGTTTTAAAACCGAAAATTCTTGAATAAATGATCTTTCAAATGGATTTAAGAATTCAGGAATATTATTTAAACCATATATAGGGTCTTTATTTTGATCGAACTTAGAAAGAACTATATTATTAATAGGATAGCTGCCAAGTTTGCTTTCAACATAATTGATAGTCTTATTCAAAATAAACTTAAAGTTTACTGAGTCTTTCGCACTAGGCCTAGATAATATCTTGTTTCCTGTTTTTTTATCAACATAACTAATCACTTTAAAAATTAATGAGTCTGTTTTTTTGTTTGAAATATTATCAATATCTGTAATTACGGTATTATTATTAATTTTAAATATTTCAAAGTATCTGTTTTTAGAAATTATTATTGGATTATAAATTCTCTTTTCCTTTTTAGATGTTAGAATATTATATGTGTCACTATTATTAATAGTATCAATTTCAAAATCTGAAATTAATTCAAATTTTGAGGGAAAAGTAATTTTAAATTTATAAAATGAAGGGTCTAATGAAATATCATTTAAATCTAAATTACTTTCTATTAACCAATTATCATCAATTATTTTAGCCAACGTTATAAACCATTCAGAAAGATTTATATTACCATTTTTATCAATTCCATAACCTGTAAAATCACTTATGGGAATTTTTATTTTGTAGTCTATAGTTATTGTAATTTTTTCATTTGGTTTTAAAACATTGGCTAGGTTTACTTTAATTAAATCTACATTATCTTCCAACCTATTATAACTAAGAATAGTACTTTTAGACTGCATACTATATATAGTAGTTAGACCTCTTTGGTTTTTAGTGGATCTTTGAAAGTTAAGAGTGAAATCTTCTGAAAGCCGTTTCCCAAGAGGAGTTGAAGGATTGGAATAGGAATGAGCCCAATCATTTAAAATAATGTAATTTAAATTGTTTGAGGTTGTATTAGTGAAATCTATAGTTTGATAAATCTCAATTGTTCTATTATCAGCATTAAACTTTGCATCAATAAAATATTCGTTTTCTTGAGATAAAACATTACTTATAAAAAAAAGAAAAAGTAATGAAAAACATTTTCTCATAAGAACAATTAAAAATATTAGAAGTTTGGATTAAACCCTTTTTTGTCGTAAAACTTAGTTAGTATGTCAATAACTTCATCTGGTGAATCAACAATTGATATGAGATTTAAATCAATATCTGAAACATAATTATGGTTTGATAATAACTGCTGCTTGATCCAATCAATACAACCCTTCCAAAAAGATTTTCCAACTAAAATAATAGGAAATATTTCAGCTTTTTTTGTTTGGATTAATGTAAGAGCTTCGAAAAGTTCGTCTAATGTTCCAAATCCCCCAGGCATAACAACAAAAGCTTGAGCATATTTCATGAACATTACTTTTCTAACGAAAAAATAATCAAAGTGTAATGACTTATCATCATCAATATATGGGTTTTCAGTCTGTTCAAACGGAAGCTCAATACTTAATCCAACTGAGGGGCCTAAAGCTTTTTTTGCTCCCTTATTAGCGGCTTCCATTATTCCTGGACCACCACCACTAATTATTCCAAATCCTAAATCGACTATTTTTTCAGCAATATCAGTTGTTAATATGTAATGTGGATGATCTGATTTTGTTCTTGCAGAACCAAATATAGAAACACAGGGGCCTATCTTACTAAGTTTCTCAAATCCATCAACAAACTCACCCATGATTTTAAAAACAGACCAGGAATCATTTGTTTTAACCTCATTCCATCCTTTCAAATTTTTACTATGCATTAAACTAAGTTAGTTCTTTTTTTAAATACACAGCTGTAGGACTATTGTCTATTTTAATTAATTCCTCAGGTTTACCACTAAAAATAACTTGTCCTCCTAATTTACCTCCACTAGGTCCAATTTCAATAATATGATCAACTGTTTTTATGACATCCATATTATGTTCTATAATTATTACAGTATTTCCTTTATTTACAAGTTTATTAATCATTTCAAGTAAAACCTTTATATCCTGAAAATGTAGACCTGTTGTAGGTTCGTCCAATATATAAATGGTATTTCCTGTATCCTTTTTTGATAATTCTGAAGCTAACTTTATTCTTTGCGCTTCTCCTCCAGATAATGTTGTTGATTGTTGACCTAAAGTAACATAACCTAAACCTACTTCTTTTAAAGTTTTTAATTTTCTTAAAATTTTTGGGAAATTTTCAAAAAAATCACAACTCTCATTAATAGTCATGCTTAATATATCAGCTATAGATTTACCCTTATATCTAATTTCTAAAGTTTCCCTGTTAAATCTCTTACCTTGACAATCATCACAGTTAATATAAACATCAGGAAGGAAATTCATTTCTATTTTTCTCAATCCTCCACCTTGACATGTTTCACATCTTCCTCCCACTACATTAAAGCTAAATCTTCCAGGTTTGTAACCTCTAATAAGAGATTCTTGTGTCATACAAAACAAAGATCTAATATCACTGTAAACTCCAGTGTATGTTGCAGGATTACTTCTTGGGGTTCTTCCTATTGGAGATTGATTAATTTCTATAACCTTATCAATATGTTTCAAACCATTAATCTTTTTATAGGGGAGAGGTTCTTTAACTCCGTTAAAAAAATGATTATTTAATATTGGATATAAAGTTTCATTAATTAAAGTAGATTTTCCACTTCCTGAAACACCAGTAACACCAATCATCAAACCAAGTGGAAAATCAACACTTA
Organism: Flavobacteriaceae bacterium; assembly: GCA_002700465.1. GTDB lineage: Bacteria > Bacteroidota > Bacteroidia > Flavobacteriales > Flavobacteriaceae > MAG-121220-bin8. The sequence goes on along the minus strand of PADT01000014.1, from coordinate 7,270 downwards.
TATTTTTTAAATTATTTCCTGTACAACCTTCAATACTTAACTTGTGTTTTGATATTCTTCTTAATTTAGGAACCGGAATACTTTTAATATTTTTTAAAAACTGAGAGGTTATAGTATTAGTATTTAAAATTTCTTTATAAGTTCCATTAAAAATTATTTCACCACCATTTTTCCCAGCAAATGGACCAACATCAATGATACAGTCAGATTTTTCCATGATTTCCTTGTCATGCTCAACAACAATAATAGTGTTTCCTAAATCTCTTAATTTTTTAAGAGATTCAATAAGCTTTGAATTATCTCTTTGATGGAGTCCAATGCTTGGTTCATCCAATATATATAAAACACCAACTAATTGAGATCCTATTTGAGTAGCTAATCTGATTCTTTGAGATTCTCCTCCTGAAAGTGATTTGGTAGGCCTATTTAATGAAAGATAATCTAAACCTACGTTTAATAAAAAATCTAAACGTTTATTTATTTCTTTAATTATTTCTGATCCAACTATTTTATTTCTATCACTAAGTTTTGACTCAACTGAGGAAAACCAATTTTTTAAATCTATTATATCAAGACTACTTAAATCATGAATATTTTTATTATTTATAAAAAAATAACTTGATTCTTTATTTAATCTGGAACCATTGCAATTTTCACATATAACATTATCCATAAATCCGTTTGCCCATCTCTTGATTCTTGCACTGTAAATTTCATTAGCTTGATTTTCAATAAATGGAATAACTCCTTCAAAATCTATTTCGTATTTTCTTGTTAAACCTAATGATTTTGACTCAACCGAAAATGATTCGTTTCCACCGAACAAGATTATATCCATTGCTTTTTTCGGTATCTTACTAATAGGATCTTTAATACTAAATTTATATCGTTGAGAAATTGTTTCAATTTGTTTAAAAATCCAGCTACTTTTATAATTCCCCAAAGGCACAAGTCCGCCACTATGGATAGAAATATTTTTATCAGGAAGAACTAAATCAATGTTTACTTTATTTAGTTTTCCTAAGCCGTTGCATTTTTTGCACATCCCTTTGGGAGAGTTAAATGAGAATGAATTTGGTTCAGGCTTTTCATAAGATATTCCTGATGATGGACATATTAAACTTCTGCTGTAGTATGTATTAGAATTATCTTCTTCATTAACAATTAACAATGAATTATTTCCATGATACATTGCGGTAATTAAACTATCCTTTAATCTTTTTTTAGAAGTTTCATTGTTCTTTAAAATAATTCTATCAATTACAATTTCTATATCATGTATTTTATACCTATCTAATTTCAAATTTGGTTTTAAATCAGTAATAACGCCGTCTATTCTAGCTTTCAAAAAACCTTGTTTTTGAATGGAAGAAAAAAGTTCTCTGTAATGACCTTTTCTTGATTGAACAATAGGGGATAGGATTGTGATTTTTTTGTCTTTGAAATTATTAAATACCAGATCGATGATTTCATCATCAGTGTAACTGATCATTTTTTCATTTGAATTATAACTGTATGCATCTGCAACTCTGGAATAAAACAATCTTAAATAGTCATATATTTCAGTTATTGTTCCAACAGTTGATCTAGGATTTTTTGATGTTGTTTTTTGTTCAATTGCAATTACTGGAGAAAGTCCATCAATTTTATCAACGTCAGGTCGTTCTAATCCTCCTATAAACTGTCTTGCATAAGCTGAAAAAGTTTCAATATATCTTCTTTGCCCTTCTGCGTATATAGTATCAAATGCCAGAGAGGATTTACCACTTCCTGAAATGCCAGTAATAACAACAAATTTATTTCTTGGAATATTTACATCAATATTCTTTAAGTTATGTACCCTAGCGCCCTGAACTAAAATGTTATTGCTCATTTAAAAAATCAAGGTTGCAAATTACGATAATATATATAATTTTAAGAAGAAGTTTTATTTAATATCCAATACTTTTATCATCACCTCTTTTATCCTCTCCACCATAAAATATTTTATTTTCATCAATATGAATAGCATCAACACGACCAATAGTAGAATAATTAGGGTTTAATGTGTATCCTTTATTTAACAAGTTATCTTTAACCATTTTTGAAAAAGTATTTTTTTCATAAAATATTTTATCTGGAAGCCAAGTGTGATGAAACCTTGAAGCATCTACAGATTCTTGCATATCATATTCAAATTCATAAAAGTTTAATAATGTTTGTAACACTGAAGTTATAATTGTTGGACCTCCAGGACTTCCTAATACCATTGAAAGCTTTCCATTTAATTCAACAATTGTTGGTGTCATAGAACTCAGCATACGCTTTTCAGGTTCAATTGAATTAGTTTTACCACCAATCAAACCATACATGTTGGGAGATCCTGGTTTAATAGAAAAGTCATCCATTTCATTATTTAAAAAAAATCCAAGTTCAGATGATATCAATTTTGATCCATAATTACCGTTTAAAGTTGTAGTAACTGAAACTGCATTTCCAAAGTTATCTACAATTGAATAATGCGTGGTTTCATTACTTTCATTAATTAATAATTCACCAGGGCTAATGCTCTTTGATGGCTGAGCATTATTAAAACTAAAAGATTTAAATCTTGATTTTAAATAGTCCTTATTTAATAATTCCTTAGTTGGAATATAATTAAAATCAGGATCACCCAAGTATTTGCTTCTATCGGCAAAAGATAATTTTTCTGCCTCAACCAATAATTGGATATATTGTTCACTGTTATGTCCTAGCTCATTTAAATTATAATTTTCTATCATTTGTAAAATTTGTCCTAAAACAATCCCTCCGCTTGAGGGTGGACCCATTGTAATTATATTGAGATTCTTATATTTAAGCTCTAAAGATTCTCTCCAAACTGGTTTGTATAAAGCAAAGTCTTCTTTAGTTATAATCCCACCTTTTTCAATTATATATGAAGAAAGCGTATTAGCTATTTCTCCTTTATAAAACTCATCAACACCATTTTTAGAGATTGTTGTTAGAGTTTTAGCCAAAGCTTTATTTATAAATAAATCATTTTTTTTAAATGTCTTATTAAACGACTCTATAGAATCATTTAATTTTAATATTAATTCTTTATAATTATTTATAGTATTTACTTGTTTTTTAGTTAATCTATATCCATTATTAGCTAAATCTATGGCCGGTTGAAACAATTCATTAATTGGTATAGTTCCAAATTTATCGTGAATCTCAAATAATCCTGCAATAGTGCCGGGAACTCCAACTGCTAAAGCACCGTTCTGACTTAATCCTTTTATTACTTCATTGTCATTATTTAAATACATATCTACTTTAGAATTAATTGGTGCTTTCTCTCTAAAATCAAGAGTTCCGTTTTTTCCATCTGACAATCTGTAAACCATAAAACCTCCACCACCAAGATTACCTGCATTTGGATAAACGACAGCCAAAGCTAAATCTGTAGCTATCATAGCATCAAATGCATTTCCACCTTTTTTAAGTATATCAATACCTACTTTTGAAGCTTCATGTTTGGCGGAAACAACCATTCCGTTTTTATATGTTTTGTTTTCACAAGAAATTAATAGAATTACAACTGAAAAATAGAAAAGGTAATTTTTTAACATAGTTAAAAATGTTTTTATATAAAATTAATATAAAATATTAATCTAATTGTATCTTTGAATTATGACATTAATTAAATCAATTTCAGGTATAAGAGGCACAATTGGAGGTAAATTTGGAGATAATCTTACTCCTATAGATGCGGTAAACTTTGGTTGTGCATATGGACAATGGATTATAAATAGAAACCCTGACAAAAAACCAACAGTAGTTATTGGTAGAGATGCAAGAATATCTGGGCAAATGATTCAAAACTTTGTTCAAAACTCGCTAATATCATTAGGGATTAATGTAATTGATTTAGACTTGTCAACAACTCCTACAGTTGAACTAATGGTAAAGGAACACGATGCTGAAGGAGGAATAATTATTACTGCAAGTCATAATCCAACAGAATGGAATGCATTAAAATTATTGGATGAAAATGGAGAGTTTTTAAATTCTGATGAAGGAGAAAAAATTATTAAAATTTCAGAATCAAAAAATTTTATTTTTTCAAATGTTCATGAATTGGGTAAGGTTATTAAATCTTATGATTCTATGAAAAAACATATTGACTCTGTCTTGGATTTGAGTTTAGTTGATGTAGAAAAAATTAAAGCAAAAAAAATAAAAGTAGTAGTAGATGCTGTAAATTCTACAGGGGGAATAATTGTTCCTGATTTTTTAAAAGAATTAAACATCGAAGTAATTAAACTTTATTGTGAACCCAATGGAGATTTTCCCCATAATCCGGAACCTTTAAAAAAAAATCTGACAGAATTATCTAAAATGGTTGTTGAATGTAATGCTGATTTGGGTATCGCTGTAGATCCTGATGTTGACAGGTTAGTATTTGTATGTGAAGATGGTGAATTATTTGGAGAAGAAAACACACTTGTTGCTTGTGCAGACTATGTACTTTCCAAAACACCTGGTTCAACTGTATCTAATTTATCTTCCTCAAGAGCATTAAATGACATTTCTAAAAAACACAATCAATCTCATTTTTATAGTGCGGTTGGTGAAGTAAATGTTGTAGATAAAATGAAAGAATGTAATGCTATAATTGGAGGAGAAGGTAATGGAGGAGTAATTTATCCTGAAAGCCATTATGGTAGAGATTCCATAGTTGGAATTGGATTGTTTTTATCTTTATATGTTGAGCGTGGGTTAGTTGCTAGTAAGTTACTTGAAACATATCCTAAATACTTTATGATTAAAGAAAAGATAAATCTTTCTGCATCATTAAATGTTGATAATATTTTAAATCAAATCGCTGAGAAATATAAAAATGAAAAAATTGATTTAGTTGATGGTGTAAGAATTGATTTTAAAGACAGTTGGGTACAATTAAGAAAATCAAATACAGAACCTATAATTAGAATTTACAGTGAAGCTAAGAGTGTAGAAAATGCCTTAGAGCTAATAAAAGAAATTGAAATTTTAATTAAGAATATAATTAGTTAATCTTTTGGCGCTTTATCCATGTGTTTGAACCTGTTGTGTGTCCAATAATAATATTCAGGTATTTCTCTTATCTGCTTTTCAAGCATCTTTAAGTATATATCAGTAATCTGATAATCTTCATAATCTTTGGGAAACTCAGAAATTAGTTCAACTACTACCTTATAATGACCTCTTTTAACTTTTACAACTTTACCAAAAACAACTGGAATATCATGTTGTTTAGCTATTCTTTCTGAACCCGTGAAAACAGGAACCTTAATTCCTAAAAACTCCTTCCAGTAGGTTACAGATCTTATTTGAGCTGATTGATCAGCTGCCATCCCATATAAAAACAATTTATTTTCTTTAAGTTGTTTTTTTATATAGGATCCGGCTTCATATCTAGAAATTAATTTTGAGCCGTGTCTTAATCTAAATTTCTTAATTAGTACTTCTAAACTTTTATTAGATAGGGGAGTGTAAACAGCAAAGGGAAGTTGAGGAACATGATAATTAATGGACAAAAACCATTCAAAGCCACCGTAATGAGATGTCATAAACATTACACTTTTATTCTTTTTCTCAAATTCATAAAAAATCTCAGGATTTTCAATATAAAATCTTTTTTTCATTTCCTTGGGTGACATTGAATAAAATTTTAGCATTTCAAAAAACACATCAGTAAAATGTCTGTAAAATTCTTTTTCTATTCTAATTAAATCATTTTTTGATTTTGCAACTTTTGATAGTTCAAGATTTTTTCTAACAATCTTTTTTCTAAAACCTATTATGTAATAAGACAGGAAAAATACTATATCAGAAATAAAATATAATAACCAGAAAGGCAAATAAGAGATAAATAAAAGTATTGGATATATAAATAACCTTGTTATTAAGTTCATTACTGCAAATCTATTATTTTTTATTTTCATAATTTTTTTATTATAATTAAATTCATCTAAGAATGTTTTTATATATTTAAAAAAAATATAAATATTATGAAAAAAATTACAACATTAATTCTATTACTATTTGTTATAAGTATATACTCTCAAGACAGAACGCATTGGCATGCATATTCATTTTCAATAGATGGATCTGATGAAGAAGCGGTAGTTGCATTACTGGACAAACAATTTTCAACAAATAAAGCTGAGGGAATTACAGCTTATTTATACAATGTAATGTTTTCAGACTCTGAATTTGATGTAACTCACCAAGTTATTTTCACGGGAAATGCTGATGCTTTTAACACTATGTGGTCCTCAGGTCCAAATTTAGAAACACAATTATTTTTTAGTAAAATGAATAATTATTTTAAAGAGGGCGGAAGTTCAGGAAATGGGACTACAGTATTAAATTTTAATTCAGAAACTGTGTTTCCTTTTCAAGTAGTTTCAATAGTTAATTCTAAATCTTGGTCAAGTCGAGATATTATGAGAAGTACTATGAAAAGTTTAAATGAAAAATATCCTAGAAAAGATAGAGGGACAATTCACGGAAACATTAGAAGTGGAGTTCATCCAGAGGGAACGCATTATTTTGTTGCAGGATACAATTCGTATGGTGATTTGTTAGAATCTGATAGAGATTTCAGAATAAGTAACCCTAATTACATGAAAGACAGGCTTAAAATGAATAAGGATGTTGATTGGAGTACTTTCAAAACAGTAAGAAAATTCACTAGAGTTTTAGTCAAAAAATGGTAATGATTAAATTATTATATAAAACTAACCCGGAACTTGTTCTGGGTTTTTTTTTACATACTTTTGAAAAATGCTTTTTATAATTATTATCATTACTTGCATATTTTCTATAAAAGGTTTCAAAGATTTAACTTTTTTTAATAAATATAAATTTCAAATTCAGTCAATTAATAGGGGACAGAAGTACAGAATGTGGTCTTCAGCATTCTTACATGCTGATTACAGTCACTTATTTTTTAATTTGTTTACTCTATGGGTTTTTTCTGGGGCAATTTTAATGAAACTTGGAGAATTCTATTACATAATAATCTACTTTTTGAGCCTTTATTTTGGTAATTTATTTACATTAAAACAACATAAAAATCAAGTATTATATTCTGCTGTTGGAGCAAGTGGAGCAGTTACAGGAATTGTTTATTCCTCTATATTATTATTTCCAGAAATGAAACTGGCTCTAATATTTTTACCAATACCATTACCATCCTATGTTTTTGGATTATGTTATATTCTTTATTCAATCTATGGTATGAAAAAAAATAGCG
>PADT01000013.1 GCA_002700465.1 Flavobacteriaceae bacterium | reverse complement strand
TCTTTGGAGTTATTAAGTGTCGGCTTAGTATAATTAGCTTTCAAAGCTAAATTTGCAAATCCGACAAGACAGTCCAAATTAGCTAACCAAAAAGAATTGTTTTGAATCACCTCTACATCTTTAATTAATTTAATAATTAGCTCCTCAAAAAGCTTTGATTCTAGAACTGAAATTTTTTCTTCAGCTCCTAAAATTTTAGCTTCATAATCTTTCAGTTCACTTGTTATATATCTTTCAGCATTTACTAAAGTTTGTTTACGAATCCAATCCTCAGGTACTTTATCTTTATGTATGTTTCTAACCTCAATAAAATATCCAAAAACGTTATTAAAACTTATTTTTAGTGATGTTATTCCAGTATTGTTTTTTTCTCTTTCTAAAATTTTGTTTAAATAGTCTTTCCCTGAAATAGACAAACTTCTCAATTCATCTAATTCTGAATTAAAGTATTCTTTGATAACATTTCCTTTTTTAATATTTACCGGAGCTTCATTATTTAAAGTTTGTTCTAACAACTTTATTATAGATTCACAGCAATCAAGAGAAGAATTAATTTTGAATAAATTTATTAAGGACTTTTCTGACAAGAGATCTTTTATAGATTTGACTTTAATTAAAGATTCTTTTAGTTGAACTAATTCTCTGGGTGAAATTTTAAAAGTAACGACTTTAGCAATTATTCTTTCTAAATCTGAAAGTGATCGTAATTCCGATTGAAGACTAAATAACAAGTCTTTATTTTTTATTATTTCATCAACTGAACTATGTCTAAAATTTAATTTTTTCAAATCAAGTAAGGGATGAATAAGCCATCTTTTTAACATCCTTGCACCCATTGGGCTTGATGTATAATCAATTACGTCAATAAGTGATTTACCATCATTAGAATTACTATGTATCAATTCTAAATTAGAAACCGTAAATTGATCCATCCAAACATGACTACTGTCGATTATCTGATTTATTTTAGTAATATGTTCTAATTTATTATGTTGGGTTTCATCTAAATAATGTAAAATTGATCCACAGGCTAAAAGTCCTATGTTATTTTCACTAATTCCAAATCCTTTTAAACTAGAAATATTGAAATGATTTTTAATTTTTTCTAAAGCAAAGTCTTTCTTAAAAACCCAATCATCAAAATAAAATACAGAGCTGTAATTTCCAAATTCATTTATAAAAGCGGATTTATTTTTTTTACAAACTAAAATCTCTTTAGCATCGTAACTAGAAAGAAGGTTTTTAATATATTCTATATTTCCCTCAGCTACTAATAGTTCTCCAGTTGAAATATCCAAAAAAGATATTCCATAATTATTTTTTAAATTAAAAACCGATGCTAAAAAATTATTAGATTTTTGATCTAAAATACCGTCATTTAACGCAACCCCAGGTGTGATTAGTTCAGTAACTCCTCTTTTAACAATAGTTTTAGTTTTTTTTGGATCTTCTAATTGCTCACATATAGCGACACGCTCTCCAGCTTTAACTAATTTATGTAAATAAGTGTTTAGTGAATGATGTGGAAATCCTGCCAGTTTTGTTTCGCTGTTACTTCCAGCTCCACGTTTAGTTAAAATTATTCCTAAAATAGCAGAAGCCTTAACTGCATCATCATGAAATGTTTCATAAAAATCGCCAACTCTAAACAGTAGTAAGGCATCAGGATATTTATCCTTTACTTTATAGTACTGACGCATTAAGGGAGTTACTTTTTTTTCCAAATTAACATGAATTAAAGCTAAAATAGCATTAATTAATTTTTTAATCTATTACTTTGTAAAATCTTAATAAATACAATAATTAATTTATGAGAAAATTAAAAAACATTGAGCTAAATAGAAAAAATATTGATGAATTTAAAAAATCAGTAAAGACTAAATTAACTATTATTCTTGATGATGTAAGAAGTTTAAATAATATTGGATCAGTGTTTAGAACAAGTGATGCATTTTTGATTGAAAAAATTTATTTGTGCGGAATTACTGCAAGTCCTCCTCACAAGGATATCCATAAAACCGCTTTAGGCTCAACTGAAAGTGTAGACTGGGAATACCATGAAGATATTTCTGATCTTTTGATTAAACTAAAAAAAGATAAATTTTTTATTTGGAGTGTTGAACAAGCTGATAAATCAAAAAAACTAACTTCCTTTAAATTAGATAAAAACTTAAAACATGCTTTAATTTTTGGAAATGAAGTTAAAGGAGTCTCTGAAGATGCAATTAATTTATCAGATGAAGTAATTGAAATTCCTCAGTTTGGCACAAAACACTCTTTAAATATTTCCGTATGCTCAGGTATTTTAATATGGGAATTCTTTAAAAGACTAAGTTAAAGTATTCTTAATTCTGAATAATAATTTCATGTAATCTTCATCAGATTCAATAAAATCTAAATCAGATACATCTATAAATACGACATTTAAATCAGAACTAGTTTTAATATGTTTTAAATAAGCCGTATTTATTTTATCTAAATAATTTCTACTTATAGTTTTTTCAAAACCTCTTCCTCTTTTGCTAATATTTTTTAATAGCTGATCAGAAGATTGCATTAGATAAATTACCAAATCAGACTTGAATAAATCTTTAGTCATAAAGTAAAAAATATTTCTAAACAGATTAAAATCAACCTCATTTAAAGAAACACCTGCAAAAACAAGAGATTTAAAAATATCATAATCTGCAATTATTCCAGAACTAAAAAAATTCATCTGATTATTGAAATTATTAAGTTGACGACAACGATCAGTTAAAAAAGTAAGCTCAACATTTAAAGCATATCTCTCAGGATTTTTATAATATTTTTCAAGAAATGGGTTGTCCATAAAACTCTCAATTATTAATTCTTTGTTCAAGTCATTAGAAAGTTTTTTTGAAAGTGATGTTTTGCCAACTCCAATATTCCCTTCAATTACAATATTTTTAAATAATTGTAATCTTGATAAAACTGGTAATAATAGTTCTTTATCACATTTTAATATTTCTTTAGATTTTAACTTATTTAAGAGGTTAACAATCGTATCATTACATTTTGGATGTATTTTACTTTTTGCAATATCAGATAGAGGAGACAAAACAAAATTCCTTAGATGCATTCTTGGATGAGGAATTGTTAAGTTATTTTCATTAATTATCCTGTCCTCATATAATAAAATATCGATATCAATCAATCTTGACTCATATTCATTTGAACTTGATCTAATTCTCCCTTCAATTAACTCAATTTTTAACAACTTATCTAATAAGAAATTAGGACTATGGTTTGTGACAATACAAATACAACAATTAAAAAAATCATCTCCCTTAAAACCCTCAGATTTTGTTTGATAAACATTTGAAATTGATAAAACATCTCCAATGTTAGTATCAATTAAGTTTATTGCACTTTGAAGATTCTTGATTTTATCTCCTAAATTACTTCCTAAAGAAAGATATACTTTATTTAAATTCACTTTAGCAAATTAAATAAAAAGAATCTTTATTTAAGTATCTTTATTAAAGTAATACTGATATTATTAATTTGAAATAAATGTCTGAACAAAAACAAAATTTAGCTAGAAAAATATACTTGTATTTAGCTGCTCTTTTTATCACATCTTTAGTTGTATCAAATTTAATTTTTCAAAAATTTTTTTATTGGTATCCATTTGACATGACTATTGGTGGTATAAAATTATTTGAACTTTCTGTTGGCATTCTTCCTTACCCAATAACTTTTTTAGTAACTGATCTAATTTCTGAAATATATGGTCAGAAAAAAGCTAATCAAGTTGTAATAGCTGGAATTTTTGCATCTTTTTTTTCATTAAGCATAATTTTAATTTCTAATTATGTACCAGCGCTAGAATCGTCTCCGATTAATGATGAAACATTTTCTAATGTTTTTTCACTTTCCGGATTAGCAGTTTTGGCATCTATGTTAGCATATCTATTTGCTCAATTTATTGATATTAAAATTTATCATTTTTGGAAAAACTTGACCAAAGGAAAAATGCTATGGTTAAGAAATAATTTTTCAACATTTAGCTCTCAGATAATTGATACTGTCACTGTCATTTCACTTTTATGTCTTTTTGAAGTACTAAGCTGGGATAGTTTTTTAGGTCTTGTTGTTTCGGGAATAGTTTTTAAAATTTTAATAGCATTTTTAGATACTCCACTATTATACCTATTTGTTTATTTATTTAGAAAGAAATTTAATTTGAAAATTGGTGAAGAAATTAAGATTTAATAATTTCTAAATCGATAACAATACCTTCGTTAGACCTAACATTAAAAACAGTTCCGTCACTAAATATTAAATACTGTCCTTTAACTCCAACTAATTCACTTGAAAAAGATTTTTCTTTAGTTAAATTAAGGCTTTTAGGTTTTTCAGGATATTTATTAACGGGATAGTTAATGTTAAAAGTTGAATATTTTTTGGTTTGAATCGAATCTAAAGCTTCTTTTGGTAATTTTTCTAAAGCTTTATTACTTTCTAACTCAAGATCTACATTTGAATTACTTGTCTTCAACATTTCTCTCCAATTTGTTTTATCGGCATAAAAATTCTTAAGCTGAACTTCTGAGATTCCAGCTAGGTATCTGTTGGGAAATTCAGCTATTTGAATAGCTTGTATGGCACCTTGATCAATCCATCTATAGGGCACTTGAGATTTTCTGGTTACTCCTACTTTAACATTACTTGAAAAAGCTAAGTATAAAATATGGGGTTTTAATTGAACTCTTTTTTCAAATTCTAAATCTCTATCTTCAATATTAAGGTGTGCTTTACTCAGCTCAGGTTTCATAATCCAATCTGCTGTACTTGGTAATTCAAAAAAACATTTTTTACAATGTCCTTGTCTATATAATTGTAAGTCAGATTTACAATTTAAGCATTCGTAACCGCTAAATGATAATTTTATTTTTGAGCCTAATAGTTGGTTTACATTAATAAAGTCATCACCTAATTCAAGAAAATAATTCAAATTATCATCAATTTCAGTTTTCATTTTATTTAATACTCCATTAAACATTTATAAAAAATTTATTTGTATTATTAAATATTAAATATAGTTAAAATGCCTTTCTCTTTTTTAAATACCGTAACGACTTGGTTCCTAAAAAAAAGAATGCATCAAATCGAATTATTTAAAAAATATCCATTAGAAGTTCAAAACGAGGTTTTACTTAATCTTTTAAAAAATGCAGAAAAGACTGAATTTGGAAAAAAATATAATTTTAGTTCAATAAAAAACTATTCGTTATTTTCTAAAAAAATTCCTTTAACAGATTATGAGACCTTTTTTAAGTACATAGAAAGATCTATCAAAGGAGAATCAAATATTTTTTGGAATTCTGCAATCAAATGGTATGCACAATCCAGTGGAACAACTAATTCTAAAAGTAAATTTATTCCTGTTAGCAAAGAATCTCTTGAAGAATGTCATTATAAAGCGGGTAAAGATGTTTTATGTTTATATGTTAATAATAATAAAAACTCAAACTTATTCTCAGGCAAATCGTTAAGACTTGGTGGAAGTAAAAAACTTTACGAGAGTAATAACAATTATTTTGGTGACTTATCTGCGATATTAATTGATAATTTACCTCTCTGGGCGGAGATGTTAAGTGCTCCAAATAATGAGATCTCTTTAATGGACAAATGGGATGAAAAGTTAGAAGCCATAATTGATAGTACCTTAAATGAGAATATCACAAGTTTAGCTGGAGTACCTTCATGGATGTTAATTCTATTAAATAAAATTTTGGAAGAGAGAAATGAAACGAAAATTAAGGGAATTTGGAAAAATTTAGAGGTATATTTTCATGGAGGTGTAAATTTTAACCCTTACATCAATCAATTTAAATCTATATTGGGAAATGATGTTCGTTTTTATGAAACATATAATGCATCAGAGGGATTTTTTGCCATTCAAGATAGAAATGATCATAACGATATGTTGCTAATGCTTGATTATGGAATTTACTTTGAATTTCAAGTTGTTGACAAACTAAATCCAGAAATAATAAATTTATCTAAAGTTAAATTAGATACAAATTATGCTATAATCATTTCTACAAATGCTGGGCTTTGGAGATATAAAATTGGAGACACTGTTAAATTCACGTCATTAAATCCTTTTAGAATTAAAATTACGGGAAGAACAAAAAGTTTTATAAATGCCTTTGGAGAAGAACTTATAATAGAAAATGCTGAAAATGCTTTAAACAAAACACTATTAAAGCATAATTCTAGTATAATTGAATATACCGTTGCGCCATCATTTATTAGTGAAAAAAATTCAGGATTTCATCAGTGGATGATTGAGTTTGAGAAGAGACCTTCCAGTATCTCAAAGTTTTCTGAAGATCTTGATAAAAATCTTCAGAATTCAAATTCTGATTATAAATCAAAACGTTTCAAAAATATAACAATGAAAAGGTTAGAAATTATTATCGCTAAAGAAAAACTGTTTTTAGATTGGTTAAAATTTAAAAACAAATTGGGTGGACAAAATAAAATACCAAGACTTTGTAATGATAGAATTCTAATTGAAGAACTGATTGAACTTAATTAAGAAGCTACCTTTAAAATACTTAAGCTCGAACTTGATAATTTTTTAGAAATATAGTTTTTATCGATATGCAGTTTTTTTCTCTTTGAACTAGGGAGCTCAAACATTGCATCATTCAAAATCAATTCACATATAGATCTAAGTCCTCTAGCGCCCAGCTTGAACTCAAGTGCTTTTTCAACAATATAATTGAGACCATCTTCTGTAAAAGTTATTTTTATTCCATCTAGTTCGAATAACTTTTCATATTGTTTAATTAGAGAATTTTTGGGTTCAGTTAATATTGACCTTAATGTTTTTTTATCCAAAGAATTCATATAAGACAGTACTGGTAGTCTACCTAAAATTTCTGGAATTAATCCAAAATCTTTTAAATCTTTTGGGGATATAAATGAAAGTAAATTTTGTTGATTGATTTTGGTAGCAGTAGGATTTTTATATCCAACAACCTGCATATTTAGTCTTTTTGAAATAACTTTTTCAATACCATCAAAAGCGCCTCCAGCAATGAAAAGAATATTTTGGGTATCTAATTCTATAAATTTTTGATCAGGATGTTTTCTTCCTCCTTTAGGGGGGACATTAACGATTGTTCCTTCCAATAATTTTAATAAAGCTTGTTGAACACCTTCGCCAGAAACGTCTCTTGTTATAGACGGATTATCACTTTTTCTAGCAATTTTATCTATTTCATCAATAAAGACTATTCCTCTTTCAGCTTTTTCTTGATCATAATCAGAAGCTTGCAATAATCTGGTTAAAATAGTCTCAACATCTTCACCAACATATCCAGCCTCGGTTAACACAGTAGCATCAACAATAGCTAATGGAACATCAAGCATTCTTGCAATTGTTTTAGCTATTAAAGTTTTTCCAGTACCAGTTTCTCCAACAATTAAAATATTACTTTTATCTATTTCAACATCATTTTTTGAGGATTTATGATTTAATCTTTTGTAATGATTATAAACAGCTACAGAAAGAATTTTTTTTGTATGATCTTGTCCAATTACGTAATCATCTAAAAAAAGTTTAATTTCTTTTGGCTTAGCAATTATAAGCTCGTTGTCTTCTTTTAAATTGTCATTTCTTTTAGATTCTTCAATGATTATTCCATACGCTTGTTCTATACAGCTATCACAAATATGAGCATCTTGACCTGCAACAAGCAGATTAGTTTGAGCTTTGCTTAAACTGCAAAATGAACATATTAAATCTTTATCTGACATCAATTATTTTTTTGACAAAACCTCATCAATCATACCATATTTTTTTGCTTCTTGAGCTTTCATCCAATAGTCTCTATCACTATCATCATAAACTTTATCGTATTTCTGACCAGAATGGTTAGCTATAATTTCATAAAGTTCTTTTTTTAACTTTCCTATTTCTCTAGCGGTAATTTCTATATCTGAAGCTTGACCTTGTGCTCCACCTAATGGTTGATGAATCATTACTCTAGAGTGAGTTAAGCCTGATCTTTTACCCTTTTGACCTGCACATAATAAAACAGCTGCCATAGATGCTGCAATCCCTGTACATATAGTTGCAACTTCAGGATTTATAAATTGCATTGTATCATAAATTCCCAAACCGGCATAAACTGAACCTCCTGGTGAATTAATATAAATCTGAATATCCTTGTCTTTATCTGTACTCTCTAAAAAAAGAAGTTGAGCTTGAATTATATTGGCAATAGAATCATTTATTCCCGTGCCTAAAAAAATTATTCTATCCATCATAAGTCTGGAAAAAACATCCATTTGAGCAACATTTAGCTGTCTTTCTTCAATTATATAAGGAGTCATACTGCTGACCAACTTATCATAATAAAGTGAGTTAATACCATGATGTTTAATTGAATATTCTTTAAATTCTTTTGAGTAATCCATAAAAATTAATATTTATAATAAACTAAAGTTAATTATTTTTTAGCATAAGCCATTTCAATAAACTTTTCGTAGGAAACTTTATTGTTTTTAAACTTAAGGTTTGATTTAAATAAATCAATTAACTTTTTACTTAACAATTGATCAGATATTCTTTTAACTTCATCTTTATTAGACAGAATTCTTTGAGAAATTGATTCTAACTCTTTTTCTTCAGGATTGTTTTGACCATACTGTTTCATTTGAGTTTTAATCAAATTCTTTGAAAAATCTTTTATTTGATTGTGATCAATTTTAATATCATTTTGAGCAACTAATTTAGATTCTATTAATTGATATCTAAGTCCTTTTTCAGATTTTTCATACTCCAAAGATGCTTCGGTTTCATCTAATTTATTTTCTCCTGCAGTCTGCATCCATTTTTTTAAAAAATTATCTGGTAAGTCAAATTTTGTGTTTTCAATTAAATACTCAGTTACATCATTTAATAATTTTTGATCAGTCTGATTAACGAAATTTGATTCAGCATCTAATTTCAATTTATTTTTAAGTTCTGTTACCGTCTTAATAGTGTCTTTACCAAACAACTTATCAAATAATTCTTGATCAAGATCAGAAGGTTCTCTTTTATTGATCTCATTAAGTGTGAAAGTTACAGTTTTAACTTTATCTTTATTATCATCATTAGTTTTTAAATGAAATGATAAATCAGAATCCTTGTTGAATAAACCTTTAGTTTTAAGTTCAATAGATTCTCCGATACTAAGTTTTTTAAAACTGTCTTTATTTCCCTTACCTTTTATGTCCTTCAATTTTAAATTTGATGTATTATCAACTTCAAATTCTTCATTTAAAAATTTTCCGTTTATTTCAAAACCGTCTTCTACTTTAGTTTGTGCAATTAATTTCCCATACTGGTTTTGAATATTTTTAATTTGATCATCAATCATTTTTTTATCTACTACAATTTCATAAGAAGCAATCGCTTTTTTATTTTTTAATGAAACTTCAAATTCAGGCGATAATCCAATTTCAAAATCAAAAGTTAGTTTATCAGCACTCCAATCAATATCATTTTTTTCAACGGGGATGGGATTACCTAAAATATCTAATTTTTTTTCACCTAAATAATCTCCTAATCCTTTTTGCATTAATTTGTTGATTTCATCAACTTTTACAGATATTCCATATTGTTTTTTTATTAGTCCAATTGGTGTATGACCTTTTCTAAAGCCAGGAATATTCGCTCTCTTTTTATAATCCTTAAGAACTTCTTCAACCTTTGATTCGTAATCAGTCTTTTCTATAACTATAGATAAAACTGAATTCAACTTATCGATATCATTTTTTGAAACCTTCATATTTTACAAATTTGGTCGCAAAAATAGGTCTTTTTACAAAGGTGACCAACTTTTAGGATTTTAAAAAAAGTAATGTCTCTTTAACAAAATCATCAAGGTTTTCAGCATGTACCCAATGACCAGCATTTGACACTTCAACCAGTCGATGTTTTGGAAAGTTTTTGTGAATTGTTTTAAAGTTTTGATTATTTATATAATCTGAATTTTTCCCTTTTATAAATAAAGTTTCACCACCAAAGTAAAGATCAATAGGCAACGCCTTTTCAATTTCATTTAGTTTATCTAATATAATATTTAAATCGATTTTAAAAGTGAATTCACTCTTTCCGATTCTTTTCAAATTTTTTAATAAAAATGCTCTAAAAGAAGGAGACTTAATTGAACTTGACAAAGCATTATCTGCTTCTAACCTGGATCTTATGGAATTTAAATTTATTGATTTTAGAAATTTTAAAATATTTTGATAATCGTTCTTATAATAGATGGGCAATATGTCTACTACAATTAATTTATTGACAGCATTAGGGAAATAGCCTGAAAACATCATAGCAGTCTTTCCTCCCATTGAATGACCAATTAAAGAAAAGTTTTTTATTTGATAATGGTCAATATAATATTTCAAATCATTTGCTAACAGTTCATAATCAAACTCTTTACTATGAAAACTGTCGCCGTGATTTCTTTGGTCTAATAAATGAATTTGAAAGCCTTGATTATCAATTTTTTTAGCAAATGAATTCCAATTATCCGACATTCCTAAAAACCCATGAAGAACAACTAATACATCACTTCCTTCTCCAATAATTTTACTTTTCAGAAGCATTATTTATTTTTTGTAAGTACATATTAACCACATTTTCAATTCCTAAGTACAAGGATTCACAAATTATAGCGTGACCAATAGAAACCTCATCTAAATATGGAATTTTATCAACAAAAAAATGAATATTTTCAAGATTTAAATCATGTCCTGCATTAACTCCCATCCCTAAATCATTAGCCAAAATTGAGGCATTAATGTATTTTTTAATTTCCTCTTTATTACCTTTTTGAAAATTAACAGCAAATGATTCTGTGTAAAGTTCAATTCTATCAGCACCTGTATTTTTTGCGCCTTCAATTAATTTAAGATCAGTATCTATAAAAATTGACGTTCTTATTCCATTATTTTTAAATTCGGAGACCACTTCTTTTAAAAATGATTTATTCTTAATTGTATCCCATCCAGAATTAGAGGTTATAGCATCTACACTGTCTGGAACTAATGTCACTTGATCAGGTTTAATTTTGCAAACTAAGTCAATGAATTTTTCAATTGGATTTCCCTCAATATTAAATTCAGTAGATATTACTTTTGGTAAATCTATTGCGTCGTTATAAGTAATGTGTCTTTGATCAGGTCTAGGGTGAATAGTAATTCCTTGAGCACCATATGACTGAATATCTCTAGCCATCTTTAACAAATTAGGGTTATTTCCACCTCTTGCATTTCTAATTGTAGCTATCTTATTAATATTAACACTTAATTTTGTCATAATAATTCAAAATTAAAGATTTGTTGTTTGTTATTTTAATTAATTTGCATTAAAATCTTTACTTAAATGAAAATTGCTGTATACGGTCAATCTGCGGATAAAATATCTAAAAATATTTTTTTAGAACTGCTATCTATAAGTAAAAGTGAAAATATAATCTTGTTAATTGAAGAAAAATACAATTCAATTCTTTTACAAAAATCAAAAGTAAGTCATAATCATAAATTATTTTCATCATATGAAGATCTTGATAGTGAAGTTAATTTAATGATAACAATTGGAGGAGATGGTACACTTTTACGCTCTATTACTTTTGTTAGAGATTTAGGAATTCCAATAATTGGAATAAACACAGGTAGATTAGGTTTCTTAGCAACATTAAATCAAGAACTGTTAAATATTGAATTAAAGAAAGTATTAAAAGGGGAATTTAATGTGGAGGAAAGAAGTTTATTAGAAGTAAATATTGATAACAATGATAATTTTTCTGATTTTAACTTCGCTCTTAATGAAGTTAGTGTTGGAAGAAAAAACACTACGTCAATGATAGAAATCAAAACTACATTAAACGGAGAGTACTTAAACACATATTGGGCTGATGGCTTAATAGTTTCAACACCTACGGGCTCAACCGGATATTCTTTAAGTTGTGGAGGACCAATAATGACCCCCTCTAGTCAAACGTTTTCTATAACCCCAATAGCTCCACACAATTTAAATGCAAGACCCTTAGTTATTTCAGATGAAATTAAAATCGAACTTTCAGTTGAGGGTAGAGAAGAATCACATTTACTTTCACTTGATTCTCGAATTAATTCTTTGAAAAATAATATAAAAATTAAAATCAAAAAAGCTAGTTATAAAATCAAATTAGCTTCTTTTAAAAATAATAGTTTTTACCAAACATTGAGAAGTAAATTACTTTGGGGTGAAGACAGAAGAAATATATAGATTTTCCAGAAATTGATTTTGTCTATATTTGCCACCATATTATGAAAAAAATTACAATTTGTCTCATAATTTTTTTTACAACATTGACCGTGTTTTCACAAAATAATGAAATAGGTGTTTTTGTTGGAGGAGCAAATTATATTGGAGATGTAGGTCCAACTACATATATACATCCTTTTTCATATAATATTTCAACTAATGCAGTTGCTGGAATTATATTTAGAAAAAATTTAAATGAAAGAATTGCATTAAGAGCAAAATTTAATTACGCTAAAATTGGAAGTTCTGATAATTGGCCAAAAACTGCAGAATACCGAAAACAAAGAGGAAAATATTTCAAAAACTCAATCAATGAACTGAATTTAGGAGTTGATTTTAATTTCCTAGATTTTGATATTTACAGTTCATCATTAGAAATGACACCATATGTGAGTTCCGGAATTTCTTTGTTCAGATACAATCTTTTGAGATACGAATCTGGCATTGCTAAAGCAATTAAATACGGTGATGCAACAGATTTGTCATTTCCGATAACCATTGGATATAAAATTAAACCATTAAATAGTTTTATTATTGCATTTGAAATAAATGCAAACTACAGCAATTCTGATAATTTAGATGGAAGTTACCCAGATTTAAAACAAAAGGCATCATCAGATTACTTTGGTTCAACACTTAGTAAAGACTGGTATGTTTTTAGCGGAATTACACTAACTTATCTTTTTGGAAATAAAAAATGCTACTGTCCTAATTAAATTATTATGAAAAAAGAAAATTTTACTCATTTACCTAATCACGTAGCCATAATTATGGACGGTAACGGAAGGTGGGCAAAAAAAATCGGAAGAAAAAGAGCTTTTGGTCATGAAAATGGAACTAAATCAGTAAGAGAGTGTATAGATCAATCAATTAAACTAGGAATTAAAAACCTTACTCTCTATGTTTTTTCAACTGAAAACTGGAATAGACCTAAATATGAAGTTAAAGCACTTATGGATTTATTAGTTTATTCGTTAGAAAAGGAAAGAATAAATTTAATTGATAATGGTATTAAATTAAATGTTATTGGAGATATTGAAGCGTTAAATGATAAACCAAAATCAAAACTAAAAAGTATAATTTCAGAAACAAAAAACAATAAAAAACTGAATTTGAATTTAGCGATTAGCTATGGATCCAAACAAGAAATAGTAAATGCTATCAGAGAAGTTTCTAATAAAGTTAAAAATAACATAATTTCTTCAAAAAATATTGATGAAAACATAATAAATGAGCATCTTTACACCCGAAATTTACCTAATGTAGATCTTTTGATTAGAACAGGTGGTGAAAAGAGGGTTAGTAATTTTTTGCTTTGGCAAATAGCCTACGCTGAAATGTATTTTACTGACGTACTCTGGCCTGATTTTAAAAGAGAAGATTTTATGAAAGCTTTAGATGATTATCAAAAAAGAGAAAGAAGATTTGGAAAAATTAATTAGTAATAAAAAAAGCCTTGCTAGCAGTATTAATTATTTATTAATATTTTTTACTGCATTATTTAGTTTTAATTCTGTAGCCCAAGAAACTGCCTATATTAAAGGAAATGAATACATTTTAAAAGAGGTTTCCGTTTCAGGTCTAAAAAACTTTAATGAACAAACGGTAATTACTTATACTGGACTTAAGGAAGGGCAGAAAATTAGAATTCCAGGTGAAGAAATAAGTGCGATAATAAGTAAACTTTGGAAACTAGACTTATTTAGTGATATAAATTTTTACTTAACTAACGTTCAAAATGGAGAAGCTAGTATACAAATTGATATTATTGAGTTACCTACTCTTTCAGAATTTAAAATTACCGGATTAAAAAAATCAAAAATTGAAACTATAGTTTCAGAAACTGAACTTAAGAAAGGAAAGAAAATAACTGAAAATTTTATAAAAACTACTAAAAATTATATTATAAATAAATATAAAAAAGATGGTTTTTTAAATACTAAAGTCTCAATAAACATATTACCAGATTCAAGCGAAGTTAATTTTAGTAAAATGTTAATTAAAGTTGATCTTGGGGACAGAGTTAAAATTGACCAGATTAATTTTACTGGAAATGAAGTCACTAAATCTTCCAAATTAAAAAAGAAGATGAAAAAGACAAAAACAAAACTGTTAGGAAGGTTTTGGAAAAAGTCAAAATTCATAGAAAAAGAATATAAAGAAGATTTAAAATCAATCTTAGATTTTTACAAAGAAAAAGGTTATCGTGACGCTAGAATAATTACAGATTCTGTTATTACAGATAAAAATAAAATAACAATTAATATAGATTTACAAGAAGGTAATAAGTATTATTTTGGAGATATTTCATTTCTTGGTAACTCAGTCTATTCAGATGCACAGCTTTCTAGAGCTTTAGGTCTTTTCAAGGGAGACACTTACAATGGTGTTTTATTAAAGAAAAGAATATCTGACAACACAAAACCTGATGGTGAAGATTTATCAAATTTATACCAAAACAACGGATATTTATTTTCTAATATAAATCCAGTCGAAGTTTCTGTTGAAAATGATACTATAAATTTTGAAATTAGAGTTGTTGAAGGAAAGCCTGCTTATTTTAATAAGATAACTGTTGTTGGAAATACAAGAACTAATGATCACGTTATCTATCGTGAATTAAGAACTAAGCCTGGAAACATCTACAGTAAATCTCAAATTGTTAGAACAGTACGAGAACTTGGCCAAATGGGATTTTTTGATCCTGAACAAATTAGTCCAGATTTTAAAAATGTTGATCCAAATGCTGGAACTGTAGATATTGAATACGGCCTTGTAGAAAAAGGTGCAAGTCAAGTGGAGCTTCAAGGAGGATACGGTGGAGGTGGCTTTATTGGAACTTTAGGTTTGTCATTTAATAATTTTTCTGTAAGAGGTCTAAAAGATAAATCAGCATACAAACCTCTTCCAATGGGAGATGGACAGGCTCTTTCTGTAAGACTTCAAGCTAATAGGTTTTATAATACTGCCAGTTTTTCTTTTTCAGAACCATGGCTTGGAGGAAGACAACCTGTTTCATTTTCAACCTCTATTTCTAGAACTAAACAATATAGATACGACTACTTCACTGGTCAAGCAAATAAGAATCAATTTTTTGAAATAACCGGCGCACAAATTGGGCTTGCTAAAAAATTAAGAGTTCCTGATGATTATTTTCAGCTCAGTCAATCTATTGGTTATCAATACTATAATTTGAGTAATTATTACACAGGTTTATTTACTTTTGGTGATGGGAAGTCAAATAATATTTTTTATCAAGTCATTCTAGCAAGAGATAATACTTTCGTAAATCCAGTTTTTCCACTGGGTGGATCTCAATTTGCAATAAGTGCAAAACTTTCATTACCGTATTCATTGTTTAATGACATTGATTATGACGATTTAGAAAATCAGGCAGAATATCAAAATGAAGATGGTGAACCTGACCAAGCTAAAATTGATCAAGAAAAATTTAAGTGGTTAGAGTTTTATAAAGTAAAATTTAACGGAACTTGGTATACTAGATTAATTGACAAATTTGTTTTAAAAACTCATGCTGAATTTGGATTTTTAGGAGCTTACAACAATAAAAGAGGAATTATTCCATTTGACAGGTTTTATCTTGGAGGAGATGGAATGTCACAATACGCTATGGACGGTAGAGAAACAGTTGCATTAAGAGGATACACAAACCAATCGCTATCAAGTCAAGACGGATCTACTATTTATAATAAATTTTCATTAGAATTAAGATATCCAATAACTTTAAAACCAAGTGCTTCCATATTTGCATTAACATTTCTTGAATCTGGGAATGGGTATAATAGTTTTAGAGAATTTAATCCCTTCAACGCTAAAAGATCTGCAGGTCTAGGAATACGTATTTTCATGCCGGCATTTGGACTTCTAGGTATTGACTTTGGATACGGATTTGATAGTCAATTTGCTGGAGATCTTAATGCTCACGGGTGGGAAACACATTTTGTAATCGGACAAAACTTTTAGAAATCCTTATATTTAAGATATTGATTAGCATAATGAAAAGTAAATTATTATATTTTTTTCTAATTTTTACAGTTACACTTCAATCAACTTTTTCACAAAAAAGTGAAAGAATAGGAATAATTGACATGGAATATATTTTGTCAAAAATGGAAGATTATACGAAAGCTAGCGAACAATTAGAAGAAAAAATTGAGGAATGGAAAAAAGAAATTGATTTAAAATCAAATTATATAAATAACCTTAAAGATAGTTTAGAAATTGAAAGGCCATTATTGACAAAAGACTTAATTGAAGACAGGGAATCAGAAATTGATTTTGAGATTAAACAAATGAATGATTACAAGCAAAAACGGTTTGGAGTCAATGGAGATTGGGTGGCACAAGAGCTATTATTGATTAAACCTATTCAAGATCAAGTTTTAAATGTTGTTCAAACTATAGCAAAACAAAAAAAATTTGATAAAATATTTGATCAATCTGCTGATGCAATTGTTCTATATTCCGAAAAAAAATACGATATTAGCGACCTGGTTTTAAAAAGTATTTTAAGATCCGAGAAATTAGAAAAGTTAAATCTCGAATTAAGTGATGAAAGTTTTAACCCAGAACTAGAAGAAAAAAAGAAAGAATTAGAAGAAAAAAAGTTACAAAAAGCAGAAGAAATTAAAACTAGAAGAGAATTACTTTTAAAACAAAAAGAAGAAAAAAGAAAAGCCTATCAAAGAAAAAGAGATAGTCTTTTAGAGTTAAGAAAAAGAAAATAACCCTAAATTAAAGTTCAAAAAAATGAAAACTTTTAAAAAATTAACAGCAGTTTTATTATTATTATTATTTACAGTAACTGTAAATGCACAAAGTAAAATTGCTCACATTGACAGTCAATCACTAATTAGCGAAATGCCGGAAGTTAAAGAAGCTCAAGCTCAACTTGAAAAGCTTCAAAAAACTTATGCTACTGAAATTGATGCTTCCATGAAAGAATATCAAACTAAATTACAAACTTATTCGGCTGATGCACAAAATCAAACAGATGTGACAAATCAAGCACGTCAAAAAGAATTAGCTGGAATGGAGCAAAATATTCAGCAATATCAGCAAACTGCTTCTCAGGATATTCAAAAGAAACAAGCAGATTTATTAAAGCCATTAATCGAAAAAGCTAGAGCTGCAATTCAAAAAGTAGCTAGAGCTCAAGGTTATGATTATGTTATTGACGGTACTCAGGGTGGAAGTTTAATCCTATCTGACGGAAAAGACTTAATTGAAGACGTTAAAAAAGAGTTAGGATTTTAATAAAATATAATAATTTATTCCAAAAAAACTATCTAATTACATTAGGTAGTTTTTTTTTATTTTTATATTATGAATAATGCACCAATTGGTATTTTTGATTCTGGAATTGGTGGGATTACAATTTTTAAATCGGTTCAAGAATTATTACCCAAAGAAAATATTCTATACTATTCCGATAATCTTAATTCTCCTTATGGAAATAAGTCAAAAAAAGAAATTCAAGATTTAAGTTTAAAAAACAGCAATTGGTTATTAGATAAAGGATGTAAAATAATCGTAGTGGCCTGCAATACCGCTACAACAAATTGTATTTCTTTGCTTAGAAAGTCTTTTAAACAACCTTTTATAGGTGTTGAACCCGCAATAAAACCGGCAGCCATTAATACCAAAACTGGAAATATTGGAGTCCTAGCAACAAAAGGTACTCTTAATAGTAATTTGTTTAGTATCACATCTAACGATTTCTGTTCGAAAATTAATATAATTGAAAAAAATGGCGACGGATTGGTTGAGATGATTGAAAATGGAATTTTAAATGGCATAGAAATTGAAATGTTACTTGTAAAATTTTTAAGTCCAATGATAAAGTCAAATATTGACCATTTAGTTTTAGGATGCACCCATTATCCATTAATTATTGAAAGTATTAAAAAAATATTACCAGATAGTGTTAAGGTTTTAGAAAGCGGTGGAGCTGTTGCTAAGCAAACTAAAAAAATAATAATGGACAATAATATAATCGGAAACAATACAAATCCTACTTATAATTTTTATTGTAACGGAATTGACAATTCATTAAAAAAAATATTACCAAATAATTTTAAAATAAACACCATATAAAATGGAAAAACATATAATTAAATTTAAGGAAACCAGTAGAGAAGAAGAACTTGAATTTTATTCAAACATATTTTTATCTGAAAAGAGAATTGAATTTAATAAAATTGAAGAGACTATAGAATTTCCATTAATACAGCAAATATTTTACTTGCCATTCATAAAAAAGGTTACCCTAAATAAACATTCAGTTTATATAGAAAAGCTAAATATATTAAAATGGGAAGATGTCCAAGAAGAGCTTTGTTCACAATTAGAAGAATTTTTGAACAAAGGGGGCTTAGTGAGTAAAAATGAAATAAAAACAGTTTCGCCTGTTACTGTATATGCTGAAAGTACTCCCAACCCAAATGCCATGAAATTTGTAGTAAATAAAAAAATTGTAGAGGATGTATTTGAATTTAAATCAATTGATGAAACTAAAGACTCTCCACTTGCTAAATCTTTATTTGGTTTTGAGTTTGTAAAAGAAGTTTTCTTTGATTTCAATTTTGTTTCATTAATTCAAAACCCAGGAAACAATTGGGACGAAAATGTAATGGATGTTAGAGAATTTATTCGATCATTTATCCAAGATAATAATACTATCGTTTTTGAGGACAGAGTTAAAAATAATGTAAAAACAAATTCAAATATTGAGTTTGATGACGTTTCAAAAGAAATCATTAAAATTATCGATGAAAATATTAAACCGGCTGTTGCATCCGATGGTGGTAATATTCTGTTCGAATCTTATGATGCTAATACTCAAAAAGTTA
This sequence comes from Flavobacteriaceae bacterium, assembly GCA_002700465.1. GTDB lineage: Bacteria > Bacteroidota > Bacteroidia > Flavobacteriales > Flavobacteriaceae > MAG-121220-bin8. The sequence goes on along the minus strand of PADT01000013.1, from coordinate 14,175 downwards.
ATGTAATTCTTCAAGGTGCGTGTAGTGGATGTCCTTCCTCGACAGTTACATTAAAGAGTGGTATTGAAACTATGTTAAAAGACATGTTACCTGGAAAAATATCTGAGGTTAATGCTGTTAACGGTTAACGCTATCTAAAATAAAATTCTTTAAATAAGCTGGTTCAAAATAAGCAAGATCTTCAAAATCAGAACTTATAAACTTTTGATAAGAAATGTCTGCCATTTCTTTTGATGAAGGTAAGGATTCATTATTATGAAAAATCAGATTATTGTTAGATTTTATTAGCTCTCTGCATTTTTGCTGACCACTTCCTATAAAATATAACTGATTATCATTCGAAAAATTCTCAAATGACTTAGAGTCAATTAGTTTAGGGGATTCTTTCTTAACTAATTTGTAATTGGCATCATAAATAGCTGAATAAACTTCATTTCTTCTTGCGTCTAAAACTGGTAGTATTAATCCTGAACTAATTTTAATTTGTTTTGATAAAATAAGAAGAGTTGAAACTGATATTAATGGAATGTCTAATGAAAAACATAATCCTTTAGCAGCAGCTACACCTATTCTCAATCCAGTATAAGATCCAGGGCCCTTACTTACTGCTATCGCTGATAGTTCGTTAATAGTTATTTTTGAATCGCTAATAACTTCATTTATAAAAGAATGAAGTTTTGTTGAATGAGAATATTTTTCATCATTGTTTTCCTTTATAGAAATTAAATCACCATTTTTTGTTAATGAAACAGAACAGTTAGTTGAAGAGGATTCTATATTTAGAATAAATGACATTTAATTTACCGAAATTGGAACTCCAAAATAAAATTCTAATACTTTAAGCTTAAAAATATAATCGTATTTAGTTCTAATGAGTTCAGACTGTGCTAATTCAAATCTCTGTTTTGCCTGAGTAAAATCAAATGAGTTCATAGCTCCAACTTCGAATTTGCTTTGTGCATACTCAAAAGCTGAATTTCTAGCTTTAACTAATTTCTGAGAAGCCACATAAGCTTTATAAGCGCCTTTAGCATCATTATAAGATTGATTTACTGTGTTTTCTAAATCTAATTTTTTTTGCTCTAAAGAATTAATACTTCTTAAAATATTTACTTTAGTTCTATCGACGTTTGTTCTATTAGATAAATTATTTAAAATTGGAATAGAAAGACTAAGTCCAAAGTTTTGACCAGCATTCAAATCAAATTGTTCAGAAAAAGATAATGGTTTTTCACTTTTATAAATTGGAAAGGGTGCAATAACTTTTTCGTTTGTGCTCTCAACAAAACCAATAGTACTTGTTCCAAATTCGCCAGTTGGAACTACTCTATCACTATAACCGATTCTTGTACTGTAAGAATAAAATGCGGATAGTCTTGGTTGTAATAACGACTTAGAAAGCTCTAGATCTTTTTTAGCAATCTCTACATTTGTTTCGCTAATCTTTATATCCTTTTTATTTCCAACTGCATAATTAAATATTTCAGTCGCTGTTTTATTTAAAATATTGGCAATGGGAATATCATAGGACTCATTGGCAATTTCAAAGTTTTCATAATCGTCAATTAGTATGAGCTGAGCAAGAGCAATTTTTGAAAGAAAATATGCATTTTGAGCATCAACAACATTTTTTTCTTGAGAAGCTAAATTGGCTTCAATTTCATATACATCTCCTTTTGGAACAACTCCGCCATCTACTAATTCTTTTACTCTGGTTAACTCTTTTTTAGTTATTTCCAATTGTAACTTTTGCACAGCTAAAGACTCTTTACTAAACAGTATCTGTAAATATGAATTTGCCACTCTAAGAGCAACATTTTCTGTCATATCCTCTAGTTGATATTGACTTGCTAGAATAGCTAGATTAGCCCTGTGTAATCTTTTTACATTTTGTAACCCATTATATAAATTAACATTTAAATTTAGATTCATTGAAGAAAATTGAGTTGTAAAATTTTCTAAAAGACCAGTTGTGATATTTTGATTTAAGCCAACATTCCAAGAATGACTACTTCCAATATTAATGTTTGGAAGAAAGTTTCCAATAGCACCTTTTTTATCTATTTCTGAACCTGCATATTCTAATTGAGATTGTTTAATTGAAATATTCATTTCTAAAGCTCTATTCACGCATGCTTCTAAAGTCCATGGTTCTTGTGAATATTGATTCCCAGAATACAATACAGCCAAAAATATTATTACAAATTTTTTCATAATTATTTTAGATTTTAATTGTCTAATTCCATCCATTGTCTTCTACCTCACCTCTTTTATCTGGTTCAGTTTTATTCCAAACTTTAATTTTATCAGTTTTTGAAACTCCCGAAATTAACTCTGCATTAACTCCATCAGAAATACCTAATTTAACATCTTGTCTTTTAAATTTTTGATTGGAAGTTTCAATTTCTACATATGGTTTTTTAGTTTTTGAATCATATTGCAGTAAGGCCTCGCTAATTGCAATTACGTCGACTTTTCTTTCCGAAACTATCGAAGCATTTGCACTGTAGCCAGCTCTTATTACATACTCATCATCTAAGTAAACTTCTCCTTCAATTTTAAATTGAATTGCTCCTCCTACTTCAGTACCTTTTGGTGATATTAATTTAAGCTTAGCCTCATACTCCTTTCCCTCAATTGCTCCTAATGTTATTATTAGTGGCATATCAACTGAAAGTTTTCCGACCTCACCTTCATCAACCTGACCTTCAAAAATCATTTTATCTAGATCAGCTATAGTAGCTATTGTAGTACCTGCATTAAATGTATTGGCTTGAATTACTTGATCTCCTTCCTTTACAGGAATTTCTAAAATTGTTCCTGAAACAGTAGCTCTAACATTTGTATTTGTAATTGTAGATCCTCCAGATGATCCTAATTTAATTATTTGTAAATCACTTTTAGCATTAGACAAATTTTGCATGTCTTGATTATACCTAAGTGTTACGGAATTAAAATCTTGCTCAGAAATAATTTCTTTAGAAAATAGTGCTTTATTTCTTTCAAACTCAATTTTAGAATTTTTTAATACTATTTGTGCGCTCTTCACTCTACCTTCTGCACTATTAAGTGTCTGTTCGTTAGGAACTACTTTAATTCTTGCAATTAAATCTCCAGCAGAAAGTTCATCACCTTCTTCAACTAAAATCTCTTGAATTATTCCTGCAATTTGTGGAACTATATTTACCTCATCTTCTGGCAAAACTTTTCCAGTTGCAACAATTTTATCTTCAATTGTAGCTGTAATTAAAGTCTGAGTATCGTAGACAATAGATGACGTGCTATTGGATTTAATAAAAAAAGCAGTTGCAAATAAAACTCCCCCAATAAGGGCAGCAATTCCTATGTATTTTAAATATTTCATGTTATATAATTAATTGTTATTCTGTTTATTCTTCTCTTAATGCGTCAATTGGTTTTATGCTAACAGCTCTTTGAGCTGGTATGATTCCTATTAGTGTTCCAAGCAATACCATTAAAGCTAAAGCTCCAAGAACATATGGTATTGGAACGGTAGGATTGGTATATGGAAAATCAGTTTGATCCATAGTAGCTGCATTAATTCCATATAAAACTAATGCTCCTAAAATTATTCCAATCACTCCAGCCAGTATTGTCAAAAAAACAGATTCTAAAATGATTTGAGACCTTACTTCAGCAGGTGTAGCTCCTAATGCTCTTCTAATTCCAATTTCTTTAGTTCTTTCTTTTACTGAAATAAGTAATATGTTTCCAATACCTATGATTCCTGCTAAAATTGTGGCTATACCAACTACTAAGGATAAAAATGTTAAACCATTAGCAAAGTTCATGGTCTTTCTAAATATCTCTCCTAAATTAAACCCTCCGATAGCTCTTTCATCATTTGGATCAATTTTATGAATTTGTTTTAATGTTGCCTTAATATCCTTTTCAACTTTAACTCCATCGGCATCTTCATCAGCAGCAATCATAAAAAACCCAACTCTATCACCTGTATTAAATATTTTTTTAAAAGTTGTAAATGGTATGTAAATATCCCCATCGTCACCAAAACCTCCACCTTGAACAAATTTGTGAACTCCAACAACTCTAAAATTAATTTTATTTATACTAATAAATTTTCCTATTGGATCCTCGTCGTCTTCAAAAAGTTCTAATTGAGTTCTTTCACCAATAACACAAACTTTCCTATCATCTTCAATATCTGATTGGTTTATAAACCTCCCTCCATCATAAATTTTTGAGGTAGCAATTTTTATATATTCTGGGTACTCTCCATAGACTGAATATGTTCCTGTTTTTGTTCCTCTAACAATACTTCCACCTTGATCACCAAAAACACCAGCGACAATTCTTGGAGCTATAAACTTTATGTTTTTGACTTGCTTTTTTAAAACTTCTGCGTCTTGAATTTTTAGTATTATGTTTCTCTCAGATTTATAACCAGCGTAAGGAAGACTTGTAGATTGGGCCCAAACAAAAATACTATTAGAAGCTATAGACTGAAATTGTCTTTCAAAACCATTGTCAAGTCCCTTTGAAGAACCAGAAAGAGCAATGTAAATAAAGATACCCCATAAGACTCCAATCATTGTGATAATAGTTCTTATTTTGTTTTTTTGGATTGAACCAAAAATCTCTTGCCAAGTGTCTTTATCAAATAATCTTTTCATATCAATCGTCTCTTAAGGCTTCTATGGGTTTTATACTCGCTGCTCTTTTTGCAGGTAAATAGCCTGCAAAAGCTCCAAATGCTATTAATAAAATAGTAGCTGATACACCTGTTGAAAAATCTATATATGGGTTAGTTATAAAATAATCTTCTTCTAATTTATCACCTATAAAATTTAAAAAAGCAATTCCTACAAATAAACCAAAGTATCCGGAAATAGTAGTAATAAAAATTGCCTCATGTAATATCATGCCTACAATTGATTTTGGAGTAGCTCCTATTGCTTTTCTTACACCAAGCTCTTTGGTTCTTTCTTTAACAACAAAAACCATAATATTTGAAATCCCTATTATTCCAGCTAAAAGAGTTCCAATCCCTACAAATGATATGATATATTGCAAAACAGATGTAAATTGATCATTTTCTTTGAGGTCTGAAGCTGCACTTCTAATAAAAAGGCCTCTTGGATCAGTTGGATCAATAAACTTTTTTTGCTTTAAATATTTTTTTAATTGTTTTTCAAACGCAACAGCTCCTGCATATCCAATTTCAGGTTTATACGAAATAATCATTTGACCAATATCGTCGGTACCTTTTTGAATCATTTGAATTGTGGTGTAAGGTGCATAAATAATTCTTTCTTCATTGTCTCCACCATCATCTTGAAAAACACCAACTACTTTCCAAGATCTTCCTCCACCTGATATAAATTTACCAATAGCATCATCGTCTTTGAATAAGTCCTGTTCAACTAGTCTTCCAATAACTACGTTTCGCTCTTTATTATCAACATCTAACCCATTAATAAATCTTCCTTTCATCATAATGGTCATCTCATTATTTTTATGAGATGGACCAACTCCTCTTATTGGATAATTATTAGATTCTAACTTGTATCCCACAGTCCCGCTAAAGGATATCCTGGGAGTTATTCCTTCGATATAAAATTCAAATCTTTTAGAGACGTCTTCAAGATCAGCATTAATCAATTCTATTCTTCTATTAGCTTCATAGCCCATGTATGGTTTAGAAGTTCTGCTAGGTCTTACCCACATAGTGTTTAAAGCATCATCCTTGAAAAATTTGTCAAAAGTATTTTTAAGACCATTTCCAAAACCAAACAATACGACAAAAATTAAAATTCCTAAAGCCACAGTAAAACCAGATAGAAAAGTTCTAAGCTTATTCTTTCTAATAGTTTCAAATATTTCTAGCCAACGGTCTCTACTAAACATTTAAATAGCTTTTTGCATTTTATTTTTTTTGTCTTCAACAATAATTCCGTCTTTTAACCTTACTATTCTAGAACACATTTTAGCAATATCTTCCTCGTGAGTTACAATTAAAATTGTTTTACCATTTTTGTTTATTTCTTGTATTAAAGCCATAACCTCCTTGGAAGTTGTCGAATCTAAAGCACCTGTTGGCTCATCAGCTAATAAAACTTTTGGTTTAGATACAAGTGCCCGAGCAATTGCAACTCTTTGTTTTTGTCCACCAGATAATTCACTTGGTAAATGAGTAGCCCATTCTTTTAAACCGACATTATCTAAATATTCTAATGCTAATGCTTCTCTTTCTTTTCTTTTGACTCCCTGATAATATAAAGGAAGTGTTACGTTTTCAAGTGCAGTTTTATAATTAATCAAATTAAAAGATTGAAATACAAATCCTAAGAATTTATTTCTATAATTAGCTGCTTTGGTTTCATCTAAATCTTTTATCGGTACCCCATCTAAATCATACGAACCTTTATCTAATAAGTCCAACATCCCAAGAATATTTAAAAGGGTTGATTTACCAGATCCTGATGATCCCATAATCGCTACAAGTTCACCCTCTTCAACATCAAAATTAATTCCTTTTAAAACGTGCAAAGAGTTTGAGCCCATTTTATAGGACTTATGTAAGTCGTTTATTTTAATCATAATTGTTAGTTGTTACCATATTTAGATCAATAAATGTGCCCAAAGTTTAATTGGTATTTAATTTTAAATTTTTTGGGTATCCAAATTTATAAAAATTATTCATAATGTAATGTTTACTTTACTTTTTTATTTGTAGGGATATTAGTTGTTTATAAAACTCTTCAAATGAATCCTTTCCTTTTTTTGTTATTGAGTAATCTGTTGTAGGATAGCTTTTTTGAAAATACTTTTCAATATTTATTAATCCTGCCTCATTTAACTTCTTTAATTGAACACTTAAATTTCCTTTACTAGAGGCGGTAACATTAAGAAGTGCCTTAAAAGTACACGTCTCTACAGTCATCAAAAAAGATATTGTTTTAAGTCTAATAGGATTAAACAGTAATTTTTCTGTCTCCTTATTCATCTTTTTTCAGAAGATAAAGAGCTAAACCAGGGATCAACATTCCAAAAGTAATTCCAACTACATTTACTAAAAGAAAATTAATATCAGGAACATAATATGTGTAAATAGTAAAAATTAATAATCCTACACCACCGAAAGTAACGGGTTTGAATCTTATTATAACTCCAGACATAATTAAAACTGTACTTAACAAAAATAATATGTCTTGAACTGGATTGGCATCATGCAATAGATTTAGAACAACTATTGAAATCCAAGACAATCCAAAAACCGCCCATATAATTCTAATGACTCTTCCTAGTTGCGTTTCATATCCCAATTTATTTCCTGAATTTATATTATAATAGGTTGTATAAACCATTCCAAGTAATGGAATAGCTACCCAATATATTAAAGAGGAGTAATAAGTGATTTGAACTATCTGGGGAAAAAAGTAATGAAATAAGCTCATTGTAATTATCAAAACACCCCAAAAGACAAGATTATATCCAAGAGGTTTTAAATTATATTTAGTCTTCTTAATTGTATCATTAATAATACTTAATTGTTCTTCTTTTGTCATAATATTTTTTAAAGTACAAATATAAACTAGTTTATTTTATAAACCTAATTATTTTTATTTAGCATTATACCATCATTCCATTTCCAAATAAAAGAATAGTTACCATCAATCCAGTTTGGCAGCAAATTTAAATCTTGCATGTTTAAAATTATATTTGGTAATGAAATCATAATAAGGGTTAAAAAGGCTATCCACAAAAAAATTAATACCATAAAAAAATAAGAATTTGATTTCTTTTTAAACAATACATAAAACGAAATAATAACAGAAATTATAATTGTAAGCAGTAAGAAAACCACTGAAAATATCGCAAAGTAATCAGGGATAGCATTTAATAGTTCATGAAATTTAGGGTCTTGTTCTGGACTTATATCTTTAAATGATATAGTTGAAAAAACAACTAATAAAATAGAAATAAAAACAATAAATATTGAAGAAAATATAAAGAATATTATTTTAAAAACGAAAACTCCAATCTTTAAAAAGGCATTAATCAGTGGAGCCAATAGTCTGAAGGGAAATAAAAAAACCTTAGTTAAAGTGTTTTCAGGACTGTTTAGATTTTTGGTTTTTTTTTTAATGAAGTCTTCAACATTAGATAGATTAACATTAAAGCCCGACATATTCATTTTTTCACCTATTGTTTTAGCCTCTTTAGTAAAAAGCCACAATAAAAAATAGAATAATAATCCTGCGCCACCAAAAAATAAACTCACAATAAAGATTACTCTTATTATATTGGCATCAATTTTAAGATAATTTGATAGTCCTTTTGCTACACCTCCTATTACTCCATTCTCTTTATCCCTGTAAAGTATTTTTCTAAGGTCAGGGTCAAAATCTTTTGATGGAATCCCTATCCAAAATATTATGTACACAATTAAATTCAATGGAACTGCTATAAAAAATAAAACCCTTACAATTATTGGATCAATTCTAAAATATTCAGCTATTCCAGAACAAACTCCTGCAATAACTCTATTGCTAGAATCTCTAAAAAGTTTATTGTTTGTTTTTTTCTCTTCGTTTACATTTTCTGTTTCAGTATCATCATAAATCTCTTTAAAATCGTCTAAAGATCCCATTATCTTAATGACTTCTTTAACATCACTTAAATCAATACATTGCTTTATCGGTGAAACTTTAGCTGAAAAATTTTCTGCAATTCTTAATTCGAAATCTTTAATTATTTCTGAATCATTATCAATTTTTTTAAAATAATTTTTAATTGAATCTAAATATTTGTTCAATATTTCATAAGCGTCTTCTTCAATGTTAAAAATGGAGTGTCCTATGTTTATTGTAAGTGTTTTTTTCATTTTTTTTTTTTTAATCCCTAAACCATTTTAAAATTTTCTTTAAAAGATTTATCTTAAATTCCAATAATAAAAGAAATAGTTTTTTCATTTTTTGGTTTTAAGAAGTTCTTTTACTGAACTATTTATATCGCTCCAAGAAACGATTAGCTCTTTTAAATGTTCTAGTCCATAAACACTAATCGAATAATACTTTCTTGGTGGACCTTGAGTTGATTCTTTCCATTCGTGTTTGATGTAGTCTGATTTTTTTAATCTACTTAGAAGAGGATAAACAGTACCCTCTACTACAATTATTTTAGAACCTTTTAATTCATCAATAATTTCAGAAGCATAAACTTCTTTTTTAGATATAATCTGTAAAACACAGAATTCTAAAAGCCCCTTTCTAATTTGTATTTTAAAATTCTCTGTACTCAACTTAAATTATATGATTTCGTTTTTTTCAATAGTAATAACAATAATCTCTTTACCCTTTTCTTTTTTTTCTTCAGACGAGATAATCCATTCACCTTGAATTCCATCGATATTTTCTCCGTCAATGGTCAAGTTAATGTCATTCTTTACTGTAACAGTAGGTTTTACATCTAATCCACAAGAAATGAATGTGAAAGTAATAAATAATAGTAATAGTATTTTTTTCATTATTTTAATTTTTATTTAATAATTTTTTATTTTTTTAAAGTTTTATAGCTAATTAAAAAAACTATAAGCATAAGCGCCACAATAAAAATATTTCTCCAATCTAATAATAATTCCATTTTTTTAGTTTTTAAATATTCAGCCCCAAACATCAAATAATTTAAATCAAACTATATATGGAATATTTTTAATTTGATACTTAAGGCTAACTATTATTATACATTGCATAGTACTATGCATTACATAGTAGCAAAAGTAAAAAAAAATTACAAACCCACAAATTACTTTTTAAAAAACTTTAAGTAGAGGAAATACAGAGTTAATCCACCAAGAACGTAAGGAATAATCATTAAATAAACTATCCCATCATTTAAGCTTTCAGCTGTTTTTTGGTCAGCACCAGACTCTAGTACTGCTCTACACATAGCGCATTGTAAATCCAATAAATAGACCATTAAATTCATACGTAATATGGTGAAATCATTAAATAAACTACAACGCCAGTAACTGCTACATAAAGCCAAATTGGAAAAGTAATTTTTGAAATCTTTTTGTGTGGATCAAACTGCGCTTGAATTGCTCTTACGTAACTTGTTAATACTAAAGGAATCAAGATTATTGATAATAAAATGTGAGAGATTAGTATGAAATAATAAACGTAAGCTACAGCTCCTTCTCCACCAAAAGGAGTTGGATCTGAAGTCATATGATAAGCAATATACATAACTAAAAAAACTAGAGACAATGCTATACAAGTTTTCATTAATCTTTCATGCAATAGTCGCTTGCCAGATTTAATAGCTTTTAGTGCAATAACCAAAAGTACAGCAGTTAACGCATTTATTGAAGCATATATAGGTGGTAAAAAAGATAATGGCTCAACATTTGGAATTCTAACTGTAAATAAAATTGCAACTACAACAGGAATTAAAACAGAAACAATTTTAATCCAAATTCCATATTTATTTTTTTCCATTATTGAGTTTTTAATAGTTTATCAATATCTTCTTTTATCATTTCAATTCCCTGAACATTTTCATTTTCATTTGTTATTCCAGAATAATAAACAATTGGCGTGCCATACTCATTGACCCTAGATCGAATATATCCATTTTGGTCTATTAATGCAAAAAAACCTTGATGTTCAAACCCACCTTCAACTGCTTCATTAATAGATGAAAATATGTTAAATCCTTTATTAGACAACTCATAAATATCTTCTTTATCGCCCGTCAAAAAATGCCAATTTTTTGACTTTACTTCAATTAGTTCAGAATATTTTTTTAAAGTTGTTGGGGTGTCATTTTCAGGATCTATTGTAAAAGAAGCTATTCCAAAATCATCTCTATCGCCATATAACTCATCTAAAATTTTCATGTTTTTATTCATTTCAATACATATAGAAGGGCATCTTGTAAAGAAAAATTCTGCTACAAACACTTTACCATTATAGTCTTCATTACTCACGTATAAACTGTCTTGATTTAAAAATAAAAAGTTTGCAACTTTTCTTTTTTCACCATTTAATTTTATAAAACTAAGCTCATCAGATTTTGATAATCGTTTAGTGTCACTTATGGATTGATTTTCGATTCGATCCATTATTCTAGGGAAAAATATAATTCCGAAAATTAAAACTATGAATGATATACCTATGTAAGAGTATTTTTTCATTCTAAACTTTCTTTATATCTATTGTTTTTTTTCAAAGCCATTCTATATTCAGCTAAAATAACTTTAACATCATCTAACATAGTGTTATTTATATCAGCTACGGATCTTGAATCGTAACCGTATTTAATACCATCATCATCATCTCTTCCTCTTAAATTGGCATCCCTGTCAATAATAAAAACATAAGGTGTCCCTAAATTTGAATCTAAAGTGAGATTAGTTTTTAGGCTATTAAAAATTTCAGAAAGAGCTTGGTCTTCAAGAGAAATAAATTTCCAATTTACAAGATCTGTATCTGTACCTGTTTTTAAATCATTTTGAAGATTTTTAGCTAATTCACTGGTGCCTTTAGGCTGAATCATAATAAATTGAAAATCTTTAAACTGATAAAATCTCTTGTATATCTTTTGATTTAAATTTAATGCGTCACCATGCTTGTCTTGAACATTATTTCCAAAAAAACCAAGAATAGTGATTTTATTTTTAAAAGTATCGTTTGAATATTCTGAAACATCAACAATATTATTTGTTAGTACTGGAAGTTGAGCAAAATGATTGATTCCGGACGCAAAAAAAAGATAAACTACTAACGGTAAAACAAAAAGAATGGTGAGAACTACATATTTTCTCATTCTAAAAGATTAAATGGTTAAAAATTCCAGCTAACAAAACCTTCATACATAACGTCAAAAATATAATTTCCTTCAACAAGTAATATAAAAGCTAGGTAGGCTATTAAAAATGACAGCGTTATAATTACAGAGGCTTGGAGCCCTCTAAGTTCGTCTCTCATGTGCATAAAATCCCACATTATATAATATGCCTTAACAATTGTTAGAATAATAAAAATCCAGTTTATAAGCTTCATGCTTAAAAAGGAATTTACTATTAAAACTTCAGGCTTAACAATACCAAGAGCTACTTCAATGATAGTTACAACGGATAAAAAAAACAATACCGCCCAAATTTTACTTTGGTTAGACTTGAACTTTACAAGTCCTCTAAAAATTTCTAATTTATGTGTGCTATTTCCCATTTTAATAAATTATACCAGATAAAAGAAAGTGAATACAAAAACCCAAACTAAATCAACAAAATGCCAATACAAACCAACTTTTTCAACCATTTCGTAATGACCTCGCCTTTCATATGTTCCAACAAGAACATTGAAGAAAATTATAATATTAATTACAACACCTGAAAGAACGTGAAAACCATGAAATCCAGTAATAAAAAAGAAGAAATCAGCAAACAAACGATTTCCATATTCGTTGTTAACCAAATTAGCCCCTTCAACAACACTAACGGCTTGAGTTATTTTGTTAAGTGATTCTTCTCTTGATAAAATAATTTTATGTCCATTTTCGTCAATTTTTTCAGTTTTAATTACAATGTCGTCGTTAGCAACAAATCCTGAAATAACCTCTTGAGTTGTATAGGAAGGTAGGGTGCTTTCGCCCATATACCAAACCCCATTTTTACTTTCATGCTGAACTCTCTCGGTGGGAATTTCAACTGCAAAATCATGTAACGCTATTCGTTTTCCTGTTTCCGAGCTTTGAAATTGATATATTTGACCTCCTTTAGTTTCGACAGCACCATATTCTCCTCTGATAAAATTACCCCACTCCCAAGCTTGGGACCCAACAAAAATAGCCCCACCAATAATAGTTAAAAGCATGTAGAAAGCTACTCTTCCTTTCTGCATATGATGACCTGCATCAACAGCCAGAACCATAGTTACAGATGAAAATATTAATACAAAAGTCATTAGAGCAACATAATACATTGGAGCATCTACTCCGTGTAAAAAAGGAAAGTGTGTAAACACCTCATCAGCAATTGGCCAAGAATCAATGTTTTTAAATCTTGAGAAACCGTATGCTGCTAAAAATCCTGAAAATGTTAATGCATCGGAAACTATAAAAAACCACATCATTAGTTTTCCATAGCTTGAATTTAAAGGCTTATTACCACCACCCCAAACGTCAGTATTATCGTCTTCTATTGTTGTTATTGTTGAACTCATTTAAATATACAAATTAGGATTACAAAGTTACATTTTTTTACTATCTAAAGAAATATAAAAACACAAACAAATAAAGCCATAAAAAACCTAAAAAATGCCAAAATGTTTCAGCTAGTTCAAAGCCTAACTTTTCTTCTTTGTATTTGTTTTTTTTATTATTTAAATATACTACAATAAGTACTATTATTCCTGCTAAAACATGAGCCAAATGAAGCATAGAAAGAACATATAAAAAAGATGTTGTCACTGTACTTTGAGCACCAGTAAAATAATAGCCTTTAGAAATTAATTCTTGGAAACCTAAAAATTGAGAAATCACAAATAAAATACTCAGTAAAAAAGTAATTCCAATCCATAATGATGTCTTTGAGAACTCATCTCTTTTAATGTTTTTTTTAGCAAGCCACATGCTAATACTACTTAAAACTATAATTAGAGTACTAGAAAGGAAGTAGTCCGGCAATTGAAAATCAACCAACCAATCTGGTCTAGATTTACTCACAATATATGCGCTAGTAAGTCCTGCAAAAGTCATAGTTATACTAAGCAAAGAAAAAAGAAGCATCATCTTTCTTGCTCTTCTGTGTTTTTTTCTAAATTCTTGTTGTTCTTCTAAGTCCATAAATAAATTTTATCTATTAAATAGGTTATTTGTAAAAGCGTTAAATATAAAATACTAACTGTAAATAATTTCTTTGCTGCAGCAATATTCATCTTGTTATATAAGTTAATCGAATAAAAAAGCATGACTAGACCTAAAAATAATACAACTACTGCAGACCCAATACTAAGCTTAAGATCACCTGTAAGCCCAGTGACTGGAAATACTGAAATAATTATAGTCCAAAGACTATAAAGTATTATTTGTAAAGCTGTTGATTTGTCTCTTTTTTTTGTTGGCAACATGTTTATTCCAGCCTTTTGATAATCTTCATGAAGCATCCATCCTAAAGCCCAAAAGTGA
>PADT01000012.1 GCA_002700465.1 Flavobacteriaceae bacterium | reverse complement strand
GAACCATGGAGGATGCTTCGGCCATTGATTTAGATTGGTTTTGGAGAGGGTGGTTTTATACAACTGATTATGTTGATATTGGAATTAAGGAAGTGAATCAGTATTTTGTTTCTAACGAACCTAGTGTTGCAGTGAAAAAAATAATGGAAGAACGAGGAATTACAAAATTAAGACCATTAGTGTTTTTAGAAAATTTTGAAAATGATACCAATAGTATTAAAGATAAAGATCCTTTAGAAAATTCTAAACTCCTAAATAATTATCTTAAAGAAAATGAAGTTTCAAATAAAGAAGTTCCAAAATTCTTTTATGAGGTTATTTTTGAAAAACCAGGAGGTTTAGTTATGCCAATTATTGTTGATTTTGAATACGAAGACGGAACAACTAAAAGAGTAACTTATCCTGCTCAGATTTGGAGAAAAAATGATAATGAAGTAAAAAAATTAATTACTTCAAACAAAAAAATTATAAACATTAATTTAGATCCAGATTTAGAAACCGCAGACATTGACACATCAAACAATTCATGGCCTAAAAAACAAGACGAATCTGAATTTGATAAGTTTAAATCTAAGGTTAAAGGTTAATTTCAAAAGGTCAATTTTTTAATTGACCTTTTTTTATATTTACATCAAATAAAATTATTTATGATCTTATTTATAAGTGGTCCCGAAATTCTTTTTATTGGATTAATTGTTTTATTAGTTTTTGGAGCCGATAAAATTCCTGAAATCGCTAAGGGTCTAGGAAAGGGTATTCGCCAAGTAAAAGATGCTACTGAGGATATTAAATCAGAAATTAAAAAAAGTGCTGAAAATCAAGGTATAGATACTGATTCAATAAAAAAAGAGATCGATGAAGTAAAAGAAAAAATGGACGATTTAGGGGGGTCTATAAAAAGAAAATTCTAAATTTTTCTTATTAGTGAAATTCCATCTCTTATGGGTAGTAAAATCGTTTCTACTCTATTGTCACTATTAACCATATTATTAAACTCTCTTAAAGTTTTTGTTGCTTCATCTTGTTGTTTTTCATCTGTCACTTTTCCGCTCCAAAGTACATTATCAGCTAAAATGACTCCTTTCTTATTTAATTTATTTATTATACAATTATAATAATTTATATAGTTCTCTTTATCTGCATCTAAAAAAATCAAATCGAAAGTTTCGTTGATTTTTGGAATTATTTTCAATGCGTTACCCGTGTGTTGAATAAATTTTTCTATTTCTCCAGTTTTTTCAAAATATCTTTTTTGAATTTCAACTAATTCTTCGTTTTTATCAATGGTATGAATCACACCCTTTTCATCTAACCCTTCGTATATACATAATGCAGAATATCCTGTATAGGTTCCGATTTCCAAAACTTTTTTTGGGTTAATTAATTTAGATATTAATGATAATAATCTTCCTTGAAAAGTGCCACTTAACATTCTAGGATTTAAAATTTTTAAGTGAGTTTCCCTGTTCAGTTCCCTAAGTAAGGCAGGTTCTTTTTGCGAATTGATTTCAGAATATTCTAAAATATCTTTATTTATAAATTCATTCATTCTTTTCGCTTAGCATATTCAAATCTTTCTACTAAAGTAGGTAAAGCATAACCGTCAAGTCCATTAACAGTTACGGTTTTACCTTTTTCTAAGTTTAACCATCCGTCTTTTTGAATAATATCATCATTAAAGTAAATATCGTTGATTTCAGCAACCATTAATAATGTGTTATTCTCTTTAATTTCATATTGATTTAAGTATTTGCAACCTAATTTAATTTTAGACGATTTCACAAATGGAGATTTGTATTCATCTCTAAATTCTTTTTCTAGTTTAGTCATGTCAAATTCAGAAATAACAGATGGGTATCTGGCGGATGTGTGGTGAGCTTCTTTAATATCATCAACATTAATATGATTAACCGTGAATTCTTTGTTGTCAATTATATTTTTGTAAGTATCTCTTGGAACTGTGGTAGGTCTTACAATGAAAGTTAGTAAAGCAGGGTCACTTCCAAGGTGAGTTATAGAACTAAATACAGCCACATTATGAATATTATCTAAAGAAACTGTTCCAATCAAATTAGCAGATTTATAGCCAGTACAACTATTTATTAAATTTAAACGATATATGCGATCCATATCTTTTAAATCTTGTTTTGTGATGTGTTTCATTTTTGTTAAATCTGTCCAAAAATAAAGAATTAAAAATTAGCTTTGTATTATATAAATATTAATATTTCATTAATGAAAAAAAAACTGCCATTAATTTTGTTTTCAATAAGCTTATTCTGCTATTTTTTATTTTTTATAATTGGATCAGAAGTTGATGAAAATGGATATCTAAATGAACCTTTTTTTTTATTACCATTGGGCGCTTTGTTTTTTTTTGCTTCAGCAATGATTTTCGCTTGGAATAAAATAAATAAATCTTAAATTTAATAACACAACCTTGTATTTTTTCAGAAATATTCGTCTTCAAATCAAATAAAAAAAGCTCCTTATAGGAGCTTTTTTTATTATTTAAAGATTTGTTATTAGTCGTTCTTTTTATCTCCATCCTTTTTTTTGTCACCTTTACATTTTATCCATAAAGCTTTTAAATCATCAAGTGTTAAAATATCTTTTGTCGAAACGTTTTTATTATCGTCAAGCGTTAAAATTTGAACAGGAAAGTTTAAACTAGGTTTGTTTTCTTTTGTTTTACCATTTTTTTCAAAATAGGTTTTGATTTGATTGTGAATTTCTTTTCTGTTATCCCCTTTAATTACAGAATTATCACTCATTGTGTATGAAATTGGATATACAAATTTAAAGCATGGCCCTCTTTTTTTCTTACCATTTTTATTTTTTTTATCACCCCAATCGTCTTTATTTCCTTTACTTGATTCTAATTCTCTTCCCTTTGTTGTGAAATATTTATTGTCATTTCTTTCGTAATCTAACTCGAAATCAAAAAATCCCCAACTTTTCATTTCAATTTCAAACCCTAATTCTGGAGCTAACTCTGCATAACGAATTACATCGTCACTCATTTTAAAATTCAGAGTAGATATAGCAGTTTTGGGAAGATCGTTTTTTGTTACAGAAATTCGATTCTCTGAACTAATAATAGCTTGAATTAGTTCGTCATCAGACATTTCTTGGTCCATATTTTCACAAGAACCCAATAATGCTATTAAAATGAAGGGCAATATATATTTATAAAATTTCATAATATTAAAATTTTTTTACTCAACTAATTTAATAAAAAAAGTTATCTAAATTGTATTTTAGCGTTTTGTAAATCATCATTAAAACATATTTCATGCTCAATAAGTTACTTTCAATTATTGTTATTTTCTTTTTTTTCTCTGTTAGTTCGCAAGAAAAACAATTAGTTAACAAGGAGTTCCCAGTTTTTCCTATATGTAAATTAGTTCCTGTCAAGAATCAAAGTATTTGTTTTAACGAAACTATAGCTGAGCATATTGAAAAATATTTTGTTTTCCCTGATAGTGCTAAAGAATTAGGATTACAATCTGTTGTTAATGTATTTTTTGAGATTGATATTAATGGAAAAGTTGATAAACTATTTGCTAAATCCTCAATAGTAGGTGTTGAGTTTACTGACTCAGATGCATTAAATACCGCTAATTCTATATTTGAACAAGCAGCATTGAATATTTTTAATAAACTTCCTGTAATGAAACCAGGAAAGATTGATGGTGTTGTTAAATCTTTTCCTTTTAGAATTCCAGTAACATACAGAAATGAATCACAAAACTTTGATCTTAATGATGTGTTTACCTTAGATAATATTGATTGGGCTCCTTTATTTCCCAAGGCTAAAGATGTTACACCTGAAACTTCTATTACTCTTTTTAAAGAAAACATCCAGTTTTATATTAAAAAATATTTAAAGTATCCAAAAACTCATAATGATGAAAGCGCTCAGGTGATTGTTTTTTTAGATTTGATTATTGAAAACGATGGAAATATTTTCGAGATTTCATCATATGGCGATGAAGAATATAGAGTTCAAGCTGAAAAAGCTATAAAAAAAATACCTTCTTTGGAACCTGCACTTAAAAATGATTATCCAGTAGCAATGAGCTATTCTTTTCCAGTTGTATTCGATAAAAATAAGTAGAAATCTATGATTTAAAGAAAATTAATTTCATAGCAATTACAGCAGCAACAAACACAATAATTTTAAAAACAATATCAATCCAAAATCTTATCATCTTTTCTTTTCTCTTCATAATACTAATATAAAGAATAAACAATACTCATTCTTAAAAAGAGTATTAATTTGAAAATACAGTTTAATTAATAAGTTAAATATTAATTTTAATTTATAAATTTAATTTTTTAACGGGTCATTAACTCAGTTGGTTCAGAGTGTTACCTTGACAGGGTAGAAGTCACTGGTTCGAATCCAGTATGACCCACAATTATGAAGAAAATTGTAGTATTTGGAGCAAGCTCCTCAAAAAAATCAATTAATAAGCAATTCTCTATTTATGCATCCAATCAATTTAAAAATGTTGAAATAATTATTTTAGATTTAAATGACTTTGAGATGCCCATATTTAGTGAGGATAAAGAATTAAATTCTGGAATTCCTGAAAAGGCAACGAAGTTTTATGAATTATTGAAATGTTCTGATGCATTAATAATTTCATTTGCTGAGCATAATGGATCCTATACTGCTGCTTTTAAAAATATTTTTGACTGGATTTCTAGAATCGGTAAAATAGTTTGGTGGGATAAACCTATGTTACTTTTATCTACATCAGACGGTGAAAGAGGTGCGCTCTCAGTTTTAGAAACCGCTCACAGTCGTATTTCATTCAATCATAAGTTTGACTTACCTATGTTTTCGCTTCCAAATTTTTCTTCAAACTTTAGTTGTTCAAATGGAATATTAAATGATGAACTAAAAGAATCATTTTTAAAAGCTTGTAAAAAATTTCAATCCAACTTAAACTTATTATAATATTATGAAAAAGTATTTGTCTTTATTTCTACTGTTTGTTTCTTTTTTTTCTTTTTCTCAAAAATTCGATAAAAAAATTTCTGAATTAATCTCTGGCTATGAAAACCAAGTTATTGAACTAAGACATTGGTTTCATGAAAATGCCGAGCTTAGTAATAGAGAATTTAAAACTTCTGAAAGAATAGCAGATGAATTAAGAAAAATTGGTTTTGATCCGCAAATTGGAGTAGCGAAAACAGGTGTTGTAGCATTATTAAAAGGTGGAAAACCAGGGCCGGTAGTGGCATTAAGAGCTGATATTGATGGATTACCGGTCAAAGAAAGGGCAGATTTATCTTGGGCTTCAAAAATGACAGGGGAATATAACGGAGATATAGTTCCTGTAATGCATGCATGTGGTCACGATACTCATACTGCAATATTATTAGGTGTGGCTAAAGTTTTATATGAAATAAGAGATGAAATTCCAGGTTCCGTTAAATTTATTTTTCAACCTGCTGAAGAAGGAGCTCCAGCTGGGGAAGAAGGTGGAGCAGAGTTAATGGTTAAGGAGGGCGTGTTGAAAAATCCTGATGTTGATGCAATATTTGGTCTTCATATTTGGTCTCAAATTAGCGCTGGACAAGTTTATGTTAGACCTAAAGGTATCATGGCTGCAGTAAATGAATTTAGAATAGATATTGAAGGAGTTCAAACTCATGGGTCAACTCCTTGGACAGGAGTAGATCCGATTGTTACTGCATCTCAAATGATTAATTCAATTCAGACTATTGTAAGTAGAAATATGCCACTAACTGAAGCTGCTGCAGTTGTTACAATTGGAAGTATTCATGGAGGAGTCAGAAGCAATATAATTCCCGAGAGTTTGTACATGTTAGGCACTATAAGAACACTTGACAATAAAATGAAGGAAGTTTTATTAAAAAGGCTTGAAGAAATCGTTAAAAATATTGCTGAAGCAAATAATGCTAAAGCTAAAATAACATATCAAGTTACTTATCCAATAACTTATAATGATCCTGATTTATATGAACAAATGTTACCATCTCTTCAAAGAATAAATGGTTCTGAAAATGTTAATTCAATGAATGCAATTACCGGAGCTGAGGATTTTTCTTTTTTTCAAGAAAAAATCCCTGGAATTTATTTTTTTATTGGTGGAGCTAAAAAAGGAACAGATCCACTGAAAGCTGCTCCTCATCATACCCCCGATTTTTATGTTGATGATTCAGCAATGATAACAGGATTAAGATCAATGACTACTCTAGCCTTAGATTATTTAAAAAACAACAAATAGGACTTAAAATTAGTTACTATAAACAACTAAACTTTGTAATATTGTTGAATTAAAAATTAATTATGTCAGTTAAAATTTTTGATAAGAAAGAACAAGCTTCGGGAAACTTTAATAATGGTGAGATTTTAGAAAAAAAACCTATAGGATTCCCTCAAGATGGAGGGGAATTAAAGCCGTATTCAAATTTATTTTATTGGGCAGATGCATGGACTCCTGTATCTAGAAGTACTATCGGTTTACATCCTCATCAAGGATTTGAGATATGTAGTTTTGTGATTGAGGGAAGTATAAAACATTTTGATTCACAGCAAAATAAATGGATCGAATTAAAAAAAGGAGATGCTCAGATTATTAGATCTGGAAATGGAATATCTCATGCAGAAGAAATTTTAGATAATTCTCGAATGTTTCAAATATGGTTTGATCCAAACATTTCTAAAACAATTACACAACCTGCAACTTACAGTGATTATAAGCATGCTTCTTTTCCAATATTAAAAAATGAAAACATAACTGTTACAACTATTAAAGGAAAAGATTCTCCATTTGAAATGTATTCAGAGGGAATAGAGATTTATGAAATTAAATATGAAGATGGTGCTCATTTAGTTAATTTAGATTCTGAAAAGGTTTATTCTTTTTTTATAAAACAAGGAAATCTATTATATAAAGATAAAAACCTTGATAAGGGAACATTTATCAAAATTGAAAAAGAATCCAAACTTAATTTTAAAACTAGTTCTGATTTAGAGTTATTTGAAATTAGATCTCCTTTAAAACCTAGTTACCCTACCTATTACCAACGATTCAATTAAAATGGTTTAACTCTTAAGCCTGTCTCTTTTTCAAAAGCGTATCCGATTTGCAAAAGCTTATTCTCAGTAAATGATTCTGAAATAAATGTTAGGTTAAAAGGTTTACCAATTTTATTATAACCCATTGGAATTGTTAAGCAGGGATAATATGCCCCGGCAGCATAACCTGCATGATAATTATTTATTGAGATTATAGCATCTAATTTATGTTTATTAATTGCTGTACTAAAATATTTTTTTCCTTCGACTTTGATTCTAGTTTTAATTGAGGATATTTCATCAAGTTTAGTAGAATCACTTACAATAGATTTAAATATTCCTTGTCCATAAGGTGCTCTATTTAATGAATCTTTCTTATTAAATTGAACAATATCATTTACACTTTTAAAAGAAATATTGTTGTTTTTAAAATACACGGGAAGATCATTTTTCATGTCATAGTCAAGAATCTTTCTAAAACCGTTAAAATTAATTTGGGGTGGATTGAATTTTATAATAGCCCCTCCCAATTTTTCAATTTTATTTACTGCATTTAAATAAAGAGAATCATTTAAAAATTCATTAAATACTCCAAAACGTTTTCCTTTCAATGAGGAACTAACTATAGATTCTAAATCAATGTCTACATTATTTACTGACATAGAATCATTATCGTCAAATCCAGAAATCGCTTTTAAAACTATTGCGTTGTCAATTACGTTTTTTGTCATAGGTCCAGAAGTATCTAACGTACTAGATATTGGTACTATTCCGGATCTACTTACTAGACCAATAGTGGGTTTTAGACCTACAATGGAATTTGCTGAAGAGGGAGATAATATAGAACCCGACGTTTCGGAGCCTAATGAAACACTAGAGAAATTTGCAGAGATAGCAGCTCCACTACCTGAACTTGATCCACCAGAGTCAAAAATCTTTCTTCCATATGGATTTAAAGTTTGTCCCCCTAAAGCACTGTAACCCGAAGGACAGTTATTACAGAAATAGTATGCCCATTCACTAAGGTTAGTTTTACCAAGTATTAAAGCTCCATTTTCTTTTAATTTGTCTACAACAAAAGCATTTTTAGACATATTGTTATTTAAAGCAAATGATCCGGCTGTAGTGGCTAAACCTTCATAATTAATATTGTCCTTTAAAAGAACTGGAATTCCATGTAATGAATAAATAGATTCAGGTTTTATTTTGTCTTTTTCTCTAGCCTCATTTATTATGTTTTGATTAATACTTATAATTGAATTTAAATATTGATTTTTATTAAACTCAATAGATTTTATTCTAAATAAATAGAATAAAACTAGTTTTTCATAAGTAAGTTTTTCATCTAAAATGCTTGTTTGAATTTCAGGAATACTTTTTTCAATTATTAATGGTTTAAGAAAATTGTATTCTTTTTCATTGAATTCGATTACATCCTTATTAATATTTTTAAACCAATCGTTTTTAACGTCATATTTAGATTGAATTAATTTGAATTGCATTCTTTTATTAGCATGACTTTTACTTTGTCTAATCTCATCAGATTCATTATAATTTTGCCACGAAATAGGATTATTACAGCCTATGAATACAGATATAAATAAAAATAAAATCGTTTTATTCATTATTTTCATATAAAATTTATTAAATTTTCCATTCTCATTACTCTTGAGCCTTTAATAAGAATATATTTTGAAGTTATTGGAAACTTTTTAATATGTTTATTTAATTCATCCTTAGTTTTATAAAAAAAGGGAATTTCAAACTTATCTTTTTGTTTAAAAAATTCATTTCCGATTAAAAAAATATTTTCAAAATTATTTTTTACACAAAAATCAATCAAGTCATGGTGTTCTTTTTCAGATTGATTTCCTAGTTCAAACATATCTCCTAAAATAACTGATTTATTACCCTGTTTTTTTATTAAAGAATTTATTGCGGAAATCATACTTGTAGGGTTAGCGTTATAGGCATCTAGTATAATTAATTTATTATTTTTTTTTATTATTTGAGATCTGTTGTTTGATGGAATATAATTAGATATCGCTTCTTTTATTTTTTCAATTGAAATATTGAAATAAAGGCCTATAGATGTAGCAAATGCTATATTATGATAATTATAATTCCCTGTAAGTTTCGAATCTACTATAAAGTCGTTATAATTCAGACCAGCATAATTAGTGTCTTTAACTTCTTTGAATATATAATTAGATTTATCTTCTTTGCTAAAACTTATTTTATTGCCAATAAATTGATTTTGTATATAATCATCATTATTAATAAACGCTTTTTTATCGTTTTTAATTAGAAAATCATATAACTCGCTTTTTCCTTTTATTACGCCTTCAATACTACCAAAACCCTCTAAATGAGCTTTGCCAAAATTTGTTATCAATCCAAAATCTGGATTAATTATATCTGTTAGTAGTTTTATTTCGTTTAGATGATTTGCTCCCATTTCAACTATAGCAATTTCTGTATTCTGCTTAATTCTTAAGAGAGTTAGAGGAACTCCAATGTGGTTGTTTAAATTTCCAATTGTTGAAATGATTTTGTATTTCTTTTTTAATACTTCACTTATTAATTCTTTTGTAGTGGTTTTTCCATTACTTCCAGTGAGTGCAATTATTTTGGTTTTTAAAAGTTTGGACCTGTGAAATTTGGATAAATCTTGTAAGGATTTTAAAACATTTTTGACTTTAATAAATTTCGGATTGTTTAATGATTGGTCATCAATAACTGCATAACTAGCTCCACTTTTAATTGCTTCCTCTGCAAATTTGTTTCCATCGAAATTTTCTCCTTTTAAAGCAAAAAATATTGAACCTTTATTAATTAATCGAGTGTCAGTAGAAACTGAACTTGATTCTTTAAAATAATTATAAAGTTCTGACGAAAGCATCAATTAAATATAATAAAATACAAAAGAAAAGATATGAGTAATTAATTTATCTTTTTCTTGATTTTTTAGTATTTCTTACTTCACCTAAATAAGACATTGCACATCTAAATCCAATAAAGTTTGAAGTCATAGATTCTAGCTGATATCTTCTTTGAGCAGGATCAAGATAGTATGCTCTGTCCAACCACGAACCACCTTTGTAAACTCTTGCTTTATCACTAATTAGCGTTGTGCTTTCGAGGTTGGGATCATTTAAATCAGGTGAATTATACATTTGGGATATTCCTGATGAACTAAGAAACTCTCTTGTTGATTTTAAGTCACCATCATTAAAATTCCTTAAATCAACTGAATTTGAATCTCTATATTGTATCGATCCAGGTAAATTTTGTATAGAAATTGAATCAGTATTTTTTGTAATTAATACTTTTCCATCTTCTCCAATACTTGGATTAAAATATTGATTTCCTCTATAATAACTAATATCATTCATCTCCTCATCAATAATAGGTCTATATACATCAGCAACCCATTCAGCAACATTTCCTGCCATACCATAAATTCCAAAATCATTTGCAGGATATGATTTAACTGATGTTGTAATTCCAGAACCTGATTCAGACCAACCGGCAATACCTCCATAGTCACCGTCTGATAATTTAAAATTTGCTAGTTGATCACCTTGATTTTTTCTCTTACCGGATCTAGTATACTCTCCGCTCCATGGAAATTTCTTTTTACCTCGGTATAAGTTCATTTCTGAAATTTCACTTAAAGCAAGAGCAGCATATTCCCACTCTGTTTCTGTAGGAAGTCTGTATTCAGGAAGTAATAATCCACTTTCTCTTTTGACATTATTATAAATTATTTCTCCATCTTCATTAGTTTCAGTCTGTTTACTGTCTGCCATTTCGTATATTTTTCCACCGAAAGATTCCCCAGGGTTTAAAAAATAAGCTTTAGTATTAAAAGAATATCCATTTACTAAACTATCAGGATGTATTGATTCAGGTCTTAAATATCCATTTTCAACTAATATTCTTTCATTTACTCTGTCTGTTCTCCATTTTGCAAAATTAGTAGCTTGTTTCCAACTTACACCAACAACTGGATGATTTTCAAATGCTGGATGTCTTAAATAGTTATTTACCATGTCTTCGTTGAAACCAAGTGGATTTCTCCATACTAAGGTATCGGGAAGAGCAGCTTTATATATATCAGGATAATCCTTTGCAAAAACTTTATTCATCCAAAATAAGTATTCAACATACATTGAATTTGTAACTTCAGTTTCATCAATAAAAAAGGATCTTACATATTGTTGAGTTGGACTATTGTTCCAATCGTGCATCACGTTATCTTTCACATTACCTTTGGTAAATGTTCCACCTTCAACAAAAATTAGTCCGGGTCCAGTTTGCTGACCTTTAAATGATTTATTGTTTTTGTATCCACCATCCTTAGTGCTTATTTTCCATCCAGTTGCGTTAGATATATTTCTGTTATTTTTAAAAGGGTTGTTGTTACAACCTATAATTGAAATAAGAATAAAAAGTAAAAAAGATTTTAAGACTATATTAAATTTCATGTGATATCCTTTTTTGTGCAAGATACTAAATTGTTTAAAAAAAAAATTATTCATTCATTATCATTATTTATATTTGTATTGTATGTATAATTTTAGAAGTTTTAGTATTATAATTTTAATATTTTTTTTTAACATAAGCCTATATTCACAGGATAGAAGAGTTATTACAACAGCCGTGCCATTTTTGATGATTTCTGCTGATGCTAGAGCTTCAGGACTAGGTGAACAAGGTGTCGCAACATCTCCTGATGCTTTTTCTCAGCATTGGAATCCTGCTAAATATGTTTTCTTAGAAAAGAATTCAGCTGTAGGAGTGAGTTACACACCCTATTTAAGTAAATTAGTTAGCGATGTTTTTTTAGCAAATATTAATTATTATAATATTATTGACGAAAGAAGTTCTTGGTCAACAAGTTTTAAATATTTTAGTTTAGGAGATATTGACATCCTTCAAAATCCTCAGGACATCCCTTATTTAGAAAATCCAAATGAGTTTACCTTAGACGCCTCGTATATATTAAAATTGAGTGATTATTTTTCAATGGGTGTAACTGGAAGATTTTTGATGTCTGATGTAAAACTACAAAGTGTTAGCTCAGATTCAAGCTCCGCAAACTCATTTGCAGTTGATATTTCAGGATTTTATCAATCTGAAGAAAGAGCTTATGAAAATTTTAATGGTTTATGGAGATTTGGATTTAATCTTTCCAATTTAGGCCCTAAAATGAAATATGAAGAACTTGGTAAAGAAAATTTTATTCCTACAAATTTAAAGCTAGGCTCTGCATTTGATTTTATTTTCGATTCATCTAATAAACTATCAATAAATCTTGAGTTTAATAAACTTTTAGTCCCTTCTCCTAGTATTCCAATATTAAATTCCAATAATCAAGTAATTGGTTACAATCAGGCCGATGTAAATTTTTTGTCTGGTTTATTTAAATCTTTTGGAGATGCACCAGATGGTTTCAGCGAAGAGTTAAAAGAAATAACTCTTGCTTTGGGTCTTGAATACACTTATGATAATTCTTTTGCTTTAAGAATTGGTTATTTTGGAGAAAATGAAAACAAGGGGGCTAGAAAGTATGTAACGTTTGGGACTGGATTTAAGTTAGAAGATATTAATTTAGATTTATCTTATCTTTTGTCAACCTCTGATGTGATAAGTCCATTAGAAAACACACTGAGATTCTCCTTTACTTATAATTTTATGTAAATCAATATTTTTAATTTTATTTATAATCTATTAATTAGATACATTAACTTTGCAAAAAATAAATAATTTTAAGTATAAGGAAGAATTATAAAATAGAATTCATTATATGAAAGAAATAACGAAGGAAACTTATTTGAAATGGTATGAGGACATGCTCTTTTGGAGAAAGTTTGAAGATAAATTAGCTGCTGTTTACATTCAGCAAAAAGTCAGAGGATTCTTACATCTATACAACGGCCAAGAGGCAGTCTTAGCTGGAGCTTTGCACGTAATTGATCACGAAAAAGACAGAATGATTACCGCTTATAGAAATCATGTAATGCCAATTGGAATGGGAGTTGATCCGAAACGAGTTATGGCAGAGTTATATGGGAAATCAACAGGAACCTCTATGGGTTTAGGAGGATCTATGCATATTTTTTCGAAAGAACATAGATTTCACGGAGGTCATGGAATTGTAGGAGGTCAAATTCCACTTGGAGCTGGTATGGCTTTTGGAGATAAATATTTTAATAGAGGAGCAGTCACTTTATGTTATATGGGAGATGGAGCGGTTAGACAAGGATCTTTACACGAAACTTTAAATTTAGCAATGCTTTGGAAACTTCCGGTTGTATTTATTGTTGAAAATAACGGATATGCAATGGGTACATCTGTTGAAAGAACAGCCAACCATTCTGATATTTGGAAATTAGGTTTAGGATATGAAATGCCATGTGGACCAGTTGATGGAATGAATCCAGTGAAAGTAGCTGAAGCTCTTCATGAAGCTGTTTCTAGAGCTAGAAATGGTGATGGACCTAGTTTTTTAGAAATGAAAACCTACAGATACAGAGGCCACTCAATGTCAGATGCACAAAAATATAGAACCAAAGATGAAGTTAACGAGTACAGGAAAATAGATCCTATTTCTCAAGTTAAAAAAGTGATTTTAGAAAACGATTTTGCATCTGAGGAAGAAATACAATCGATAGATTCTAGTATAAAAAATAGAGTTCTTGATTGTCAAAAATTTGCAGAAGATTCTCCATACCCTGAAAAATCAGTAATGTATGATGCAGTATACGAACAAGAAAATTATAATTTTATATCTCATAAATTAAAGTAAATGGCTGAAATAATAAATATGCCTCGTTTAAGCGATACAATGGAAGAGGGAGTAGTGGCTAAGTGGCTAGTGAATGTAGGAGACACTATTAAAGAGGGTGATATTCTTGCTGAAATTGAAACTGACAAGGCAACAATGGAATTCGAATCTTTTCATGATGGGGTTTTGCTTCATGTTGGAATTAAAGAAGGACAAACTGCAGCTGTTGATACTCTTTTGGCAATTGTTGGAGAAAAGGATGAAGATATTTCTGGATTATTAAATTCAACCACAAACTCTGGACAATTGGATTTAGTAGACCAAATAAATGAATCTGAAAATTCAATTCAAACTATTGAAGAAGAACCCACTTTAAAGAATAGTGATTCTATTTCAAATGATTCATTTGAAATAATTACAATGCCTAGACTAAGTGATACAATGGAAGAAGGAACAGTGTCTTCTTGGCTTGTAAATGTTGGTGATATTGTAAAAGAAGGGGACATTTTAGCTGAAATTGAAACAGATAAGGCGACTATGGAATTTGAATCATTTCACGAGGGAACTTTGTTATATATTGGAATAAATGTAGGAGAGACTGCAAAAGTAGATAGTTTATTGGCTGTAATTGGAGATGCTAATTCTGATTATAAAACCGCCGTTGATAATTTTGGATTAAATCCAGTATTAGTTGATCAAACTGATCAAACTGATCAAACTGATCAAACTGATCAAACTGATCAAACTGATGTTTCTGATTTAGTTTCTGAAACACCAGATACAAATTCCGAGTTAATTATAGAGCCAATTTCAAATAATCCAAACTCAAGAGTTTTAGCATCACCACTAGCTAAAAAAATTGCAAAAGAAAAAAATATAGATATTAGTTTAGTTGATGGTTCTGGAGATAACGGAAGAATTATTAAAGAGGATATTGAAAACTTTAAACCTACGCCAACAACTGTTACAGATAATATAGATTCAAAAATTCCTGAATCAGGAATTGAAAGTTTTGAGGAAATAGAAAATTCTCAAATGAGAAAAACTATTGCAAGAAGACTTAAAGAATCTAAGTTTTCTGCCCCTCATTACTATTTGAGTGTAGA
Source organism: Flavobacteriaceae bacterium (assembly GCA_002700465.1). Classification (GTDB taxonomy): domain Bacteria; phylum Bacteroidota; class Bacteroidia; order Flavobacteriales; family Flavobacteriaceae; genus MAG-121220-bin8. Next base: position 16,435 of record PADT01000012.1, on the reverse strand, counting down.
ATTCGAAATGGACAATGCGATTGCTTTTAGAAATCAATACAATTCTCTTCCTGAAACTAAAATATCATTTAATGATATTGTTGTAAAGGCTTGCGCTATAGCTTTAAAACAACATCCAAGAGTAAATTCACAATGGTTTGAAGATAAAATGAGATTGAACAATCATGTTCATGTAGGTGTTGCAGTTGGTGTTCCTGACGGACTTGTGGTTCCAGTTATTCGCTTTGCAAATGAAAAATCAATTCCAGAAATCGGAAATTTAGTTAAAAATTACGCTTCAAAAGCAAGAGATAAAAAACTATCACCTGACGAAATGAAGGGAAGTACATTTACAGTTTCTAATTTGGGAATGTTTGGGATTGAAGAATTTACTTCAATTATTAATCAACCAAATTCAGCAATTTTATCTGTTGGAAGTATCATTAAAAAACCTGTAGTAAGAGAAGATAAAATCACCATAGGTCATACAATGAAACTTACTTTAGCATGTGATCACAGAACTGTAGATGGCGTAACAGGTTCTTTATTTTTACAAACCCTAAAAGGTTTTGTAGAAAATCCAGTTACTATGTTAGTTTAAAATAATTATTTAATGAAAAATGTTATTATTACAGGCTCAAGTCGGGGTATAGGATTTGAATTAGTCAATTTATTTAATCAAAATAATTATAATGTTATAGCTCTTTCCAGAAATACTTCTTCAATCTCAAAATTAAATTTGAATAATGTTTTTACATGTTCTACAGATCTTTCTGATTCTAATTCAATAAATAAAGCTGTATCATTCATAAAAAACAAATTTAATTCTGTTGATATTTTAATAAATAATGCTGGAAAATTAATAAACAAATCATTTGTTGAAACAACTAAAGAAGATTTTATTTCAGTGTATAGTGTAAATGTTTTTGGAGTTGCTGAATTGGTAAGATTATTATTACCCTCATTTAGTAATACATCACATATAATTAATATTAGTAGTATTGGAGGAATTGCAGGTTCTAGTAAGTTTGCTGGTTTATCGGCTTATTCTAGCAGTAAAGCTGCTTTAAATGTATTGACTGAAATGTTGTATGAAGAATTTAAAACATCAGGTCCAATTATCAATACTTTAGCTTTAGGTGCTGTTCAAACTGAAATGCTTGAAGAAGCTTTTCCTGGTTATAAAGCCCCATTGTCTTCAACTGAAATGGCAAATTATATTTATGACTTTTCTATTAATGGTCATAAGTATTATAATGGTAAAATATTACCTGTATCAATTTCAAACCCTTAAGGTGATTAGCTTGTTTGATTTAATTCCAGTTTATTCTAAAGAATTAATATCTGAGTTAATTAAGAATGAAAATTTGTCAATCAAAATTGTTAAATCAAGAAAAACTAAACATGGAGATTTTAGATCATTAAAAGATGGTAAATTTCAAATTACTTTAAATCATATTGATAATAAGTTTAGATTTTTAATAACTCTTATTCATGAGCTTGCTCATTTTAAAGTGAGTCAATCCTTTAAATATAGAGTTAATCCTCATGGAATAGAATGGAAAAAAAATTATAAACATTTAATGCTACCATTTTTAAACAATAAAATTTTCCCCGATGATATTTTAAAATTTTTGGCTTTACATATGGTTAACCCACCTGCAACAACTGACTCTGATATTGATCTAGTGATAGCTTTACAAAAATATGAACCAAATGAGGACAATAAAATTTTTCTTTTTCAAGTTCCATTTAATGATTTATTTGTATTTCAGGAAAATAAAAGTTTCATCAAATTACATAAACGAAGAAAAAGATATATTTGTAAAAACATCTTAACTGGTCGAAAGTTTTTGTTTTCACCAGTTGCTAGAGTTAAATTAAATAAATGAAAATAGTAGCTGTAAGTGGATATTTTGATCCTATACATGTAGGACACTTGGAATATTTGAAAATGTCAAAAAAACTTGGTGATAAACTGGTTGTCATCGTTAACAATAATGATCAATGTGTTTTGAAAAAAGGCAAACCCTTTATGGACGAAAAAGATAGATTAGAGATTGTAAAGTCTTTAAAAATGGTAGATGAAGTTTTTTTATCTATAGATAAAGATAAAACTGTTTGTTCTTCTTTGGAAGCTATAAAGCCTGATATTTTTGCTAATGGTGGAGATAGATCTGTTGGTGAGGTGCCTGAATCTAAGATTTGTAAAAAATACAACATACAAATGACTGACGGACTCGGAGATAAAATACGAAGTTCATCTGATTTGACAGGCTTAAAACAAATATAATTTATGGAAAATAAGTTTAATTTTTCTGATGAGAATTCATCATTTAAAAAATCCGATAACTCAATTTCTGTCAATGCAAAAGGTTTGTTTTCGTCAATGTTATCTTTTTTTAAAGAAATTTTAGATTTTAGAAATGAAACAGATAAATCAGCTACCTTAAATTCTATTAAAAATGATATTTCAATTAAAGGCCCAACAGCTTGGATTTTAATATGTTCAATATTTGTTGCATCAGTTGGTTTAAATGCAAACTCAATTCCTGTTGTTATTGGAGCAATGCTTATTTCTCCTTTAATGGGTCCTATTTTAGGCTTTGGATTATCTATTGCTATTAATGATTTAGAAACTCTTAAGAAATCAGTTCTCAATTTCTCAGTAATGGTTGTTTTAAGTGTTTTTACGGCTTATTTGTTTTTTTCATTTTTTCCTCTAAGAGAAGAATCTTCAGAACTTTTATCAAGAACTAATCCTGATATTCGAGATGTATTAATTGCTTTTTTTGGAGGTTTGGCACTTATTATAGCTAAAACAAAAAAAGGAACTATCTCAACTGTTATTTATGGTGTAGCAATAGCTACTGCTTTAATGCCTCCGTTATGTACTGTTGGTTATGGTTTAGCTATCGGAAAATTTGAATTTGCTAGTGGTGCAATGTATTTGTTTATGATTAACACATTATATATTGTATTAGCTACCTATTTAATAATTAAACTACTTCGATTCCCTTTAATAGATTATGTTAACTCTAAAAGGAGAAGACTTGTTTCTAGATTAGTTACTTTGACTTCAATTCTAATGTTAATACCAGCGTTTTATACTTTTATTGGAATATTATATGAGAATAAGTTTAATAACTCTATAACACAATTTTTAGATTTTGAATTAGATGGAATTGACAATAAGGATTATTTAATAATAAACTCTAAAATAGAATATGATATTGATAATACTATTTATGTTTTTCCCTGGAAAGATAAGATTTCTGAAATTACATTTAATAGTTTTGGATTAGATCCAATATCAATTGACATTATTAATTTACTAAAGGCTAAAATTAAAAAATATCCACATTTATCTAAAACCTCAATAAATTTCAATCAACAAAAAACAGAAAACGATTTTAAGGAACAAAAACGTTTTTTAGGTGAACTTAGAAGAAGAGATTCTCTAGACCTTTCGAATAAAACAAAAGAAATTGAATTATTAACCGAAAGACTTAACAATTTAGAAAAAATTGAATCTAAAAATATTTTATACAGAACACTTATTGAGGATGTAAAATTAAATTATGATCAAATTATAGATTTTAATCTTCAAAATTTATTCGATATAAATCAAACTAAAGAAAATTCAAAATTACTTTTTTATATAAAATGGAGTGATTCTATTTCAGAAAATGAAATTATCAAACAAGAACAAAAAATAAAGACTTGGTTGGGAATTAAACTTTCCGACGAATCTTTTGAATTAATAAGATTTAGATAGTTATAAATGCTTTTTTACTTTTTTAAGAAGCTCTGAAGAATACACGAAATTTTTAACAGACTCGATATTTGTTTTTAAAATTTCTTTATTAGTACCCTCCCAATTTTTTTCTCCTGTTACTAGAAATATAATTTTTTCTCCAATTTCAATAACCGAATTCATATCATGAGAATTTATTATTGTTGTGATATTATATTCTTTAGTAATCTCATGAATTAATTTGTCAATTACAATAGCAGTTTTAGGATCTAATCCAGAGTTTGGTTCATCACAAAACAAATATTTTGGATTCATAACAATAGCTCTTGCTATAGCAACTCTTTTTTGCATTCCACCAGAAATTTCTGAGGGTAGTTTATTGATTGCATTGTCTAGCTCTACTCTTTCAATAACTGATTTAGCTTTTTCTCTTATTTCTTCTTCATTTTTGTTTGTCAACATATTAAGTGGAAACATTACATTTTCTAATACAGACATTGAATCAAACAAAGCACTTCCTTGAAAAACCATGCCCATTTCTCTTCTTAGTAAAGTTTTATCGCTTTCATTCATATTTAGGTTTGAAACACCATCATAAACTATCTCACCGCTGTCAGGTTGATGAAGTCCTAACAAGCATTTTAATAATACTGTTTTCCCAGATCCGCTTTGGCCAATTATTAAGTTGGTTTTGCCCTTTTCAAAAGTTGTAGAAATATCTTGAAGGATTTTGATTCCGTCAAATGATTTTTTTATGTTTTTAACTTCAATCATTAGCTTAATAATAATTGCGTTATAATGAAATTTACTATTATAATGATAATAGAAGTCCATACAAAAGATAATGTACTTGCTTTCCCTACTTCAAGCGCTCCACCCTTCATATAAAATCCATGATAAGATGGTACCGTTGCTAAAATAAATGCAAATAAAATTGTTTTTAAATAGGCATAACTAACGTGAAAGGGATCGAAATCCATCTGAATGCCTGAGATAAAAGCTTCACTTGGTACTCCTGCAAATGTCATTGCTATAAATCCACCAAAAATCGCAACAAACATTGCTACAGTAATTACAAAAGGATAAAATAGTAAAGCTATAATCTTGGGAAAAACCAGATAATTTAATGGATTAATTCCCATAACTTCTAATGCATCTATTTGTTCAGTTACTCTCATTGTTCCAATACTTGAAGTAATGTATGAACCAACTTTTCCAGCCATAATTATAGACATAAAAGTAGGAGCAAATTCAAGAATAACTGACTGTCTCGTTGCGAATCCTATTAAAGATTTTGATAAGAAAGGACTGCTTAAGTTTAAAGCAGTTTGTATAGCTACCACTCCACCAATAAAAAAAGATAATATCGCAACAATTGGTATGGATTCAATTATAAGATCATTAATTTCTTTAAAAATTAGTTTTCTTTGAATTTTCCACTTACTTGGTTTGAAAAATGACATTTTTATCATTAAAAAATATCTTCCAATATCATCAATATAGAGCATAACAAAATAATATGTCTAAAGTTAAAGATATAAAAATCATAATAGTAAATTATTTATTAGATTTTATAAGTAATAGCGTTTATATTCATTCCAGCACCAACACTTCCGAACATAATTATATCGCCTTTTTGTAATGAATGGTCCTTTAGTTTTAGTTTTTTCACAAGATCAAATAATGTAGGTACAGTTGCTACTGAACTATTGCCTAATTTGTTAATTGACATAGGCAAGATCCCTTTTGGAGTCTCTAAATCATATAACTTGTAGAATCTATCAACTATAGCTTCATCCATTTTTTCATTTGCTTGATGAAGAAAAACTTTTTTAACATCATGAATAGAGTAATTGGTTAATTCAAGACATTCTTTTAATGCTAGAGGGACTTGAACTATTGCAAACTCGTATACTTTTCTTCCATGCATTTTAATGAATTTAGTTTTTGAATCAGATTTTAAATCATATGATTTTCCAAAAAACAAATAGAAAGCTTCTTTATCTGTGAATGTGCAAGATTTGTGAGATAAAATTCCACTACTTTTTATTTCATTTTTTGATTCAACTATTGATGCACCAGCTCCATCAGCATAAATCATAGAATCTCTGTCCTTGACGTCATAGGTTCTGGAAAGTGTTTCAGCTCCTATTACTAAACATTTTTTAGCCATTCCAGCTTTGATAAAGGCATAGGCTTGAATAACACCTTCAATCCAACCGGGGCATCCAAAAATAATATCATAACAAACGCAATTTGGATTTTTAATTCCTAAATTAAATTTCACTCTACTGGCTAAGCTCGGTAAACTATCTGATTGTTTTGTTTCATGTTTAATATCTCCGAAATTATGAGCTACTATTATATAATCAATTGTTTCTTGATCCATCTCAGCATCTTTAATAGCTTTTTCAGCTGCAAAAAATGCTAAATCTGAAGTATTATGATGATCTTTAGCATATCTTCTTTCTTCAATACCTGTTATTGATTTAAATTTTTTTATTATTACTTCATTACTGACTTTAAAAGCAGTACCATCAGCATTTAAAAAATTGGTATTTAAAAAATCAGAATTTTTTTTAGTTAATAAAGGAATGTAGGACCCAGTTCCAGTAATTTTAATGGACATATATCGTTAATTATATAACTAAGTTAAGAAAGTCATTGATAAGATTCAATTGGCTCACATGTACAAATCAAATTCCTATCACCATACGCATCGTCCACTCTTCTCACAGAGGGCCAAAATTTATTTTCTAAAACATATGATGTTGGAAATGCTGCTTTTTGTCTAGAATAGGGGTAATTCCAATTTTCTTGCATTATCATTTTCATAGTGTGAGGAGCATTTTTTAATAGATTATTTGTTTCTGTTTCTGCACATTCATCTATTTCCTTTCTTATATGAATCATAGCATCACAAAACCTATTAATTTCTTCAATATTTTCACTTTCAGTTGGTTCTATCATCATAGTTCCAGGGACAGGAAACGATACAGTTGGAGCATGAAACCCGTAATCAATTAATCTTTTGGCTATATCCATTACTTCAATACCATTTGATTTAAAAGATCTGCAATCGATAATTAATTCATGAGCTGCTCTTCCTTCCTCTCCTGTGTACAGGATATCATAATGATTTTCAATTCTGTTTTTAATGTAATTTGCATTTAAAATAGCAAATTCAGTAGATGATCTTAATCCTTTGGCTCCTAACATAGATATGTACCCATATGAAATAACGCAGGCTAAGGCCGATCCCCAAGGCGCTCCAGAAATTGATTTAATACTTTCATTAGAACTTACATTAATTATGGGGTTATTTGGTAAAAATGGCACAAGATGTTTTGCTACACAAATAGGCCCAACTCCAGGTCCCCCGCCACCATGCGGAATGGCAAATGTTTTGTGTAAGTTTAAATGACAAACATCAGCGCCAATTATAAAGGGATTTGTAAGTCCAACTTGAGCATTCATATTTGCACCGTCCATATAAACTTGACCACCATTTGAGTGGATGGTTTCGGTAATTTTTTGAATGGAAGATTCAAAGACTCCATGAGTTGAGGGGTAAGTGATCATTAAAGCTGCTAAATTATCTTTGTAATGAGTAGCTTTTTCTTTTAATTCATCAACGTTAATGTTACCATGTTTATCAGTCCCAACTACTACAACCTTCATTCCTGCCATTACAGCAGAAGCAGGATTAGTTCCGTGAGCTGATGAAGGAATCAAACAAATATTTCTGTGTTCTTGCGAAATGCTTTTTAAGTAAGCTCTTATTACCATTAAGCCTGCATATTCACCCTGTGCACCCGAATTTGGTTGTAATGATGTTCCACTAAAACCTGTTATTTCATTTAATTGTTTTTCAAGTTTTTTAATAAGTTTCTGATATCCCCTTGCTTGATTTAAGGGAACAAATGGATGAATATTATTCCATTTGGCCCAACTAATTGGAAGCATTTCAGATGCTGCGTTCAATTTCATTGTACATGAACCAAGTGAAATCATAGAATGTGTTAATGATAAATCTTTTCTTTCAAGATTTTTAATATATCTCATTAAAGCAGTTTCTGAATGATATTTATTAAAAATTTCAGAATCCATAAATTTAGAGTCTCTTTTTAGTTGATCTGGAAATCTATTTGTAGAATTATTTAAATCTATTTCAAAAAGATCAATATTTAATGCCTTTGCAATTGTATCAACAATTTTTTGAACATCTTTTACAGAACTCGTTTCGTTTAATGAAATAGAAAATTTGTTTTCATTTATGTAATTAAAGTTAATTTTATTTAGTTCTGCAATTTTTTTTATTTTATCAGTAGGACCATCTAATAGTAGAGTATCGAAAAAATATTTATTATGTTGTTTTAACCCTATTTTGGTCAAATTCCTTTCAAGTATTGCTGTTTTTTTATGAATATTGATGGCAATTTCCTTTAGACCTTTTGGTCCATGAAAAACTCCATACATACCAGCCATAACCGCTAAGAGTACTTGTGAGGTACATATATTTGAAGTAGCTCTGTCTCTTTTTATATGTTGTTCTCTTGTTTGCAGTGCCATTCTTAGAGCAGGATCATCATCAGAATCTTTTGTGAGTCCTATAATTCTTCCCGGAACAGATCTTTTGTATTCATCTTTAGTAGCAAAATATGCGGCATGAGGACCACCATAACCAAGTGGAATTCCAAATCTTTGAGAGGTTCCAACTACTACATCAGCTCCAAACAGCGAAGGTTTTTTTAATAAACATAGGGAAAATAAATCTGCGGCAACAACTATTTTAATATTGTTATTTTTTGCTTGAGAACAATGTTTTTCAATATTCTCAATACCTCCATAAACTCCAGGATATTGCATTAAACATCCATAAAAACTAGAATCATAGTTAAATTGATCAAAATCACCAATTTCTATTTGAATACCCAAAGGCTCTGCTCTTGTTTCTAGTAAACTAATAGTTTGTGGAAGAGTGTTTTTTGAAACAAAAAAATTACAAACATTACTCTTTTTTTGCTCTCTATTTCTTAAGCTAAACAACATAGTCATTGCTTCTGCAGCGGCAGTGCTTTCATCTAATAAAGAAGCATTAGCTAATTGCATTCCTGTTAAATCACATATTATAGTTTGATAATTTAAAAGTGCTTCCATTCTGCCTTGAGCGATTTCTGCTTGATAAGGCGTGTAAGCTGTATACCAACTTGGATTTTCCAAAATATTTCTTTTAATAACTGATGGAACTATAGCTTCGTTATAACCTAATCCAATGTAAGATTTATATATTTTATTTTTGCTCCCTAATTTATCAATATGAGACAAGTACTTACTTTCAGAAAGAGCAGGTTTTAGATTCATTTCTTTTTTCAACCTTATATTTTCAGGAATTGTTTCAGAAATTAATTCTTTAATGCTTTTTGAACCAACGTACTCAAGCATGTTGATTTTGTCCAAATTATTTATACCAATGTGTCTGTCAGAAAAATCGTACATATTTTATTTAAGAATAAGGATCAAAAATAATTAATATAAATACAATTATTACATAAATTTATTACTAAGATTAAAAAGTTTTTAACTTATTAATTAACTAATGTTATAACTCGAAAATTTAATTAAATGCTATTTATAAAAAAGCTTTTTGATTTTTATATAAAGTCAAGTTTTCATCTTGGATTATGTGTGGTTTCACTTTATTTAGTTTCTATTTTCAAACTTGAAATAGATCTAAATTATTATTTACTACTTTGTATTTTTTCTTCTACTATTGTTGTCTATAATTTTATAAAATACGCTTCAACTTTACCATATTATTTTTTTGTTCAAAACGCACCAATAAAAAAAATTCAAATACTAAGTTTTTTTATTGGATTTCCTCTTGTTTATTCATTGTTTTTTTTAAGTTGGAAAGGGTTGTTTTTTGGTTTTTTTCTTTTTTTAATTTGTCTTTTGTATGTTTTTCCAATAAATCATTCTATTTCTAATTTTAGAAATAGAAGTAAGATTAAAATTTTTTTAGTTGCAATATGTTGGGCTGGTTCAACAGTAATACTTCCTTTTATTGAATCAAATAGAACAGATTATACTGATTCCGTATTATTATTTGCTCAGTTCTTTTTATTTGTAATAGCATTCACTATGCCATTTGAGATAAGGGATTTAAAATACGACTCAAATGATCTCAGGACTATTCCTCAGATTTTTGGAATAGATAAATCAAAGTATATATGTTATTTAATTATTTTTATTTTTTTTTCTATTTCTGTTGTTATTAATGGAATAAGTCTCGATCTAATCTCTGATTTATTTATATCATTTGTTTTGATTTTTATTATCTATATAACAAAGGAAAATCAAACAAAGTATTTTTCTAGTTTTTGGGTTGAATCTGTACCTATATATTGGTTAATTATTCAATTTATCCTATTTAACAGAGTCGTTTAAAACTTTTTTCTTAAGATCTTCTTTAAACTTCAATAGTTTATTTAAAATTTCATCATTACTGCTTCCAATAATTTCAGCAGCCAAAATTCCAGCATTTTTTCCTCCATTTAAAGCGACTGTTCCAACTGGGACTCCACTAGGCATTTGAAGTATAGATAAAATTGAATCCCAACCATCGATCGAGTTTCTTGACTTAATTGGTACACCAATTACAGGAAGAGGTGTTAATGAGGCCATCATTCCAGGAAGATGTGCTGCTCCTCCGGCGCCAGCTATAATTACAGAATATCCGTTTTTATGAGCATTTTCACCATATTTCATCATTTTTTCAGGTGTTCTGTGAGCTGAAACAATATCAACATCGTTTTGAATACCAAATTCATTTAAAATATCAATTGCTTCTTGCATAATTGGGAGATCAGATTTACTTCCCATTATAATACCAACTTTTGCCATATTTAATTAGTTTTAATTTGAATTAAATTTTTTATAGTTTTAGCTATCTGTAATCCACTTTTTAAATCAGTATCTATCACTGTTATGTGACCCATCTTTCGGTTTTGTTTAGTCTCTTTTTTACCGTAAATATGAATTTTTACATTATCAAAGTTCATGGCTTCATTTATTCCTTCATAAATTACATCCCCATTATAACCTATACCGCCAACTAAGTTAGCCATAATTGCATAATTATTCGATTTAGAGCAACCTAAGGGTAAATTTAAAATAGCATTAATATGTTGATCAAATTGAGAGTTAATACAACCCTCGATAGAATAATGAGCGCTGTTATGGGGTCTGGGTGCAACTTCATTTACTAAAATAGTATTGTCATGAGTTAAAAACATTTCAACCGCAAGTAGACCAACTTGTTTAAATGTTTTGGAAACTTTTAACGCAACTTTTTCTGCCCTAGCTTTTAGCTCATCTCTAACCTGAGCTGGACAAACAACAAATTCTACTTGATTAGAAATTTCATTAAACATCATTTCAACTATTGGAAAAATCTCAATATCTCCATTTTGATTTCTAACTACAGTTGTAGCTAATTCTTTTTTAAAAGGAATCATTTCCTCGATTATAAACTGAGTTTCTGGCAAATTGTTGAGATCTTTTTTAGATTTTAAGATCTTTACACCATAGCCGTCATATCCAAACTTAGTTTTTTTCCATACACATGGAAACTTAAGTTTCTCAACATTTAAATCCTTTAATGAGTTGTAATATTTGAATTTTGCTGTTGGAATATTATTATCAATGAAAAATTGTTTTTGGATTGATTTATCTTGAATAATTCTAAGAGTTGATGAATTAGGAAAAACTTTTACACCCTCTTTTTCTAATTTTTCTAATGCATCTACATTTATGTGTTCAATTTCATAGGTAACTAAATCACAATTTTTACCAAAATTATATACTGCATCAAAATCCATTAATTGCCCTTTTGTAAATTCAGAGCATATTTCTTTACAAGGCGAATCATTGCTTGGATCTAAGACATTAGTTTTTATACTTAACCTGGATGTTACTTGTAATAACATTTTACCTAGTTGACCACCTCCCAAAATACCTAATGTAAAATCTGATTTAGAATAATTCATTTAAAAAGATTGTTTGGCAAAAATACACTAAAATGTTATTTGGTATAAAATTATTTAACTATTGATTTTGGGGTTATATTTGTTTTCTTATATTTTTAATTACTATGATTAATTTGATATTGTTTGGAAAGCCAGGATCTGGAAAGGGAACTCAAGCTGAGTTTGTTAAAAAGAAATACGATTTAATTCATATTTCAACAGGAGATTTATTTAGAAATAATATGTCTAATAATACAGATTTGGGATTATTAGCTAAAACTTATATAGAAAAAGGAGATTTAGTTCCGGATGAAGTAACTATTAAAATGTTAGAGGCAGAAGTAAATACACATCCTAATGCCAACGGATTTATTTTTGATGGTTTTCCAAGAACAACTGTACAGGCAGAAATTTTAGATCAGTTTTTAAGTACGCTTAATTTAAGTATTTCTTTGACCATTGCTTTGGAGGTTGATGAAAATTTATTGATCGATAGGTTAATCAGTAGAGGAAAAGATAGTGGTAGAGCCGACGATCAAGATAGATCTAAAATTCAAAACAGGTTTAACGAATATAATAAGAAGACTTCTCCCCTTATAAATTTTTATAAAATTCAAAATAAATTTTTTAAAGTAAATGGAGTAGGTGATATTAATGATATAAGTACTAGAATTTTTAATACTATCGATAATAATATTTAATGACTGAAGGTAATTTTGTTGATTATGTAAAGATTAATGTCTTTTCAGGAAATGGGGGAAAAGGTTCTGCTCATTTTAGACGTGAAAAATACATAACCAAAGGAGGGCCTGATGGAGGTGATGGAGGTAGAGGAGGACATGTTATTTTTGTAACTGACAAATCTTTGTGGACACTACATCACTTTAGATTTCAAAAACATTTTAAATGTGGTCATGGTGGAGACGGAAGTGGAAGTAGAAGTACAGGAGCTGATGGTACTGATTCTCTTATTAGAGTTCCTGTAGGCACTGTTATTAGAGATACTGAAACTAATAATATTATTTACGAAACTATCGAAGATGGTGATCATAAAATTATTTTAGAAGGAGGAATGGGTGGTCTTGGCAATTGGAATTTTAGATCATCAACTAATCAGGCACCTAGATATTCTCAACCAGGAATTAAAGGAAAAGAAAGGAAATTAACATTAGAATTAAAATTATTAGCTGATGTTGGTTTGGTTGGATTCCCTAATGTTGGAAAATCAACATTATTAAAAACTATAACTTCCGCGAAGCCCAAAATTGGTAATTACGAGTTTACTACCCTAAAACCTAATTTAGGTATTGTTCAATATAGAGATTACAGATCATTTGTTATGGCAGATATTCCTGGAATAATTGAAGGAGCGTCTGATGGTAGAGGACTTGGACATCATTTTCTTAGACATATTGAAAGAAATTCAGTTCTTCTTTTTTTGCTTTCTACTGAATCGGAAGATTTAGTAAATCAATACAATATTCTTTTAAATGAATTAAAGAAGTATAACCCTGAATTATTAGATAAACAAAGGATTATTGCTGTTTCTAAATCAGATTTGATTGATGATAAAGCAAAATTGAAAATCAAAAAAAATATTTCTAAAAATATTAAAAATGTTCCTTTTGAATTTATTTCATCTGTTTCAAATATTGGATTAGTTGAAATAAAAGATCTATTGTGGAAGGTTTTAAATGAATAGATTTTAATCTTAAATTAGAGTATTATTTCATGAAAATTCATTTTATAGCGATAGGAGGAAGTGCAATGCATAATTTAGCAATAGCATTACACATTAAAGGATATATTGTCTCAGGAAGTGATGATTCAATTTTTGAACCTTCTAAATCAAGATTGATTCACCACGGTTTATTTCCACAAGAAATAGGTTGGAATTCTTCAAATATTTCAGATGATTTAGATTATGTTATACTGGGTATGCACGCAAAAAAAGATAATCCAGAACTTATAGAAGCACAAAATAAATCAATCAAAATATTTTCTTATCCAGAATTTATTTATGAAATGTCTAAAAGTAAGACTAGAGTTGTTATAGGAGGAAGTCATGGTAAAACCTCAATTACAGCAATGGTTTTACATGTTTTAAATGATAATAATATTTCGGTAGATTATATGGTTGGAGCTCAGTTAAAAGGTTTTAACACGATGGTTCATTTAACTGATGAAAATGATTTTATATTACTGGAAGGTGATGAGTATTTATCTTCCCCAATAGATAGAAGACCTAAATTTCACCTTTACAAACCAAATATAGCTCTGTTAAGTGGAATTGCATGGGACCATATTAACGTCTTTCCAACAAAGGAGATTTATTCCAAACAATTTGAGATTTTTCTTGATTCTATAATTTCAGGAGGATCTGTTGTTTACAACGAATTAGATTCAGAATTAAATCAAATGGTTTTAAAATGTTCAAATTCTATTAGAAAATTAGAGTATTCATTACCTGAATTTTTTATTGAAAACGATATTTCATTTTTAAAAACCGATGAAGGCAATCTACCATTAAAGATATTTGGTAATCATAATCTAAGTAATCTTTCGGGAGCTAAATTAATATGCCAATTAATGGGTGTTCAAGAAGAAGAGTTCAATAATTCTATTGTATCCTTCGCAGGCGCTGACAAGAGATTAGAATCTTTGTTAGAAATGGATGATAGAGCATTTTTTAAAGATTTTGCTCATTCTCCTAGCAAAGTTAGTGCAACAACAAATGCTTTAAAAAATCAATTTAAAAACAGAAAATTAATTGCCCTTCTTGAATTACACACTTTTAGTAGTTTAAATGAAGATTTTATTGGTGAATACCGAAATAGTTTAAAAAAAGCTGATATTAGAATTTTGTTTTATGACCCTAAAGCTGTTGCAAGTAAAGGATTAAAGAATATCTCAGTTCAAAAAATAAAAGATTCGTTCAATGATGATAGTATGATAGTAATTTCAGATTCAAACCAGTTAAAAGCTTATTTGTTTGAATTGTCTTACCAAGACACAAATTTATTATTTATGAGTTCAGGAAATTATGCTTCACTAGATTTAGAACTAATTAATGATTTTATTAAAAATAATTAATGAATAATATTAAACATATATTTTTTGATTTAGATCATACGCTCTGGCATTTTGAAAAAAACTCTTCGTTAACTTTCGGTTTTTTACTTAATAAATACAATATTAATGTTGGTCTTCAGAGCTTTTTGAAAATATACATGCCAATCAACTTCTCATTATGGAATCTTTACAGAGACGATAAAATTACAAAGGAATATTTAAGGCACAACAGGCTGAAATCTACTTTTGAAAAATTAAACATATATATTAAACCCAGTGTAATAGATAATATTTCTGACGATTATGTGAAACATCTTCCTGATAATAATTTTCTTTTAAAGGACGCTATTACAGTTTTAGATTATTTATTTAAAAAATACACATTACACATAATAACTAACGGATTTACTGAGGTTCAGAATACAAAAATTATAAATTCAAATCTCAAAAAATACTTTACATGTATTATTGATTCTGAGACAGTTGGTGTGAAAAAACCTCATTCAAAAATTTTTCAATACGCTTATGATGTTTCTAAAGCAACGAATAAAAATCAATGTTTAATGATTGGTGATAATTATGAAGCTGATGTAATGGGAGCTATTAATAACGGTTTTAAGGCTATTCATTTAAATTCAAACAATGAAAATTTACATAAGGATTCAATAATTATTAATGATTTAATTTCTTTAAAGGAAATTCTTTAATTAATATTTTTTTTGCCTTATCATTTCATAAAGAATAGTTCCACATGCAACAGATACATTTAACGATTCTATTTTTCCATGTAAAGGGATCCTTATGAGTTGGTCACATAGCTTTATAACTGAACCAGATAACCCTTTACCCTCTGATCCCATTACTATTGCTTGGGATTTTCCGAACTTAGTTTCAAAAATATTTTTTTCTGCTTTTTCAGATGCTCCAAATATTTTTATATCATGTTGTTTCAAAAGAAAAATTGCATCTTTAATGTGGGATACCTTACATATTGGAACATTAAATACTGCTCCAGACGATGTTTTTATTGTATCTCCGTTCACTGGAGCACTGCCACTAGACTGAATTATTATGCAATCAATAGCAGTACATTCTGCTGTTCTTACAATAGCTCCAAAATTTCTAACATCTGATAATTGATCAAGTATTAATAATGATACTGATTTAGGTTTAGATTCAATTAATTCGCTTAAATCAGAGATAGATAAGAAATTTATAGGAGAAATTGTTGCTACTACACCTTGATGATTCTTAGGGGTTAATCTGTTTAGTTTCTCTACTGGAACGTATGATATTTCAATTGAGTTTTTGTTTAATTTTTTTATTAATTCAAATCCATTTTTGTTATTTAATCCTCGTTGCATAAAAACTCTATTGATTGATTCGTTAGAATCAATAGCTTCTATGACTGCTCTAATACCATAGATTAATGTGTTCTTTTCCATTTATAAGTAAATAAATCAGTTATATTGAATCAAAGTAGGAAACTAGCGCCATTAAGCTTTCCTTTTTCTTAAGATTTAATTTGTTTGCTTTTTTATATTTTTTTAAAAGTTTTTGATCAAATATATTTTTAGCAAGTAATTTTTTGAATGAT
>PADT01000011.1 GCA_002700465.1 Flavobacteriaceae bacterium | reverse complement strand
CTAAATAAACAAAATATATTTTCTCTAAACGCATATTACACGCACATTTCTAAACATATTTCTAGAGATTATTTCGAAATAAGTGATGATAAGTCTACAATTGATACATCTACCATACTATTTAATTCTGAAGAGGTAATCACAATGGCTAATGTAAATAAAGGAAATGCATTTATATACGGAGCAACATTGGACTTAAGGCTAAGTTTACCGAATGTGTGGGCTTTTAAAGCTAATTTAACTTATACTCACGGAGGTAGTGTTGATAGTCACCACCCACTGCCATCGATTTCTCCATTATTTGGACATTTAACTCTCAGATATATTGTTGGCAAATCAAGTGACTTTGAGCTTTCTTATAGGTTTTCTAGTTCCAAAAATCCTGATAAATACAGTATTGGTGGAGAGGACGGACTGGAAGAAACTCCTGTAATTTTTGATGGTATTGATTTTTCTTTCAACGGGATGCCTTCATGGAGTGTAGTTAAACTTTCTTCTTCATATGAGTTTTCAAATAAATTTAAAACACTACTTGTTTTAGACAATGTTTTTGACATTCATTTTAGAGAATTTGCATCAGGAATATCCGCTCCAGGCAGAAACTTAAATTTAGTTTTAAGTTATAAGTTTTAAGTTCTTCAAATTTCGTCTAAAATAGTTACTTTCGCTTTTAGTAAATTTCGATTTATTCACAATGGCATTTAAAGAATATAATGGTTTAAATTTATCTCAAGTTGCTAATGAGGTTCTAGCGGATTGGGAGAGAAATCGCTCTTTTGAAAAAAGTATTAGTTTAAGAAAAAATGCTTCTAAATTTATTTTTTACGAGGGGCCCCCATCTGCTAATGGTATGCCAGGGATCCATCATGTTATGGCTAGAAGTATCAAAGATATTTTTTGTAGATACAAAACTTTAAAAGGATTTCAGGTTGACAGAAAGGCTGGATGGGATACACATGGACTTCCTATAGAGCTCAGTGTTGAAAAAGATTTAGGGATTACAAAAGAAGACATAGGGACTAAAATTTCAGTTGAAGATTATAATAAAGCTTGTAAAAAAGCCGTTATGAAGTATACTGATGTTTGGAACGATTTAACAAAAAAAATGGGTTACTGGGTAGACATGAGTAATCCTTATGTTACTTATAAGTCTAAATACATTGAATCAGTTTGGTGGCTTTTAAAAGAACTATTTGATAAAAATTTAATTTATAAAGGTTATACAATACAACCATACTCGCCAAAAGCAGGGACAGGTTTGAGTTCACATGAGCTTAATCAACCTGGTACTTATCAAGAAGTAAGTGACACAACAGTTACAGCTCAATTTAAAGCTATAAATAATTCTCTTCCTGCATCACTATCAAGCTATGAAGTTTTATATTTTTTAGCATGGACAACTACTCCTTGGACACTTCCTTCAAACACCGCTCTAACTGTAGGTGGAAAAATTAAATATAGTGTAGTGTCTACTTTCAATCAATATACTCATGAATTTACAAATGTTGTTTTAGCTAGTGACCTTGTTGCTAAAGTTTTCATTGGAAATTATATAAAGGTTAGTTCCAAAAGCGAACTTAAATACGATTCAAAAATCGATAAGAAAATTCCTTTTTTAATTAACGAGTCCATAAATGGAAGCGAGTTAGTCGGTATAAAATATTCTCAGCTATGGGAGGATGCTCCTTTACCATACAAAAATCCTGAAAATGCTTTTAGAATTATTCAGGGTGACTTTGTAACAACAGAAGATGGTACTGGAATAGTCCATACTGCTCCTACCTTTGGTGCAGATGATGCAAAAGTTGCTAAAATGGCTTCTCCTGAAATCCCTGCATTATTAATTCTTGATGAAAATCAACAGCCTGTGCCTTTGGTTGATTTACAAGGAAAATTTAGAAAAGAACTTGGTTTTTTGGGGGGTAAGTTTGTTAAAAATGAATATTATAAGGAGAATGAAGTTCCACAAAAATCTGTAGATGTTGAAATCGCTATTAAATTAAAAGAGGAAAATAAAGCTTTCAAAGTTGAAAAATATGTTCACAGTTATCCTAACTGTTGGAGAACTGACAAGCCAATATTATACTACCCTTTAGACTCTTGGTTTATAAAAGTAACAGATAAAAAAGAGGATTTGATTGAGCTTAATAAATCCATAAACTGGAAGCCTAAATCTACAGGTGAAGGCAGATTTGGAAACTGGCTTGCAAACGCAAATGATTGGAATTTATCAAGGTCTAGATATTGGGGGATTCCATTACCTATATGGAGAACAAGTGACTCTAAAGAAATTTTAGTTATTGGTTCAATGAAAGATCTAAAAACGGAAATTAAAAAATCTATTTCCAAGGGTTTTATGAAAAATGATCCATTTAAAAACTTCGATATTCATGACATGAGTGATGATAATTATGATAAGATTGATTTACATAAAAATGTAGTTGACCAAATCATTCTTTGTTCTCTTAAAGGCGAAAAAATGTATCGCGAGCCTGATTTAATTGACGTGTGGTTTGATTCTGGATCTATGCCTTACGCACAATGGCATTATCCTTTTGAAAACAAAAGCAAAATTGATAATAATGAAGCTTTTCCTGCTGATTATATTGCTGAAGGAGTTGATCAAACAAGAGGATGGTTTTACACTCTTCACGCTATTGCTACAACAGTTTTTAAATCTATAGCATATAAAAATGTGATTTCTAATGGTCTTGTCCTTGACAAAAATGGTCAAAAAATGTCAAAAAGGCTCGGAAATGCTGTTGATCCATTTAAAACTATTTCTGAGTTTGGACCAGATGCAACAAGGTGGTATATGATTAGTAATGCTAATCCTTGGGATAATTTAAAATTTGATTTAGACGGAATTGAAGAGAGTAAACGCAAGTTCTTTGGAACTCTTTATAATGTTTATTCCTTTTTTGCTTTATACGCAAATATTGATAATTTCAGTTACAAGGAAAATGAAATTAATATAAACGACAGGCCTGAACTTGATAAATGGATATTATCTGAGTTAAATTCTTTGATAGCTGAAGTTGACGATCATTACGATAATTACGAGCCAACAAAAGCTGCAAGAGCAATTTCAAACTTCGTACAGTTATATTTAAGTAATTGGTATGTAAGGCTTTCCAGAAGAAGGTTTTGGAAAGGATCATATAGTCATGATAAAATCAGTGCTTATCAAACGCTTTTCAAGTGTTTAACAGTAGTTTCTAAATTATCATCTCCAATCGCTCCGTTTTTTATGGATAGATTATATAAAGATTTAATTAACAACACCTCTGAAAATCCTTTGGACTCCGTTCATCATGATGAATTTCCTGTTTCAAACTCTGAAGAAATTTGTCCTGATTTACAACAAAAAATAAGAAATGCTCAGACAATATGTTCTTTAGTTTTATCTCTTAGAAAAAAAGAAAAATTAAAAGTTCGTCAACCTCTTTCAAAAATCATGATTCCTTTTTCAAGTGAGAACGAAAAAAAAGAAATTTTAGAAATTTCAGAACTTATTAAATCTGAAGTAAATGTTAAAGAAGTGGAGCTTATAAGCAACTCCTCTGGGATATTAATTAAAAAAGTTAGGCCTAATTTTAAATCTCTTGGACCTAAGCTTGGCAAAAAACTGTCTGCTGTAATGGCTGAAATTAAAACACTAGACGATTCTAAAATTCAAAAAATAGAAGCAAATCAGTCTATTTCTATCACTATAGATTCAGAAGAAATAATTTTAGAACCATGTGATTTAGAAATAATTTCTGAAGATATTGAAGGATGGCTAGTAGCTTCCGAAAATGGTGTTACAGTAGCTCTTGATATACAATTAAATGACACATTAATTAACGAAGGAATCTGTAGAGAGCTGGTAAATCGAATTCAAACTTTAAGAAAAGAGAGTGGATTGCTGGTAACAGATAAAATTAATTTAAAAATTAAAAAGGATATTATCCTTGAAAAAGCTATTTTTGAAAACCAAAATTATATATTAACTGAGACATTGGCAGAAAATTTAATAGTTTTAGATGATTTTGAGGATGGAGTGGAGCTTAAATTTGATAACATTGATTCTAAATTATATTTAACAAAAATTAATTAGTTATGGCAATTACTAGATACATAGATAAAGACTTAAAGCATTTTAAATCTTTAATTGAAGAGAAAATTGAAAAAGCACAAAAAGATTTAGCATTAATTAAAAGTGCTTATATGAATGACGGAAACAATGGTACTGAAGATACCTCTCCTACCTTTAAAGCTTTTGAAGAAGGTTCTCAAACTATGTCTAAAGAAGCTAATACTGCGCTTGCTATTCGACAAGAGAAATTCATAAGAGATTTAAAAAGTGCTCTTATAAGAATAGAAAATAAAACTTACGGGGTTTGTAGAGTAACTGGAAAGTTAATTAACAAAAAAAGACTTGAACTTGTTCCTCACGCAACATTAAGTATTGAAGCCAAAAATCTTCAAAAATAATTTCAGCTTTTACATGATTAGGTCTTATGAGCTTAAAGAAATCTTTACTTATTGTTCTTTTAATTTTAATTGTTGATCAAGTCTCTAAAGTTTATATTAAATTAAATTTTCCCTTAACTCTTTACGGCCAATTGCCTCTATTTGATTTAGGTTGGTTCAAATTGTTATTTATTGAAAATAAAGGAATGGCTTGGGGAGCTACAATCAATGATTTTTTACCTTTTATTTCTGAAAGAAGCGGAAAATTATTTTTGACCTTGTTTAGAATTGTAGCTGTCACTTTTATTTCTTATTGGCTGTATGACAGTATTAAAAAAAATGCTGGCAAACTATTAATAATAAGCCTTTCTATGGTTCTGGCTGGAGCAATTGGAAATATAATTGATTCTGTTTTTTACGGATACTTATTCACAGAAAGCTACTACAACGTAGCGCAATTTAGCCCTGGAAATGGGTATGAATCTATTTTTCACGGTCATGTTGTTGACATGCTTCAATTTCCAATGCTTACTTGGGAATGGCCAATTTGGTTGCCTTATTTAGGTGGAGAAAGTTTTACTTTTTTTGAACCTGTTTTTAATATTGCTGACAGTTCCATCTCGATTGGAGTTGGTATGATGTTGTTATTTAATAAAAAAATATTTCCTCAAAATTCATAAATTTTTTTAGGAGTCAAGCAAAAATTCATTTTAACATCTTTGTTATTAATGTCTTGTATTTTCTTTATTGACTCAAAATAAGATAAGCCAATTTTGATTGTGTTCTCGGGACATTTTTTTAGAAATCTGTCATAATAACCTCCTCCATATCCAACTCTATGTCCTTGAGTGTCAAAACATAATAGAGGAAGAAATACAACCTCAATTTGACTTTCATCAATCTGAATTCCTGATTGAGGCTCTGCAATTCCAAAATTATTTTCTTTTAGTAAAGTTGCGTCAGTCAAAAGAAAATTTAAGAAAGATTTGTTTTCTAAATTTAATTTAGGGAGAATAACATTCTTGTCTTTTCCTTGAATTACCTGAATGATCAGTTTAGTATCTATTTCGTTATTTTTTTCTATTGGAAAAAAAATATGATAATTACTGCATTCCCATATGTCTAGCTTTAAAACCATATTAGCTAAGCTCAAACTCAAAGCTTCAATTTCATTATTAGTTAAAGAACTCCTTTTAGATTTATAAAACTTTCTTAATTCTGTCTTAAACACTATTTTTTAATTTTGAATTTATTGCCTTTGTAGATGATATAAGGCATTGGCAAAAGAACAGAAATAAAATATGCATAACTTGCTGTTATTTCATCAAAAGCTACATAAAAAAATAAAAAAATTAAAGAAGTATATATGGCAAGATTTATAAAAAATTTCTTAAAAAAAATGAGATATCCTTTAAGGTCAAAAGATTCTTTTTCTTTTTTAGACATAGTATTATATCCAGCTAATAACATGTCTGCGTTATTTTCATTTACCATATAAGCACAGCCAATAAAACAAATATTTGTTATAATTATTGCAATAAACATTTCACTTTCCATAGATTTATTAAGTGTCCCAAATATAAAAGAATTATTTTTGAAATGTGATTGGTCAATCTTTAAAAATAGAGCTCTCAACAATGCCTTCTGAGCCTGGGGTCTATCAATTTTTCAATAAAGATGATAAAATCATTTACATTGGAAAGGCTAAAAATTTAAAAAAAAGAGTTTCATCTTACTTTCAAAAAAATGTTGGCTCTAGAAAGACAAAAAATTTAGTTAAAAATATTCATGATATCAAACATATTGTAGTGTCATCTGAGTCAGACGCATTGCTTTTAGAAAATTCTCTAATTAAAAAATTTCAACCTAAATACAATATTTTACTGCGTGATGATAAAACTTATCCTTGGATTGTAATAAAAAAAGAATCTTTTCCTAGAGTTTTAACAACTCGAAGGGTTGAAAAAGACGGTTCAGAGTATTTTGGACCGTTCACTAATTACAAAACTGTTAGAACAATTATGGGTGTTTTTTCTAATCTTTATTCATTAAGAACATGCCATTATGATTTAAACCAGAAAAATATCATAGAACGTAAATACAAGGTTTGTTTAGAATACCATATTGGCAACTGTCTGGGAGGATGTGAAGGACATCAAAAGGAGAAGGACTATAATATATACATTTCTAATATCAGAGATTTTTTAAAAGGTAATTTATCTAGTTCAATAAACTATTTCAAAAATGAAATGGAAATTGCATCAGATTCGTTGAAATTTGAAAAAGCTCAAAAAGCAAAAGAAAAAATTGAGTTATTAGAAACTTACCAGTCTAAATCAACAGTAGTTAGTTCTAAATTAAATAATATTGATGTATTCAGTATTATTTCTGACTCTTCTCATGCTTATGTAAATCATTTACAAGTTGCATTTGGCCGAATTGTTCGTTTTCATAATGTAGAAATCAAAAAAAAGTTAGATGAAACAGACAAAGAACTTTTACTTATGACTCTAGTTAATTTAAGAGACAAGTTTAGTTCAAAAAACAATACTGTTATTTCTAATATTGAATTTGATAAAATTTTAAATTTAAAGTTTATATATCCTAAAGCTGGAGATAACAAAAAGCTATTAGACCTTTCTGTAAGAAATGCAACACAATTTAAAATTGAAAAACTAAAACAGGTTCAAATAGTTGACCCGGAAAGGCACACAAATAGAATTTTAAATCAAATGAAAATAGATTTGAGATTAAATGAAATTCCTATACATATTGAATGTTTTGACAACTCAAATATTCAGGGTTCTAACCCAGTAGCGTCGTGTATTGTTTTTAAAAACTCTAAACCATCAAAGAAAGATTATAGACATTTTAATATTAAAACTGTTGAAGGTCCTGATGATTACGCTTCTATGGAAGAAGTGGTTTACAGGCGATATAAAAGAATGGTAAATGAAAAATCTGTTTTACCTAGTTTAATTATTATAGATGGAGGGAAAGGTCAGCTAAGTTCTTCAATTAAAGCACTAAAAAAATTAAATTTAGAAAATACGATAGCCATTTTAGGTATCGCTAAAAGATTGGAAGAAATATTTTATCCTAACGACCCCATACCTTTATATTTAAATAAAAAATCTGAAACTCTTAAAGTAATTCAACAAATGAGAAATGAAGCTCACCGATTTGCAATTACTTTTCATAGAAATAAAAGAAGTAAACAAGCTCTGACTTCCACTTTTGACGGAATACCAGGAATTGGTGAAAAAACAAAAACTACTTTACTAAAAAGATTCAAGTCATTAAAAAAAATAAAAGAAACTTCTTTAGAACTTCTGATTAATGAAGTAGGTGAAAGCAAAGCAAAAAAAATAAAAGAATTTTTAAATTCTATGAAATAGTATTTATTATTTTTGTCAAACTATGCGCTTGAGAATATTTTGGAGTTTAACTGTTTTTTTTATTTGTTATCAAATTATCGCTCAGAGTTATTCTGGCGTGAAAGCACCCTTTATCAATAAATCTTTTGACGCTTTCAAAACTGGTGAATCTTTGAAATTTAGAATTCATTATGGTTTTTTTAATGCAAGCTATGCTACTTTAAACCTTGAAGAAGATTTTATTGAAAAAGAGAAAGTTTTTAAAGCAACTGCTATAGGAAGAACTACGGGTATTGCTAGGTTTTTTTTTAAAGTTGATGATGTTTACGAAACGTTTTTTGATAAAAACTTAGTCCAGCCCATTAAATCTACTCGAAATATTTATGAAGGAGGTTATACTAAAAATGTAGAAATAAATTACGATTACTCCAATAACTTAGCTAATGTTAATGACATTAAAAACAATAGATTAAGTTCTGTAAAAATAAAAAAAAATGTTCAAGACTTAATTTCCACTTTCTATTTTCTTAGAAATCATTTTGATGTTAAAAAACTTAAAAAAAATGATTTCATTCGAATAAATATATTTTTTGATGCAGAAAATTATCCTTTTAGAATGAAATTTTTAGGGTATGAAAATTTGAAAACTAAATTTGGAATAATAAATTGTTTAAAATTTAGACCTTACATAGAATCTGGCAGAGTTTTTAGAGATAGCGAAAGCTTAACTTTATGGGTAAGTAACGACAAAAACAAGGTTCCTGTCAAAATCGAGGCTGGGCTTAGAATTGGATCTATTGAAGCTGATTTAGAAGAATTTCGTGGTTTAAAACATCCTTTTAAAATTAAATTAAATGAATAAATTATTTATTCCTTTTTTAATATCTGTTCTTTTAATTTCCTGCGGAGAAAAAAAGCCAGAGTCAAAACCTGAAATAGTAAAAGAAAAAATTATAAAACAATTTGGGTTTACTTTAAATGACTATACCGTTAAAAGAGATACCGTCAAAAGAGGAGATTCATTTGGATCAATTTTGGAAGACAATAATCTTTTTTACCCTCAAATTTATAATATAGTTCAAAAGGCAAAAAAAGTTTTTGATATTAGAAGGATTAATATTGGTAAACCTTACTCTATTCTTTTTTCAAAAGACTCATTAAAAACTCCCCAAGTTTTTATTTATCAACCTAATCTTATTGATTATGTTGTTGTTTCTTTAACTGATTCTCTTTGGGCTGAAAAAAAATCTAAAGCTGTAAAGCTAGTAGAATTTGAGGCTGAAGGAGTAATAACGAGCTCTTTATCTGAGACGATGGAAGAAAAAAAACTATCCCCATTATTATCAAATGAACTTTCTGAAATTTATGCATGGACAATCGACTTTTTCAGATTAGAAAAAGGAGATAATTTTAAAGTCATTTATTCTTCTAAATTTGTTGACGATTCGATTTCTGTTGGTCTTAACAGGATTCATTCAGCCTACTTTGAACACAGAGGAAAGCCTTTTTATGCTATTGAATTTGAGACGGATCCAAAAAGAGGGCTTGTCGAGTATTTTGATGAAAACGGAAAAAATTTAAGAAGAGCTTTTTTAAGAGCGCCTGTACAATTTAGTAGAATTTCTTCTAGGTATAATTTAAAAAGAAAAATTGCTTTCTATGGAAGAATTCGTCCACATCGGGGAACGGATTTTGCAGCTCCAAGGGGAACACCCATAAGAGCAACTGCAAGTGGAACAGTAACGAAATCAAGCTACACGCGTTCAAATGGGAATTATGTCAAAATTAAACATAACGGGACTTATTCAACTCAATATCTCCATATGGATAAAAGAGGAGTTAAAGTGGGACAGTTTGTAAATCAAGGAGATTACATTGGAACAGTAGGAATGACAGGAAACACCTCAGGGCCACACGTTTGTTATAGGTTTTGGAAAAATGGTAAACAAGTAGATCCTTTAAGACAAAAACTGCCTGAAGCAAAGCCTATTTCTAAAGAGCTTAAAGAAAAATATCTGGTTCACATGGGCCCTGTCAAAAAACAACTTGATGCTATTGAATCAAATGTTACCTTTGAAACAAATTAAAATATTTCATTAAATGAGTTTAAAAAAAATAAACCCGATTAAAACCAAATCTTGGAGTAAATTAAAAGCTCATTTTAATGAAATTGAAAATAAAGAAATTAAAGATTTACTTTCAACTAGATCTAACCCCTCTTGTTTCAGCTTAGGATGGAACGATTTTAATATAGATATTTCAAAAAATAGAATTGACAATACAACACTAAACTTACTTTTAGATTTAGCAAAAGAATGCGGTTTAGAAGATGCTATTTCTAAACAATTTCAAGGTAACATAATTAATGAAACAGAAAAAAGAGCAGTTTTACATACAGCTATTCGAACAGACGGAAATGAAAAAATCAATGTTGATGGCTTAAATGTTGTTCCTTCAATTTTAGAAACAAGAAGTAAAATAAAATCTTTTACAAATGATATCATTTCTGGAAACCTTAAAGGTGACACCGGAAAACCTTTTACTGACGTTGTTAATATTGGAATTGGAGGTTCAGATCTTGGCCCAGTTATGGTTGTTGAAGCTTTAAAGCATTACTCATCGAGATTAAAACCTCATTTTGTTTCTAATGTTGACGGAGATCATGTTTTAGAAATCATTAAAGATTTAAATCCTGAAACTACTTTATTTATTATTGTTTCTAAAACTTTTACAACTCAAGAAACCATTTCTAATGCTAATACAATTAGAGATTGGCTTGTTTCTAAATTAAATGTAAGTGCGGTTTCAAAACATTTTGCTGCTGTTTCAACAAATCTAACTGAAATCAAAAAATTTGGGATTAACCAAAAAATGGTCTTTTCAATGAACGACTGGGTTGGAGGAAGGTTTTCTCTTTGGAGTTCTGTTGGTCTTTCAATTAGTTTGGCTGTTGGGTATGAAAATTTTAGTAAATTATTATCTGGTGCCAACAAAATGGATAAGCACTTTCAAAATATTGAATTTAAGAACAATATTCCTGTTGTTCTAGCGCTTTTAAGTATTTGGTATAATAATTTTTTTAAATGTGAAACGGAAGCAGTAATTCCTTATACCCAGTACTTAAGTAGATTGCCTGCTTATCTTCAACAAGCCATTATGGAGAGCAACGGGAAAAGTATAGATAGAAATGGAAACCCTGTAGAATACCAAACCGGAAATATAATTTGGGGCGATACTGGAACAAATTCACAGCATGCCTTTTTTCAATTAATTCATCAGGGAACAAAGCTAATCCCTTGTGATTTTATTGGTTTTAAAAACCCGCTTTTTAAAGAAAATACTCAACACAATAAATTAATGTCTAATTTTTTTGCTCAAACTGAAGCCCTAATGATGGGAAAGTCTGAAAAAACTGTTGTTGAAGAGTTAAAAAAAGCAGGATTAAATGCAAACGAAATTAATTCCTTAAAAGCATTTAAAATATTTAATGGAAATAGACCTACAAATACCCTTCTTATAGACCAACTCAGTCCCGAAAGTCTTGGTTCTCTAATTGCAATGTATGAGCATAAAATATTTGTACAAGGTGTTATCTGGAATATTTACAGTTATGATCAATGGGGAGTTGAACTTGGGAAACAACTGGCTTCAAAAGTTTTGAAAGAAATAGAAAATAAAAAAATTTCTGACCACGACAGCTCAACTAATTCCTTGTTAAAAAGCTATTTATCAAATTAGCAATTATTTCCAGTTTAATTATGGATTATTTAAAAAATCTTGAAAAAGCTGAGTTATACACAAAATTTGTTAAAAAAAAGTAACCTTGATTTAACACTTATTTAACAAAATTTAAGCACATTTGCAGAATATTAACTACAATAAAATTTATGAAAAAAATAACCTTACTTTTTACAGCAATTCTGATCTCAGGATTCTGTTACGCTCAAAACGTTATAACAGGTACAGTTGTTGACGCTGAATTAGGCTCTGGTCTTCCAGGCGCTACCGTACTTGTTAAAGGAACTTCGAATGGAGTTTCTACTGATTTTAATGGTGCATTTACAATTACCGCATCTGGGTCAGGAACATTAGTTGTTTCTTACGTTGGATACGATTCTAAGGAAATAGCTTTTAACTCAGGAATAAGTTTAGGCAACATTGCTCTTTCAGCAAGTGCTAACGAACTTGACGGTATTACTGTTTTTGGAACTGTTGATTTTGCTGTTGACAGAAAAACTCCGGTTGCAGTATCTACTTTAACAGCTTCTGATATACAAGAAAGAATTGGAAACTTAGAACTTCCTGAAATGCTTAATTCAACTCCAGGTGTTTATGCAACAAGAGCTGGTGGTGCTTTTGGAGATTCTAGAATTAATGTTAGAGGATTTGACTCACAAAATACTGCGGTTTTAATTAACGGTATCCCTGTAAATGATATGGAGAATGGTAGAGTTTACTGGTCTAACTGGTCTGGCTTAACTGACGTTGTTTCTGCTATGCAGGTTCAAAGAGGTCTTGGAGCTTCTAAATTAGCAATTTCATCTGTTGGTGGTACAATCAATGTATTAACAAAGTCTACTGAACTAACTAAAGGTGGTAAGATTGCCGCAACTGTTGGTAATGATGGATACATGAAAACTGTAGCTTCATACAATACTGGTGAAATGGAAGGTGGTCATGCGCTTTCTTTATTGTTTTCAAGGGTTGAAGGAGATGGATACGTTAACGGAACTATGTTTGAAGGCTATAACTATTTTATGGGATATGGATGGGCTTCAGATGATGATAAACATAATGTGCAAGTTATTGTAACTGGTGCTCCTCAGGTTCACAATCAAAGAACTAGCAGCTATTATAATATGGCTGACGCTGCTGATTATGAAAAGTATGGTATACGTTATAACTACAATCACGGTTATATGAATGGGCAAGAATTTAACTGGAGAAGAAATTTCTACCACAAGCCTATTGCTTCTGTTAACTGGGAATATAAAATCAACGAATCAACTAATTTATCAGCTTCTGCTTACTATTCTGTTGGAAGAGGAGGTGGAACTGGAGATATTGGTCGTTTAGGTGGAAATTACGCTAGTAGTTCAAGGTTTAGAAATGAGATGACTGGAGAAGTAGAATGGGATCAAATTGTAAATTCAAACAGTGGTCAAGGAGGTAATTGGAGCGGAGGCTACAGTTACAACAATGTTGTTGATGCTGCTACTGGATTATATATTGTGAACGACCAGGACGAAAGAGTTGATGGTGTAAAAAGAAACGGTTTTGTAAGAAGAGCTTCTGTAAACTCACACAACTTTGTTGGTAGTCTTATCAATTTAAAGAAAGAACTTTCTGATAAATTAACTTTAGATTTTGGAGTTGATTTAAGAAATTATAGAGGTATACACTACAGAAGATTAGATCACCTTTTAGGTGCTGACGGATACAGAGATTTTGATAATGTAAATTATTCTGGCGGAAGCGCTGTTAGAACTACTACATACGGATCTAATGTGAGCGATTTATGGAATGTCTTTAAAGACACTGATAATGAAGAAAAAATTGATTATCACAATGATGGGTTTGTGAGATGGAGCGGTGTGTTTGGTCAATTAGAATACAGCAATGACGATCTTTCTGTATTTGTTCAAGGAGCTGTGTCTAATCAAGGTTTCCAAAGAGAAGAGTTTTTTAACGAAACCCCTGGAAATCAAAAAACTGATTGGAAAAACATTAGTGGAGGAAATATAAAAGGTGGTGCAAACTATAACATTAATGCTAAAAGCAATGTTTATGTTAATGCAGGGACTTACTCTAAGCAACCAAACTTTGATGCTGTTTATATTAATTATGGAAACAATCTTAATCCTGATTTGAGAAATGAAGAAGTTGTTGGTTTAGAGGCTGGATACGGATACAGATCTAGTAACTTTAATTTCAACATTAACATTTATAAAACGACTTGGAAAGACAGATTCCTAAGAGATGGAGTAAGAGTTGATGGAGTGAATGGTAATGCTAATTACTATGGAATAGAACAAGTACACACTGGAATTGAATTTGATGGAGTTTATGAAATTAGCCCATTTGTTAAAGTAGAAGGTATGCTTACATTAGGAAACTACGAATACGGAGGGGATGTAACTGCAGATGTCTTTGATTCAAGTAATACATTACTAGGAAGCAGTGTAATTTATCTAGATGGAGTTAAGGTTGGAGATGCTGCTCAAACAACTTCAAGAGTTAATTTAGTTGTTACTCCTTCTGATCTATTTAAGTTTAACATTAGCATGTTTACGGCTTCTGACTTATATGCAGATTTTAATGTAGAAGATTTCACTAGCCCTGAAGATGAGGCAATGATGCTTCCCTCATATGACCTGTTTGACTTTGGAGCTTCTTACAAGCTAGATGTTGCAGGTGAAACTGTTTACCTAAGAGCCAACATAAACAATATCTTTGATAATTATTACTTCGCAGAATCAGCTACAAACTATGAGGCTGGACCTGGGGATAGTACTTACTTAGGTGTTAATACAAGAAACAAAGTTTTCCCTGGATGGGGTAGAACTTGGAATGTAGGGTTCACTTACAGATTCTAATAAAAACAGAGTTTCTGTTTATTAAAAAAAGCCTCTTGAAAAAGGGGCTTTTTTTATTTTAAGTCTTTTAATTTTAATTGAATACTAGAACGATCTTTCCAATTATTTTCATCAATATTAAAAACTGCTGAAAAATTTTCTTTGTTTTCAAGGTTATTGAATTTATTAGAAAACCAAAACCCTATAGATGAATATGAATTTTTATTGTCTTGAGTAAGATTAAGTTTTATATGTTCTTTTTCTTTCCCAAGCTCCAAAGGCTTCCCTTTTATTTGTAGATTTTCAGATAAAAAAACAGGAGATTTATTTCCTGGGCCAAACGGTTCAAATTGTTTTAAAATTCTAAAAAATTTAGGAGTAATCTCACTCAAATTAATCTTTGATTCAATTAATAATTCCTGTTCAAAAACATTATTATCAATTGTCTGCGAAACAATATTTTCAAAACGTTTTTTAAATCCCTCTAAATTTTCTTTTTTGATTGTAAGTCCAGCAGCGTATTTATGCCCTCCAAACTGATCAATGTATTCCTTACACTGACTAATTACTGAGTAAAGATCTAACCCTTTAATTGATCTAGCTGAAGCCGTTAAAAACCCTTCAGAAGACTCGCAAAAAACTATTGATGGTTTATAATATTTATCTACAAGCCTAGAGGCAACAATTCCAATAACTCCTTTATTCCAATCTGAATCAAAAACAACAATAGAATTTAGTTTTTTGCTTGAATTCTCAACCTGATCAATTGCCTGATTAGTTATGTCCTTCTCAATTTCTCTTCTTGAGGTGTTTAATTCATCTATTTCTAAAGCTAATTTTTCTGCAGAATTTATTTCATTGCACATTAACAGTTCCAGCGCCAATGATGCGTGTTTGATTCGTCCTGCTGCATTTATTCTTGGGCCAACATAATACATTAAATCACTTATCGTGTATTCTTTTTTAATATTTTTCTTTAGAAGACAATGAATTCCCAATTTAGGGTTTGAATTAATAATTTGAAGGCCAATAAAAGCCAAGACTCTATTTTCTCCAGTTAACGGAACAACATCTGCTGCAATGGCTAAAGCAACTAAATCTAAATAATTTATAATTTGATTGTCATTTGAATGCCTAGACTCTATTGCTTGAACTAATTTAAATCCTACTCCACATCCGCACAACTCTTTGTATGGATATCCACAGTCTTTTCTCTTTGGGTTTAAGACGGCTAAAGCTTTAGGAATATTTTTTTCTGGATTATGATGATCGCATATTATAAACTCTATTCCTTTTTTTTTGGCGTATTCTACTTGTTTATGAGCTTTTATTCCGCAATCTAAAGCTATAATTAGTTTTTGTTTCTTCTTGAGTGCATTATCTATTGCATTGATGGAAATGCCATACCCTTCGTTTTTTCTATCAGGCAAGTATTTTGTAACACACAGCCCAAGTGATTCCAAGTATAAAGAAAGTAAGGCAACAGAGCTAGTGCCGTCAACATCATAATCTCCAAAAATCATTATAGATTCTTTTTTTTCTACAGCTTTTTGAATTCTTTCAACCGCAATACTCATATCTTTCATTAAAAAAGGGTCGTGTAGCATCTCAAAGTTTGGTCGAAAAAATGTTTTTGCTTGATCAAAAGTTTTAATATCTCTTTTGATAAGCATTGAAGACAAGATAGGAGAGATGTTTAATTCCTTTGAAAGTGTACTTACAAACTCGTTATCGACATTTTCTTTTATAACCCAATTCATTATTAATTTTTACATCCCTCGACAATTATTACAAATTCTCCTTTTGGAGGTTTTTCATTGAATAATTTAATACTCTCCTCTAAACTTAAACGAATCGTTTCCTCATATATTTTAGTGAGTTCTCTGGAAATTGAAACTTTTCTGTCGGAACCAAAACTATTACTAAAATCGTTTAATGTTTTTAAAAGCTTGTGAGGAGACTCGTAAAAAATCATTGTTCTTTTTTCTTCAGAAAGCTTTTCAAGTCTAGTTTTTCTTCCTTTTTTTAAAGGTAAAAACCCTTCAAACACAAACTTGTCAAAAGGAATTCCGCTATTCACAAGAGCTGGTATCAACGCTGTTGCACCTGGCAAACATTCTACTTGAATATTATTTTCGAGACATGTTCTAACAGCTAAAAAACCAGGGTCAGAAATTCCGGGTGTACCCGCGTCTGATATCAATGCAATTTTTTCTCCTGACAAAATTTTGTCTACAATTTTTCCTATCTCTTTGTGCTCATTAAATTTGTGATGTGAACGTAGTGGCGTTTCAATATTATAATGAATTAGTAATTTTTTGCTTCTTCTTGTGTCTTCACATAGAATCAAATTCACATCCTTTAAAATATTAATCGCTCTAAAGGTAAAATCTTCTAAATTTCCAATTGGAGTTGGAACAATATATAGTTTTGCCATGTTGAATTAATTTTTGGACCTTTGTCGAATCTTTAAAGTTAAGTACTTTGTATAAGATTTCAATAAATATTAATTAGATGAATAAAAAGTATGAGTTTAAAGGAAGATTAGAGGTGGTTTGCGGATCTATGTTTTCTGGAAAAACTGAAGAATTAATTAGAAGAATCAAAAAAGTTGAATTAGCTGGAAAAAAATATAAAGTTTTCAGGCCAAAAACAGATTCTAGAAGTCCCAATAATAAAATAATTTCTCATGCTAAAAACGAAATTTCAGCAACAATAATTTCCAATTCTGAAGAGATTTTAAAAAATTGTAAAGGATTAGATGTGATTGGTATTGATGAGGCTCAGTTTTTTGAGCAGTCGCTTGTTGAAGTTTGTAATACGCTTGCTAACGATGGTTACAGAGTAATTGTGGCTGGGCTTGACATGGATTATGAAGGGAATCCTTTTGGACCAATGCCTAATTTAATGGCCTGTGCAGAAGAAGTTAAAAAAGTTCATGCAATATGTGTTGAAACAGGAAATTCTGCTGGATACAGCTTTAGAAAAGAGAAGAGTAAAGATTTGGTTTTAATTGGTGAAAAAAAAGAATATGAGCCTTTATCCAGAGAGGTTTTCATTAAAAAAATGAATAAAAGAAAGTTATAATAATGTCTATTAAAGAAACAACTGTAGAGATTAAGCTTAAAAACTTAAAAAATAATTTAGATTATTTAAAATCCCAAATAAATTCCCAAACTAAATTTATGGCGGTTGTAAAGGCGTTTTCATATGGGAGCGACTCAAGAGTTGTGTCTAAAGAATTAGAACAACTAGGAGTTAATTATTTAGCTGTTGCTTATACTCAAGAAGGAGTTGATTTAAGAAAATTTGGGATTAAAATTCCTATTCTTGTTTTACATCCTCAAGAAAACGATTTTAAAGAAATAATACTGAATCAATTGGAGCCAAGCATTTACTCTTTTAGAATTTTATCTTTTTTTATTGAAGCTTTAAAAAACAAAAATAAAACATCCTACCCGTATCAAATAAAATTCAATACTGGATTAAACAGGCTTGGATTTTTAAAAAAAGATATAGACAAACTCTCACAGCTAATTAAGCCGAATCTTCCAAAATATATCTTCTCTCACCTTGGTGCTTCTGAGGATTTAGATGAAAAAAAATATACTGAAAAACAAATTAAAGAGTTTATTTCAATTGATAAAGCTTTAGAAAACAAATTAACAACTCCTTTAAAAAAACATCTTTTAAATACGTCTGGAATTTTAAACTTTTCTGAATATCAGTTTGATATGGTAAGGTCTGGCATTGGATTATACGGATTCGGGAATGACATAAAATATGAAAACAACCTGAAGCCTGTATTGTCATTAAAAACAATAATATCTCAAATTCATGAAATTAAAGCAGGAAGTTCTGTTGGATACAATAAAGGCTTTACTGCCAAAGCAAATTCTGTTATTGCTACTCTTCCAATTGGTCATGCAGACGGAATTGGAAGACAGTACGGAAATAAAAAAGGAGAAGTACTTCTTGGAGATAAAATGGCTAAAATAGTTGGCAATGTTTGCATGGACATGTTAATGATAGATGTCACTGAAATTAAATGTAAAGAAGGAGATGAAGTCGTATTCTTTGATGACAACTCTTATTCAGCAGAAGAATTTTCAAAAAAGGCAAACACTATTTCCTATGAACTAATTAGTTCTATTTCCAGAAGAATTAAAAGAGTTGTAATTAAATAGTGTTATATTTTTAACTTTTTGTTTTAAAATTGACTTATTTGCGTAGGTCGCAATCTCCTTAATCATAAATATTTATTTTTGTTTAAAATTAAAAAAATGAAAATTGCAATTATAGGTGCTACAGGTATGGTTGGGAATGTGATGCTGGATGTTATTAAAGAAAGGAATTTACATTTTGATGAACTTCTTCTTGTTGCGTCCAAAAATTCAATTGGGAAAATTATTTCATACTGTGGTAAAGATTATTCTGTTATTGGCTTAGATGAAGCTCTTCAAAAAAAACCAGAAATAGCTATTTTTTCGGCTGGAGGCGAAACTTCATTGTTATGGGCTCCTAAATTCGCAGAAGTCGGAACAATTGTAATTGATAATTCCTCTGCATGGAGAATGGATCCTTTAAAAAAATTAATTATTCCTGAAATTAATGGTTCTGAAATTGAAGAAACTGACAAAATAATTGCAAACCCAAACTGCTCAACAATTCAAATGCTAATGGTTCTCGCTCCAATTCATAAAAAATATAAAATTAAAAGAGTTATTGTCTCAACTTATCAATCTATTACTGGAACAGGTGTTAAGGCTTTAAAACAGCTAGAAAACGAATACAAAGGTGTTGAGGGAGAAATGGCATATAATTATAAAATTCATCAAAATGCAATTCCTCATTGTGATGATTTTTTAGAAAATGGATATACTAAAGAGGAGATGAAGCTTTCAAACGAAACGCATAAAATATTAGATTCTTCAATTAGTGTTAGCGCTACTGCTGTACGAATTCCTGTTATGGGTGGGCATAGTGAATCAATAAACATCGAGTTAGAAAACTCATTTAATATTTCAGACATTGTAGGTTTATTGAAAGAAGCTTCGGGCGTTATAGTTAAAGATGATATTGAAACCCTAAGTTATCCGATGCCTTTATACTCAAAAAACAAAGATGAAGTTTTTGTTGGAAGAATAAGAAAAGATTTTTCTCATGAAAAAGCATTAAATCTATGGGTAGTTGCTGATAATCTGAGAAAGGGTGCAGCAACAAATGCTGTCCAAATAGCTGAAAAAGTAGTTGCCAAATTCCTCTAATCTATTTTTCTTCAATTTCAAAATCTTCCATGAACTTCGTGGTGTAATTCCCGGAAATATAGTCTGGATGATCCATTAATTGTCTATGAAATGGAATAGTTGTTTTTATTCCTTCAATAATAAATTCATCTAAAGCTCTTCGCATTTTATCAATTGCGTCTGTTCTATTTTGAGCAGTTACAATTAATTTAGCAATCATAGAATCATAATTAGGAGGAATAATATAGCCACTGTAAACATGCGTGTCCAATCTAACTCCGTGACCCCCCGGCAAATGGAGGTTAGTTATTTTGCCTGGCGAGGGTCTAAATCCTTTAAACGGATCTTCTGCGTTTATTCTACATTCGATTGAATGAAGATTAGGAAAATAATGTTCTCCTGAAACCCTTACTCCAGAAGCAACTTTAATTTGTTCTTTAATCAAATCATAGTCAATAACTTGCTCGGTAATTGGATGCTCAACTTGAATTCTAGTATTCATTTCCATGAAATAAAAATTTCTGTTTTTGTCTACTAAAAATTCAATTGTTCCTGCTCCTTCGTATTTGATATATTCGGAGGCTTTAACAGCTGCTTTACCCATTTTTTCTCTTAAACTGTCAGTCATAAATGGAGAAGGTGTTTCTTCTGTCAATTTCTGATGTCTTCTTTGTATAGAGCAATCTCTTTCAGACAAATGACAAGCTTTTCCAAATTTATCTGCTACAATTTGTATTTCAATATGTCTAGGGTCTACAACTAACTTTTCCATGTACATTCCATCGTTTCCAAATGATGCAAATGCTTCTTGTTTTGCACTTTCCCATAAATCTAAAAAGCTTTCTTCATTCCAAACTGCTCTCATTCCTTTTCCTCCACCACCTGCAGTTGCTTTTATCATTACTGGGTACCCTATTTTTTTAGCTATTTTTTTAGCTTTATCAAAAGTCTCGATAATTCCTCCAGATCCTGGAATTGTTGGAACACCAGCTTCTTTCATTGTTGCAATTGCAGAAGCTTTGTCGCCCATTCTTTCAATCATTTCTGCAGAAGCTCCAATAAATTTAATTTTATGTTCATCACATATTTTGGAAAATCTAGCATTTTCAGAAAGAAAACCGTATCCTGGATGAATAGCATCCGCATTAGTAATTTCAGCTGCCGCAATAATATTTGGTATTTTTAAATACGAGTCTGCACTATTAGCTGGGCCAATGCAAACCGCTTCATCAGCAAATTTAACATGTAAGCTTTCCTCATCAGCTACAGAGTAAACCGCCACGGTTTTAATACCCATTTCCTTACAAGTTCTTATAATTCGTAACGCAATTTCGCCTCGGTTAGCAATTAATATTTTTTTAAACATAAGTATATGATTAAGAAGGGTCGACTACAAATAACGGTTGGTCGAATTCAACTGGTGATGCGTCATCAACAAGAATTTTAACAATTTTTCCTGAATATTCCGATTCTATTTCGTTGAAAAGTTTCATAGCCTCAACTACACACAATACGCTTCCTTCCTTTATTGAATCTCCTATTTCAATAAAATTAGGCTTGTCTGGCGAGGGCTTTCTATAAAAAGTTCCGATAATAGGTGACTTGATAGTGATTAAATGATTGTCTTCGGAAGTGTCGGAAGCCTGAACTTTTTCTGGTTCAGAGTAAGTTTCTGATAAAACATTTTGAACTAATGGCTGCGTATTTAGTAATACTGGTTCTGTATGTGAAACAAGTTTTCCTGAGGCTCCAGTTTTAACACTTAATTTTAAATCTTTTGATTCAATTTTTACTTCACTTACTCCTGATTTTGCTACAAATTTGATTAACTGTTGAATTTCCTTAATGTTCATAATAAAATAATTATTGGTTATAGGCCCATTTTAAATACATAGCTCCCCAAGTGAAGCCTGCTCCAAAAGAGGCAAAAATAATGTTATCTCCTTTTTTAAACTTAGATTCAAAATCGAATAAAAGCAAAGGAATTGTTGCTGCGGTAGTATTACCATATCGATGAATATTCATTAAGACCTTTTCGTCCTTAATACCCATTCTTTTAGATGTAGCGTCAATAATTCTTTTGTTAGCTTGGTGTGCAACTAAATAATTTACATCTAAATGTGTTAAATTATTGCGTTTCATGATTTGATCAGAAGCGTCTGACATATTTGAAACTGCATGTTTAAAGACGTTTTTACCGTCTTGATATATAAAATGTTTTTTTTCTTTTACCGTATTCTTTGTTGTGGGTGTTTGAGATCCTCCAGCTTCAATTCTAAGCAAATCTCTATTTGACCCATTTGAACGTAAATATTCATCTTTAACACCGTAACCCTCAATGTTAGGCTCTAATAAAACGGCCCCAGCACCATCCCCAAAAATAATACACGTATTTCTATCAGAATAGTCAACTATTGAAGACATTTTATCAGCTCCAATTAAAATAATTTTTTTATATCTGCCTGATTCAATAAATGCAGATGCAGTAGACAAACCATACAAGAATCCCGAACAAGCTGCGCTAATATCAAATCCAAATGCGTTAGATGCGCCTATTTCAGAAGCAACATACGCTGCAGTTGCGGTTGCGTGCATATCTGGTGTTATAGTAGCTACAACGACTAAGTCAATTTCTGTAGGATCTAATTTTTTCTTTTTAATTATGGTGTTAGCGGCTTGAATTGCCATGTGTGAAGTTCCTATGCCTTTATCTAAAATTCTTCTTTCTTTTATTCCGGTTCGAGTAGTTATCCACTCGTCATTAGTATCAACGATTTTTTCTAAATCTGCATTATTCAAAATTTTTTCCGGCAAAAAAGACCCTACTGCAGTTATTGAAGCATTAATTTTTTTCAAGCTCGTTATTTAGAATTTTGATCAAAAATGGCAAAAAAATGGCAAAAAATGGCAAAAAAATGTAAAAAAATGGCCAAAAACACCATTTTTTTCAAAAATATATTAAGCTTCTGCTTCTACTGTATTGTCTATCAAAACTTTACCTCTGTAGTATAATTTACCTTCATGCCAATGAGCTCTATGGTATAAATGAGCTTCTCCCGTAGTTTTACATGTAGCTATCTGAGAATCTGAAACTTTGTAGTGTGTTCTTCTTTTGTCTCTTCTAGTTTTGGAAATTTTTCTTTTAGGATGTGCCATAATATTTTATATTAAATCTTTTAATTTGTCCCATCTGGGATCGCTTTTATCGTTTTTCTCTAGAACATTTGATTCATACTCCCTTAGTTTTTTTAACGTTTCTGTTTCTAAAGAGCCGTCTTTTACACCAGGATGAATAATTTTAATAGGTAAAGATAACACTATCATTTCAAATAAGTATTTTCCAATATTTATTTGTGTTTGACCAACCGGCAAAACCAAAAGTTCTTCATTATCATCTGACTGTTCAGAGCTAAATTTTACAACCAATTTCATATTATGCGCCTGAGAGTAATCAAAAGGCTCGTTGGAAACATGACAGTTTAGGTTAATCTTACCTTTGGAATAAAAATTAAACTCTAATAAATTAGATTTTTTATTCAAAATGACTGTTGCACCTATTTTGCAACTATTAAAATCATTATATTCAAAATGTTCAAAGAACTCGTTTTCTAACTCGAACTTATACTCATGCTCTCCTTCTTTAAGTCCAGTAAAACTAATTACAAACTGATTTAAAAACTGCATAATGCTAAGTTTGAGCCTGCGAATATAAGAAATATTATAATTTTAACAGCCTATTTTTTTCCTGTTTTAGAATTAGACAAGTTTAATGGATTTTTGTTTAAATCTTCAAACAGCTGTCTAGATTTTAAAATTTCTATTGCAGAAAAAATTGCATTTTTAAAAGACGTTGAATCAGCAAGCCCCTTGCCTGCAATATCATAGCCTGTTCCGTGGTCAGGAGAGGTTCTTACTTTATTTAGGCCGGCAGTGTAATTAACTCCTGAGCCAAAAGACAAGGTTTTAAAAGGGATAAGGCCTTGGTCGTGATAAATGGCTAAAACTGCGTCATATTTTTTGTATTGTCCCGAACCAAAAAAACTATCACTTGAAAATGGCCCAAAAACTAGATTATTTTTTGATGCAATTTCTAATAATACTGGCTTTAATATGTCTCGATCATCCTTTCCTATTACTCCTCCGTCACCAACATGAGGATCAATTGAAAGAACTGCAATTTTCGGTATTTGAATTCCAAAATCTTTTTTTAAAGATTCGTTAATTAAAGAAAATTTTTGTTCTATTCTCTGTTTTGTAACATGCGTACTAATTTCTTTTAATGGAACGTGGTCTGTTATCAAGCCTATTTTCAATTCATCAGAAATCATAAACATTAAGCTTTCTCCACCCAGCTGTTTTGCCAAATAGTCCGTGTGACCTGGAAACTTAAATTTTTCACTTTGAATATTATTTTTATTAATTGGAGCAGTAACCAATAAATCAATTTTATTATTCATTAAGGCCTTAACGGCTTCTTGAAGAGATAAAAAAGACTTTGTTCCAGATTCCTTTGTTGGCTTACCAAATTCTGTTACAAAATCATCTTCCCAAACATTTATTATATTAACTTTTCCGCTAACTGGGTTTTGATTTATATTGATTTTTATTTGATTTAGCTCAAGATTTAGGTGTTCTTTTTGGCTAGAGATTAATTGATTATTGCAAAATATTACTGGGGTAAAAAAACTTAATATTCTCTTATCTGTTAAAGATTTTAAAATCACTTCTATTCCTATTCCATTTGGATCTCCACAAGAAATTCCTACAATAGGCAAAGTTTCATTCTTCATGTAATTTGTTCTTTTATTATTATTATTTTTATCAAATATTTAAAGATATAAATTAATAATCATGTTTACAGGAATTGTTGAACAGCTGGCTAAAATAGTTGACATTAAAAACTCTAAAAACAACCTTGACATTACCTTGTCAAGTGAAATTACTTCTGAACTAAAAATAGATCAAAGTGTATCACATAATGGTATTTGTTTAACTGTAGTTGAAATAAACAATAAATTATATACGGTAACTGCCATTGAAGAAACAATAAACAAAACTACAATCAGAAGCTGGAAGATTAACGATGTCATCAATTTGGAAAGAGCTATGAAAATTGGAGATAGATTAGATGGTCACATGATTCAAGGTCATGTTGACCAAATTGGTAAATGTATTGATGTTGAAGAAAAAAATGGAAGCTGGGAATTTATAATTGAATACCAAAAATCCAATAACATAACTGTTGAAAAAGGGTCTATTGCTGTTAACGGAGTTAGTTTAACCGTTATTGACTCAAGACCAAATCAATTTAAAGTCGCTATTATTCCGTTCACTTATAAGCACACAAGTTTTAAAAATTTAAAAAAAGGAGATGAGGTTAATTTAGAATTTGACATTCTTGGAAAGTACTTAGCCAAGATGGCTTTGAACTATAAATAATTTAATTCATTCTTAAAATCCATGACAAAGGGTTTAGTGCGGTAGTTTTTTGAAATATACTGAACTGAATAGATGATTTTCCTGTTGAAGAATTCGTAAAAACTTCGCCAATATATTGATTAGAACTCACCTTATCTCCTTTGTTAACAAATACTTTGGAAAGGTTTTTATATGCTGTTATGTAGTTTCCGTGCTGAATCAATACAGTTGGATTACTTCCTCTAAACTGTAGAACTGAAAGTACGCTGCCTTCAAAAATAGTTTTTACTTTTTGAGATTTTTCTGTTGCGATTACAATTCCATTACTTTTTATTTTAGCTGTTTTTACCACAGGATGAGGCTGTGTTCCAAACTTTTGAATGACAACCCCCCTTGAAACCGGCCATGGCAATTTCCCTTTGTTTGATTCAAACTTTTTTGCCAAAGCTTTGGCTTCTGGTGTCAATGTAAAGCTTTTGGAGTTTTTAATTGATTTGTTTTTGTTTGATCTAGCGATAGCTTCTCTAATTAACTTGTCTATTTCTTTGTCTATTTTTTGACTTTCTTTTTGTTTGGCTAAAATATTCCTTTTGTATTTTTTTTCTTGATTTCTTAGTTTATAAGCTATATTATTTGCTTCTTTTTTTTCCAGCTCCAATGTTTTTTGAGTTGATCTGTTTTTTGTTAGTAAATCTGTTTTTATATCTCTTTTATAAAGTAGTTCTTTTTTTAATTCGTTAAGCTGTTTAGAGATTAATTCTATTTTTTTGGCCTGATTTTTTCTAAATATTGAATATTGCTTTATGTACTGAGTGCGTTTTAGTGCTTGAAAGAAAGTTTCGGAAGAAAGAATAAACATTAATCTGTTTTTCCCTGATTTAGATTTAAAAGATTTTAGAATCATTTCTTTATAAGCCTCCTTTACCTCAAAAAGGTCAGTCTCAAGTTTGTCTAAAGATTCGGAATTTATATCTATCTCAAGATTTAACAAATTTATTTGCTGATTTGTAAGTTTAATTAGTTCTTGCTTTCTTTCTATCTTATAATTTAAATTTTCAACATCATTAAATACAGCTGTTTTTTTTTGTTTATTAGTAAAAAGTAAAGCGTTTATTACTTTTAATTCCTTGTTTAAAAGGGCTTTTTTTTCTTCTAATTGTTTTTGTGTAGATTTTTGAGCGTGTAAGGAATCGAAGCTTATTATGATAGCTATTAATAGTGAACACTGCAGGGCTTTCACAAAATTCATAATCGAAGCTTTTTATATCCGTTAGGTATTTTAAATGGAAAAGAAATTTTTTCATTAATTCTTCTGATTTTAGAATTGAGACTTATTTTTAATTCCTTATCGTTATTTTTTGTGATTATTATAATTTTTTGTGGCAAAAAATTATTTTCAATTACCTTGTAATCTCGATATTCGATTGTTAGTCTTTTTTTATTTTTATCTGTGAGAACCTGTTTTTTTAAATTGAATGTAAGGGGCTCAAAATAATACATTTGATACAGATTAGATTTTCTGTCGTATGAACTTAACACATAGTTTTTGTTTTCAAAACTTTGCTTTAATTTTTGATTTTCTAAATTAACAATAGGTTTCCCTGTAATTAAATTTTGAAATGAGCTTAATGAAAAATCAAAGTTTAACAAATCTGAGATATAATCGTAATTACCGTTATAAAAGGATTTGTTAAGCTTTTCGTAAAATGCAAAATCATTTTTAGAAAGCAATCCCTTAAATAGTGGAATTAAAAGAGATCCGCTTATTAAAATTTTTTCCTGATTTTTTAATCTAATTGAAAGATTAAATTGATTTGTAGATCCGTTATTGACAATCGTTGCTTGTGAACGCAACATTAAATAAGAAAATTTAGTTTTATTGTTTTCTATTTTTTCTTTTAAAATTTTTGTTGGTATTTTTTTTAAAGCTGCACTTGAGCTTGAGCTCTTAGTTAAATTACAACTAGATATAAATAGAAAAAAGACAAAAATTATTTTTCTCATTACAGCAAGTTAAATCAACTCGCTGAAATCTCCAATATTTATAGATTTATAATTGCCGTTATATTTACAATTATTACCAATCATAGAGCCTTTAATGTCAGCATTTAGTATTTCCGAATTCTCTCCGATTATAGAGTTTACTAGTTTGGAATTAGAGATGTTAGTGTCTTTATATATTGACACATGTGGCCCTATTGTTGAGTTTGTAATAATTACATTTTCACCAATAAATACTGGCTCAATAATATTTGAATTAATTAATTTAATGTTACTTGAAATCAATTCTAATTTATCATTTTTATGAAAATTAAGCATTTCTTTGTTTGAGTTAATTGAGCTTTTAACATTTCCACAATCTAGCCATGCTGATACTTTCCCAACTTTAAATGTTTTTCCATTACTCATCATCTTTAATAGCCCGTCATTAATTTGATATTCACCTGAGTTCATTAAATTTTCTTCAATAACTTTTTGAAGTTGATTTTTGAGTTGTGAAATTTCTTTAAAATAATAAAGACCGATAACGGCAAGGTTTGAAACGAATTCAGTAGGTTTTTCCACTAAATCAGTGACGTTACCTTTTTCATTTAATTTAACAACTCCATAAGCTTCAGGATTCTCAACCTCCTTTGTCCATATAACAGCATCTGCTTCCTTATCAAAAGGCTCATTAGTTTTTATT
Source organism: Flavobacteriaceae bacterium (assembly GCA_002700465.1). Taxonomy (GTDB): domain Bacteria; phylum Bacteroidota; class Bacteroidia; order Flavobacteriales; family Flavobacteriaceae; genus MAG-121220-bin8. The sequence continues at coordinate 9,997 of PADT01000011.1, read as the reverse complement.
AATGTGTCTGGATAAATTATTAGAGCTTTTCCGCTTAAAGATTTTTCTGCACACATAATTGCATGACCAGTTCCAAGAGGGTTAAGCTGTCTGTAGATTGTAGCGATTGAATTGTACTTTTTTGCTAATAATTTTAGCTCTTGAATAATTTGATCTCCAAAAAAAGATTCGTCTCCAACTATAAAAGCCATTTCTTCAACAGGTTCATCAATCATCTTGACAGCATCTTTTATTAATTGAGCTAAAATACTCTTGCCAGCTATTTTAACAAGTGGTTTTGCGGTTGTAAAAGTATGAGGCCTTAATCTAGATCCTCTGCCGGCCATAGGAATTATTAGCTTCATAATGTTTAATTTACGCCTGTGCTTCCAAATCCTTTTTTACCTCTTTTGGTTTCCCCTAGAGAATCACTAAGCTTTATTATTGGTTGTTCATACTTGCAGACTACAAGCTGAGCTATTCTGTCTCCTGAATTAATAATAAAATTTTCTTTTGAAAGATTAATAAGTATAATACCTATTTCACCTCTGTAATCTGCGTCAATTGTCCCAGGAGAGTTTAATACAGTTATTCCTTTTTTAAGAGCTAAACCGCTTCTTGGTCTAACTTGAATTTCAAATCCTTTCTCTAATTCCACATATAGCCCCGTTTTTACAAGTGTTCGCTCTAACGGTTTTAAGTTTATTGGGTTCTCAATAAATGCTCTAACGTCCATTCCGGCTGAAAGTTCAGTTTCATATTCCGGGAGTTTATTATTCGACTTATTGACTATTTTTAATACCATAATTGATAAAACAGTAATCTTATTCTAGTTGTTTAAAGCTTCTGCTCCACCAACAATTTCTAATATTTCGTTTGTAATTGAGGCTTGTCTTGCTTTGTTGTAAGTAAGCTTAAGTTCGTCTCTAAGTTCAGAGGCATTATCAGTAGCTTTATGCATTGCTGTCATTCTTGCTCCGTGTTCACTTGCAAAAGAATCTCTAATCGCTTTAAACAATTGAATTTTTAAAGATTTAGGAATTAAAGTATTTGCAATACTTTCAAGCGAAGGTTCAAAAATATAGTCTAAATTATCTGATCCTTCATTTTCTTTTAGAGGAATAGGTAAAAACTGTTCGGATTTAATTATCTGAGTTGCAGCATTTTTAAATGAGTTGTATATGATTTCTATGTGATCGTAATCGTTGGAAATAAAACGATTCATTAATTCATCCGCAATTTTACCAACGTTATCATAGTTTAATTCTTCAAAAACGTCACTGTCGTTTTGAATTATTGTTTCAGTTTTGGAAAGGGTATCATTAATTTTTTTTCCAATTGTTAGAAAATCAATTTGTGAGTTTTTAAATTTCTCTTTTGACTTAAACACCAATGCTTCCTTTGCTATGTTTGCATTAAAAGCGCCACACAATCCTCTGTTAGAGCTTATAACTACAGCTAAAACTTTCTTAAGTGTTCGGTTTTCTGTGTAAGATTTACCCCCGCCGCCGCTAGCTCCACTGAAACTTTGCATTAGTTCAGAAAGCTTGTTTGAGTAAGGTCTCATTGCTGTAATAGCATCTTGAGCTTTTTTTAATTTAGCTGCAGAAACCATTTTCATAGCACTAGTTATCTGCATCGTTGAAGACACAGACCCAATTCTAATTCTAATTTCTTTAAGATTTGCCATTAATTATTCTTTTAATAGGTAGAGCTTAGTTCATCGGCAGTCTTAGTTAAAACGCTTATAACATCATCAGTTAATTTTCCTGATTTAATTGTCTCCATTGTCTTTTTATGTTTTGCATTTAAAAAGTCAATATATTTTCGTTCAAATTCTTTTACCTTATTGACAGGAACTTTTCTAAGTAAATTTTTTGAACCTGCAAAAATAATTGCTACTTGATCCTCAACAGTAAATGGATCGTTTTGTGCTTGTTTTAAAATTTCTACATTTCTTTTTCCTTTTTCTATAACATTTAATGTAGCGTCGTCTAAATCAGATCCGAATTTAGCAAAAGCTTCAAGTTCTCTAAACTGAGCTTGATCTAATTTTAGCGTTCCTGATACTTTTTTCATGGCCTTGATCTGAGCAGAACCACCAACCCTTGAAACTGATATACCAACGTTAATTGCTGGCCTTACACCAGAGTTGAAAAGATTAGATTCCAAAAATATTTGACCATCAGTAATGGAAATTACATTAGTTGGAATATAGGCAGAAACATCTCCAGCTTGTGTTTCAATAATTGGTAACGCAGTTAAAGATCCGCCTCCTTTTACCACAGATTTTAAAGAAGAAGGTAAATCGTTCATGTCTTTTGCAATTGCATCATCTGCTATTACTTTTGAAGATCTTTCTAATAATCTTGAGTGTAAATAGAAAACATCTCCAGGGTAAGCTTCTCTACCTGGTGGTCTTCTTAATAAAAGTGACACTTCACGATATGCTACAGCTTGTTTTGATAAATCATCATATATAATAAGTGCAGGTCTTCCTGTATCTCTAAAATATTCTCCAATTGCAGCTCCAGCAAAAGGAGCGTAAACTTGCATTGGTGCAGGATCTGAAGCGTTAGCAGCCACAATAGTAGTGTAAGCCATAGCGCCTTTGTCTTCAAGAGTTTTTGCAATTCCTGCAACTGTTGATGCCTTTTGCCCAATAGCAACATAAATACAATAAACAGGCTCTCCTGCATCATAAAATTCTTTCTGATTTAAAATTGTATCAATACAAACAGTTGTTTTTCCGGTTTGTCTATCGCCAATTACTAATTCTCTTTGTCCACGGCCAACGGGAATCATTGCGTCAATAGATTTTATACCTGTCTGTAATGGCTCATTTACTGGCTGTCTGAAAATAACACCAGGAGCTTTTCTTTCAAGAGGCATTTCAAATAATTCACCTTCAATATTTCCTTTGCCATCAATAGGTTTCCCAAGTGCGTTTACAACCCTTCCTACTATTTTTTCTCCAACATTAATAGAAGCAATTCTTTGTGTTCTTTTTACAGTATCACCTTCACTAATTTCTTTAGAGGGACCGAGCAAAACAACTCCTACATTGTCTTCCTCAAGGTTAAGTACAATTCCCTCAAGTCCAGAATCAAACTGAACTAGTTCGCCGTACTGAACATTGGATAATCCGTAAACTCTGGCAATTCCATCACCTACTTGTAATACTGTTCCAACTTCGTCTAACGAAGCAGAAGCGTCTAATCCTGTTAATTGTTTTTTAAGTATTGCTGAAACTTCAGCAGGTTTAATTTGTGACATAATCTATGATGTTGATAAATTAGTATTTTTTGTAAATTCTTGTTTTATAGTTTTAAGTTTGTTTTTAAAACTAGCATTATATTCAATATCTCCTAATCTTAATACAAACCCCCCAATTAGACTATTGTCTATTTTATTGGTTAAAATTGTATTCTTATTAGTTAGTTTAGAAATAATTTCTAATACGTGAGATTTCATCTCTTCGTCTAAAGGAACCGCAGTTGTTACTAGTGCCGATTGAATTCCTTTGTGTTCTTTGTATAATTCAATAAACTTAAAAGATATAATCTCTAAAAGATCAATTCTGTTATTTTCTGAAAGAACATTGATTAAGCTAATAGAAAGTTTGCTAAGATCTTTAAATATTAAATTAAGTGTGCTTAATTTAATACTGTTCTTAACAACTCTGCTTTCAGCTAAAGATTGTAAGTTTTCATTTTCTTTAAATGTATTAAGAACTATTTGCATATCGGAATATATCGACTCTAGATTGTCTTTTTCAATAGATTCTAGAATTAATGCCTTAGCATAACGAATTGCAGCTCTATTTGTTTTCATTTATTTTAATGTAACTTCTTTAACAAGATCTTTAACCAATTTCATCTGAGCTTTATCATCAGATAATTTTTCTTTTAAAACTTTTTCAGCAATATCAATTGAAAGTCCTGCTACTTGATTTTTTAAATCGACTATAGCGGCATTTTTTTCATTTTGAATAGTTTCTTGAGCTTGAGAAATAATTTTTTTTGCTTCATTTTTGGCTTCACTTTTAGCCTCATCAATTAGCTGTTGTTTAATTTCTCTTGCTTCCTTTAAAAGAGAATCTCTTTCAGATCTAGCTTTTTTTAAGGTTTCTTCATTGTCTGATTGTAAAGAAGCCATTTCTTCTTTAGCCTTTTCTGCAGAAAGCAATGCGTTTTTTATTCCTTCTTCTCTTTCGTTTACTGCATCCAAAATAGGCTTCCAAGCAAATTTCTTAAGTAATAGAATTAAGAAAATGAATATAACTGTTTGCCAAAAAAACAAACCAATCGAAAATTCTGTTATTAGTTTTTCCATTTTTTAGTTATTTAAATTATCTTTTTACAGCACGCTTTCGCAGGGTCAGCTGTGCTGTAAAAAGTTTTGATAATTGACTATAGTGCAAAAAGTGCAGCAAAGCCTATACCTTCAACAAGGGCAGCCAAAATAAGAGCAGCAACTTGAATTTTTCCACTAGCATCTGGCTGACGTCCGATAGCTTCCATAGCTCCCTTTCCCGTCAGTCCGATTCCAATTCCAACTCCAATTACTACTAATCCTCCACCTACGATTACTGGTATTTCCATATTTATATAATTTTAATTAAACATTCTTTTTTAATGATCCTCCTCCGCAACTGCAAATCCAAAATACAATGCTGATAGCATTGTGAAAATATAAGCTTGTAATAACGCTACTAAAATCTCAATAATCGAGATAAAAAAGGCTAGTCCAAACGATAAACTTGAGCCAACATAACCTTTGAAAATAAACATCAACCCAATTAAACTGTATAACACTATGTGTCCTGCTTGAATATTAGCATATAATCTAATGAGCAGTGAAAATGGCTTGATAAAAACTCCTAAAAGTTCTATTGGAGCCAATACTATTTTTATAAGGACAGGCACTCCTGGCATCCAAAAAATATGTCCCCAATAACTTTTATTTGCTGTGAAGTTTGTAATTATAAAGGTAAGAAGCGCTAACGAAAAAGTAACTGCTATATTTCCGGTTACGTTAACCCCTAATGGGGTTAGTCCTAACATGTTTAAAAACCAAACAAAGAAAAAAACCGTTAGTAAAAAACTCATATAGTTTTTATATTTTTTTTCTCCAATATTTGGGATTGCAATTTCATCTCTTATGTAGAGTATTATTGGTTCAAAAAATCTTCCTAAGCCTTTTGAAATCCCTTTATTTTTAGCAAATGATTTAGCCAGTCCTGAAAACAACAAAAACATTAAAATTGCAACAATAATAATAGAAGCAACATTTTTTGTTATTGAAAAATCAAGAGGTGTTTCGTTTAGTGGGTGATGATCACTGTCGTAATCTAAGACCCCTTCCTTGTTGGTTTTATATATTTTACTGTCGTGATAATTTAACTTGTAATAGTTTCCGTTACTTTCAACAACTTTCTTTCCGTGTTTTAAGGATGAAGACATGAAAAAATGAAATCCTTTATCGTAAAGAATAACTGGAAGAGGAATTTCTATATAAACTTTTTTACCAGTTTCTTTGTCAATCCAAGATGTAATTGAGTAAGAGTGGCTGTCTTTTAAATGATGCGTAATGTATTCTTTTATTTCTGTTTTAAGATCTCCTCCTTTTTTAGGATCTTTTGTTTCGTTTTCGATTGGAGCTGCAGAAATTGTTAGCCCAAAAATCAAGGTAAGTATTATGATTGTAGAATGTTTTAAATTTTTCAACTTAAGCCTTGCTTATTGGATTAAAATATGTGCGCAAATGTAAGGTTATTAACTAAAAAACAAAAATTAAGAAAGAAGAAATTTTATTGAGAATTAATTTATTTTTTTTAGTTGTTTTATAAGTATGTAAAACGACAACGCCACTCCTAATAAAGTCAAGCTAACAGTAAAGGTTTTGTCGTAATTATAATTACTGTCAATATATTTTCCTAATGAAGCTGAACAAAAAATTGTAACACCCATTTGGGTAACAAGACCAATAAAAACAATAAAAGGGTTACGCTGTTTTTTCAGAATGCGTTTTTTCAGTTGAAGAAAGAGCCTTCATTTTTTTTGCGCCTTTCATAGAAATGCTCGCATCGACATTTGCTCCAGACTCAACGGCTAATTTACCCGCAATAACCTCGCCTTCAATTCTGGCTGAGGATTTTAACGATAAAATTCCTGAAACATCTAAGTTCCCCTTGATAGTCCCTGCAATATCTGAGTTTTCACAAACGATCTTTCCAGAAACAATTCCCTCTTCTCCAATTACCACTTTTCCAGATGTTGAAATAGTTCCTTCAACTTTTCCGTCAATTCTAAAATCAGCTTGAGAGGTTATGTTTCCTACAATTACTGTTGTTTTTTCTATTATATCAATTTTATTTGATTCTCTATTTTGTTGCATCTGTTTGTTATTTGATAAATTAAACGCCATAATATTAATCCAAGTCTAAAGTCTTGTAAATCAGCATGTTTTTATACTGGGAAGACAAAGCTACAAAATTATTTTTAAGTCGTAATTCAGGAATTTGAACGGTTATTTTTAGGGCAGTGTCCTCTGCTTTTTCTTCACTTTTAAAATCGTGAATAACTATTAGGTGATTTTTATAGTTGTAAACGTCAAAAGACACTCTATTAATACTGTTTAACTCAGTACTTATTTTGCTGTTAATTTTTAAAATCTCACTTTTATTTAAATCACTATTATTAACAATAAATATTAGTTTGAAATCTTTTGAAGCTTTTAAGCTTATTGGGGTTTTCCATTTTCTACCAATCATAGAAATAGTTTTGTTTAAATCAATAGCGGTTTTATTCTCTGAATATTTTTTTGAAATTTCTTTGAGAAGCTCAGTGTACTTTTCTATGCCCTCCAATCTTCCATAAGACTGAGCTCTAAGTAATTCCAAATCGACTTTAATTTCTTCTTTTTCAACAATATCAATATTTAGGTCTACTGATTTTATAATTTTTTCAAAATCTTGATTGTTAAACATTTTAGCCAAACTGTCTCTAAGTGCTAAAGATTTGTTTTCATCCATTAACATGTCTGGATCTTTTAATAAAATTTTTGCAAATCTAGAAAGTGAATCACTAGCTATAATGTCCTCTTTAATTTTTATATATTTTTTGTTATTTTGAATTTTATATAGTTTATAAAGCAAGTATTTGGCTTTGGTGGCTCTATTTGAATTTGGATCTTTAGATAAATATTGAGTTAAAACGGTTTCTCCTAGCTTATAATTTTTGTACTTAAGAGTGTATAATTCTGCCAGCTCTAGTTTAGATAAGTCAATAAGATTATTAAGACTATCTTTTTTAAATTCAGAAAAAGGTATGTCTTTATATAGTTCTAAGAACTGAGTTTCGTTTTTAGAAACAGGTTTATTGGAGCTCTTCTCGTTTGCAGCGTTATCGGGCGATATATTGTTTTTTAAAATCGACTTTTCAGATCTCCAATAGGTATTACGTTCTCTGTTTCCCCAAACAGACTTAAAAGATTTGATTCCAAAAGCGACTATTTTGTTGTTGTAAAAATAAAAATTAGTTTTTTTAAAAACTCTGTCTTGTCTTACTTCGTTTGAATTTGATTTTTCAGATTGTTGTTTGTTTTCTGTACTGATTGATTTTAAAATTTCATCTAACTTTTTTTTATCATAGCTTGAAAGCCTTATTAAACTGTCATAAAAAATTAGATTTTCTTCTAAATCAACAACTTTTTGAATTCCTTTCTTTTGTCTTTCGTAAAACCAAAATTCTTTGGATTTTTTATCTAAAACCTGAAGTGTACTGTCTAAATATCTTCCTGCCGTTAAGAAATTTGTGTCGTTAAAGTTTAATTCTGAAAACTTTATGTAGGCTTTTGATTTTAATTTTTTATCAGCGGGGTTTTCTTTTATTGACATGTTTAAAAAATTCTTTGCCATGGCAACTGAACCGGTAGAGAAAAGAAGTTTAGAGTAATTGTAATATATTTTATCTAAGTAGGGTTTGTTTTCTTCATTTTTAATCAGTTTCAAAAACTCTTTTTTTGAGTTAAGAGACTCAGAATATAAAAGAGCTTTAACCTTGGCATTTATATATATATTTCTTGAAATTTTTCTTTTAAAATTTAAAATTTTATTGAAAGAGTTTTTTGCAGAATCTATTTCATTTTGTTTTTCATACAATTGACCTTTTATATATAAGAGTCTTGCTTTGTGGTTTTTATCTTTGGTGTTTCTTTGAGCAATTTCAAGAGTTTTTAAAGCTTCGTTTGTTTTGTTGAGTTTTAAATACGCCATAGACAATACCGAGTAAGCCTTTGCAACAATTTCTGAACTGTTTTTTTTGTTCTTTAAAAGTTCTTGCAAAAGTTCAACAGCTACAAGCTCTTGCTCCAGACGAATGTTAGATCTTGCTTTCCAAATAACGGATCGCTTCCAAACCTCATTTTCGATGTTTAATTTATAAACCTGATTAAAAGCGTCAATTGCCTGAACGTATCTTTGATCCAAATATCTTGCTCTTCCAAGCATTAAATACGCATCTTGTGTTTTAGGGTTGTATTGTACTCCGCCTATGAGCATGGAATGTTTTTGAATGGCTTTAGCTGCTTTTTCCTCAGCTTTCAAAAAGCTTTTATTTTCCAGACCGTCAACAGTAATGATTTTGTCTGTTGACTCAATGGGTTCGACTGGCAAAATTTCCCAAAAATCTTCTTGATAGGATTTTAAAAAACTTTCTTTACCCTCTTTAATTGATTCGTTTCCGTTAAATAAAACGTTAAAAGTGGAAACAGTTGAATGATATCTTTTGTTTAAGGTTTTATTTTTCTGAGTTGAGCAACCCAAGAATAATATTACAATAAGTAATGTTGTTAATTTTTTCAAACTTATGTTTCATTAATTAAGAAGCTGAATCTCTTAATTAATCAAAATAAAGAAATTTAATTTTATTAACCTTTAAAATAAGTTTCTAATTCTTTGAGGGTTTCCTTATTTGTCTTGATATCTTTTATAAGTTTACCTTTTTCAAGAAGCGCTATTCGGTCACAAACCTCTGTAACATCTTGAATATCGTGACTAGACACCAATATAGTGGTGTCTTTATACTTGCTCAAATCTTTTATTATTTCTTTAAGTCTTATTTGTGTGGAAGGATCAAGATTTGCAAACGGCTCGTCGAGAATAATGACTTTTGGTTCTCCAATTAAGGCGGCTATTACACCAACTTTTTTTTGATTTCCTTTTGAAAGGTCTCTTAAATATTTCTTTCCTCCTAAAATCTCGCCGTGGAAAAAATCTTCAAATTTTAAAACAAAATTATCGACTTGAATTTTTGATAGCCCTCTTAATTCTCCAATAAAATAAAAGTATTCCTCAGGCATTAGGTAACCAATTAAAAAAGTTTCATCTAAAAAGGCTGTTGTAAAAGATTTCCAGTCCTCGCTTTTAGAAACTTCAACGTCATTATTAATGACTTTCCCTTTAGTTGGTTTTATTAAATCCAGCAAACAACTAAAAAGTGTTGTTTTTCCAGCTCCATTATTTCCAATTAACCCAAAAGTTTGTCCAGATGGGATTTCTAGTGAAAGAATATCTAAGACGGTTTGTTTTGAATATTTTTTAATAAGATTTTCAATTTTAATCATAACAACTAATTTGTTTTATAGGCTTTAAGTGTTGAATGTTTTTCTGTTTTGTAAGCTTTTAAAATTAAGTTAAATGCAATAGGTTTTAGAAGTATTCCAAGTGTTCCTAAAACAGCAACAGCCAAGCATCCTGTAAAGTGATCATAATATTGACTTGTAAAATAATACACCAAGACAGGCAAAAGCATTTGAGGAATCCCCACAAGCATTGTTTTGGCATTGAATGCTTTTTTGTCTCCAAAAGCGTTAGCGCTTGAGTTTAAATCAATGGGTGATTTTGTGTAAGCTCCTGCCCAGAGTGTCAAATAGCCGTTCACTCCTATGTTATAAAAAGCTCCTGCCAGAACAGCGTAAACAGCATTTACTCCAAAAAAAGAATAAATAAATGACG
>PADT01000010.1 GCA_002700465.1 Flavobacteriaceae bacterium | reverse complement strand
TTGTTTCTATAAAAAAACTTATTTTCACATTTAATAATTGGGTTTATTATAACATCATTAAATATCCTTGATATTGAATATTTAATTTTATCTTCTTTTAACTTAGTTTGGGTATCGTAAGAAATATTTTGAAGTTTACAACCACCGCATAATCCAAAGTGTTTACAAATTGGTTCAATTCTGTCTTTAGAAAAAGAGTGATATTTTATGATATTTCCTAAGAAATAATTCTTTTTCTTTCTATAAGTTTTTATATCAACGATATCACCAGGAACTCCGTTTTTTACCATTAAAACTATTCCTTGGTCTGATTTTGCAATGCTTTGCCCTTTTGATCCTAAATCAAAAATCTTAACAGAACTGAATATTTTGTTTTTTGACATTTGGCAAATTTAAAATGAAAAAATTAATATTATTAATTATATTTAATATATTCCTTAAAACAACACAATTATGAATAATCTCATTAAATACACTCTACTATTATTTTTTGTTTTTGCGATAAATCTAAATTACTCTCAAAAAAATAAAAAAGATGTTAAAAATGAATCAAACCTTTATTCTGGACTTAAATTTAGATCCATTGGACCTGCTTTTATGTCAGGAAGAATTGCTGAAATTGCAATTAACCCTGTTAATGAGAATGAATGGTATGTCGCAGTGGGTTCTGGAGGGGTGTGGAAAACTGTGAATGCCGGTACTACTTGGCAACCGCTTACAGATGACCAATCTTTTTATTCCACAGGAAGTATTACAATAGACCCTAACAATACAAATACTATATGGCTAGGTACTGGAGAAAATGTAGGTGGAAGACACGTTGGTGTTGGAAAAGGAGTATTTCTGTCTAGAGATGGTGGAAAAACATGGAAAAATAAAGGTTTAAATAAATCCGAGCACATTTCAAAAATTATAGTTAATAAAAACGATTCAAATACTGTTTTTATTGCTTCGCAAGGTCCACTTTGGTCAAGCGGAGGTGACAGGGGACTTTATAAATCCATTAATGGTGGTGAGAGTTGGAATTTAGTTTTGAGTGTAAACGAATGGACAGGAGTAACCGATGTAGTTGTAGACCCAAGAGATGAAAATGTTATGTATGCTGCCACATGGCAAAGACACAGAAATGTTGCGGCTTATATGGGTGGAGGACCAGGAACTAAATTGTTTAAAAGTATTGATGGAGGTGATTCGTGGAGACAATTAAAAACCGGTTTACCAACTGGAAAACTGGGTAAAATAGGTTTGGCTATTTCAGAAATAAACCCTGATGTATTGTATGCTGCTATTGAGCTTGATAGAAGAAAAGGTGCTGTTTACAGAACTTCTAACGGAGGAGAAAGCTGGAGTAAAATGTCTGATACAGTATCTGGAGCTACAGGGCCACATTATTATCAGGAGTTAGTTGCTTCTCCTCATCATTTTGATCGAATATATTTAATGGATGTTAGAGTACAAGTTTCTAATGATGGTGGAAAAACTTTTTATAGAATGAATGAAGGAAATAAACATTCTGATAATCATTCAATGACATTTAAGAAAAACGACCCTAACTACTTACTTGTTGGAACAGATGGTGGGATTTACGAATCTTTTGATGATACTAAATCGTGGAAATATGTTAATAATCTTCCTCTGACTCAATTTTATAAATTAGCTTTAGATGATTCATATCCTTTTTATAATATTTATGGAGGAACTCAAGATAATAATACACAAGGTGGACCAAGTAGAACTTTTAGATCGAATGGTATAGTAAATAGTGATTGGTTTGTTCTTCTTGGAGGAGATGGTCATCAACCAGCAACTGAACCAGGTAATCCCAATATAGTTTATGCTCAATCTCAACAAGGGAATCTTCATAGAGTTGATAGAACAACAGGTGAAGCTGTGTTTATTAAGCCATATTCTGGATTAAATGAAGATTATGAGAGATTTAATTGGGATTCACCAATTTTGGTAAGCTCACACGATCCAAAGCGTCTGTATTTTGGATCTCAAAGAGTATGGAAATCTGATGATAGAGGTGACAGTTGGACTCCAATCTCTAAAGATTTAACTAAGAATCAAGAAAGGTTAGAATTGCCTATTATGGGCAAACAGCAGAGTTGGGATTCTGCTTGGGATGTTTATGCTATGTCAACATATAACACAATAACTTCATTAAGTGAATCTGTGTTAAATGAAAATATTTTATATGCTGGAACTGATGATGGATTAATTCATAGAACTAAAGACGGAGGTTCTTCATGGACATCTATTACTGTCGATAAACTTCCAGGTGTTCCTAATTCTTCTTTTGTGAATGATATTAAAGCAGACCTTCATAATGATCAAGTCGCATATGTGGCATTAGATAATCATAAGTTTGGAGATTACAGTCCTTATCTTTACAAGACTTCTAATGGAGGAAAGTCTTGGAAGCCTATTATTAATGGATTGCCAGAAGATAATTTTGTTTGGCGAATTGTTCAAGATCACATTGATCCAAACTTATTGTTTTTAGCTTCTGAATATGGGTTGTATTTTTCTAACAACCAAGGTGAAAAGTGGATTAAGTTTTCAACTGGATTACCAACAATATCAATAAGAGATTTAGCAATTCAAAAAAGAGAAAATGATTTAGTTCTGGCAACATTTGGAAGAGGATTTTATGTATTAGATGATTATTCTTCGTTAAGAGATATAAACAACGAAAACAGTAATCAGCATTTACTTTTTAACGTTAAAGAGGCTTTACAATATTATCCTATAAGATCAGGAACATCAAGTCAAGGATCTTCTTATTTTCAATCTAAAAATCCACCATATGGTGCAATTATTACTTATAATTTACCTAAATCGTATAAATCTTTAAAGTCTATTAGATCTGAAAGAGAAAAAGAATTAGATAAATTAAAAAAAGATATTCCCTTTCCAGGATGGGAATATTTGGATAGAGAAATTAATGAGAATAAATCAAAAATAATATTGGAAATTAGAGATGAAAAAGGTGATTTAGTAGATCGAATAAACGGCTCAACTAAAAAAGGTATTAACAGGGTTTCATGGAATCTTTCCAAACCTTTGCCGACAATATTAGATTCAAATTCCAGATGGTCCAGATCTTCTCTTAATGTAAAACCAGGAAAATACTCAGTGCATCTTTTAGAATTAGTTCAAGGTGGTGTTAATGAATTAGCAAAGAGTATAACTTTTGATGTTAAAAGAATTAGAGAAAATGTATTAAAAAATCCCCTAAGTTCTAAAATTAATGAGTTTATAATAGAATTAAACAAATTTGAAATTGAGTATTCAGTAATGGTTTCTAATTATATTAAATCTAAGAATAAGCAATCTAGTTTTGATAATGCACTAAGATATATTAATAATATTGATACCGATTTATTAAATAAATTAAAAGAATTAAAAGATTATATGAATTTAACTGATGTTTTGCTGTATGGAAATAAATCAAAAAAAGAAGTAATGGAAAAAGATATTCCTCAAGTTTCTGAACGCTTGGGAATTGCAAAAAGAGGTCTTTATGGTAATTCATACGGTCCTGCCAAACATCATATGGATAGTTTTGATATTGCAAAAAAACAGTGGGGTAGTATTTATCCTAGAATTGAAAAATTTATAAAAGCAGTTAATGATTTAAGTAAAGAGTTAGAGCAATTAGGGGCTCCTATGATTCTTGATTAGGATATTTATTAACTAATAAATCAACAACCAAATTATAGGTTTTTATACCTTTTGTTTGGTTGTTTACTTTTAAATAAATATCATATGATTTTTTGAAGTATTTCTCTAAAGGGTTTTTGTATTTTTTCCATTCATCACTTGCTTCTTTATAATTCTTTAAAACTCCTACATTGACTTTTTTGATTAACTCATCAAATACTTTCTTGTCGTTTAAATACATTTCGTTCAATAAGTATTTTAATGCAAATGTGCTTCCGCTATAATTTACATATTCATTTTTAGAATTTAGAGTAGCTTCGATACTTATGTAATTTGCTTCATTTTCAGCTGAATATCCTAGTTGATGAGCTATTTCGTGACAAATCGTGGTAGGTATATTTAATTTTGCAATATTAGTGTTGAAATGAGCTTCAATAGTAAAAGGATTTATATATCCACTAAAGCCCATATAAGAAAGTGGTAAGCTGAACAAAGATTTTTTTATAGTCCGATTTAATTTTTGATTTTTGTTATAGCTAGAGTTTTTTATTGACAGCAAAGATTCAAGTATTAGATCATTGTCAAATTTTACCGAAATTGAATCGTTTTCTGAAATTTTTTCATGAATCTTATTCGTTTTATTAATAAAATATAGAGTAGTTTTTTTAAGTTGATTTAAGCTGTAATTTTTTGTAATTGTTAGTTTTTCTTGAAGTGGAACTCTATGATAATTTAACCCCCATTGAATATTGAAAAATATATAAACTCCTAATAAAAATTGCAGGCAAATATTTATGTTTTTTCTTCTGGTGTTAGTTTTTTTTAGTTTAAAAAAAATAACAATTGGAATAAATATATATAATAAGTCCCCTAATGAAAATTGAAATTTATTAAAAAATAATATTATTAAATACGAAACGTTATTGTAAACTAAATTTGAATAATAGTTTTCTATGATATAAGGATAACGTATTATTAATTGAAATATTAAAATAATAAAAACATATATATATAATGATTTTAATCTAAGCGATACAAATGAGAATTTCATTAATTATTTTAACTCTACAATTTCCACTTCGAAAATTAAATTAGACTTTGGTGGTATTTGCGGACTTCTACCCATTTCGCCATATGCGAGATAATAAGGGAGGAATAAAGTTGCTTTATCTCCTACGTTAAGAAGTTTTAAACCTTCTTTAAATCCGGATATCATTGAGTCTTCTGGGCCTATTTTAGCTGCAATAGGAGAATAACCACCTTGATTTTTTTTAACAATATTTACAGTTTGATATTGTTCAGCAATCTCTAAAATACTAGTATCAAGTAGAGAGCCATCTTCAAAATAGACTGCATAATGAGTCATTACGATCTTACTATCATTAACTTTTTTCGAATTATCTGCCTTATATGTTATAGTATACTCTAAACCTGTTTTTGTTTTCTTAGCATAAGACTTTTCTGATTCATGTGCTGTTTTCTTTCCTTTTCTAATACTCTCAAGTTGTTCTGCTTTTTTTTCTTCTAGCATTCTATCTTCTTCAAAATGATTTGTAAATACTTTAGAGGCGTTAAAAGCTCTGGCTTCTCTACCTTTTCTAACAATAGAAACTTTTATGATAGTATCATTTTGTTCAATTAAATCAACAGTTTCTAATCCTTTGATGACTTTTCCGAATACAGTGTGTTTTCCGTTTAACCATGGTGTTTCCTTATGAGTTATAAAGAATTGACTGCCATTTGTTTTAGGACCTGAGTTTGCCATTGATAATATTCCTGCAGAATCGTGTAAAAGATCTTCATTAAATTCATCTTTAAAATTATAACCAGGTCCTCCACGACCTGTTCCTGATGGATCTCCCCCTTGAATCATGAAATTTTCAATAACTCTGTGAAAAATCAATCCATCATAATATTTTTTATTTTTAAATTCTGGGAGCACTTCTTTGTTTTTTCCTTCACTAAGTGAAACAAAGTTAGCAACAGTAATTGGGGTTTCTTTAAATGTAAGATTAATTAAGACATCTCCTTTGTTTGTTTGAATATCTGCATACAATCCATCGTTTAAATCTGGATGAGTGCTTACACATGATGAGATGAGAATGCTTAAAAATAAAAGTATTGAGTAAATATGATTTTTCATTTCTTTAAATTAATTTGTCTTTGTATTTTGGTAATGATTTTAAAAATTTTTCTATAGCTTTTTCAGCATTTCCTTCAAATTTTCCACCGGAAGCATTAGTATGTCCTCCGCCTGAAAAAAAATTTTCAGCAAAAAGATTACTAGGAAAAGTTCCTAGAGATCTAAATGATATTTTAACATTGTTAATTATGTTTACATCTTCAATAAAAATAGCACAAAAAATTACTCCTTTTAAGGTTAGACCATAATTTACAATTCCTTCAGAATCCCCTTTTTTATAATTAAGCTTTTCTAACTCATCTCTTTTAAGAAACATGTAAACAGTTTTTAATTCTTTTACATGAGTCAAGTTGTTTAAAGCAGAGCCTAAAACTTTAAGTCTACTTGAAGACGAGTCATTATAAACCTTATTATATATTAGATTATGATCAATTTTTTTATTGAACAAATTAGAAATTATTTCATGTGTTCTAGATGTAACAGAAGAATATTGAAAGGATCCTGTGTCAGTCATCATTCCAAGGTACAGACATGATGAAATATCTTTATTTATCATACTTTCGAAACCAATAGAAACAAATATTTCATAAAGAAGTTCGCAAGTTGAACCTGTTTTAGAATTTGAAAAAACTAAATCGGCGTAATCTTTTGGGTTTTGATGATGATCAATCATAACTGTTTGAGAGTTAGATTTTATTACAAATTCTTTAAGTTCTCCAATTCTATTAAGATCATTGAAATCAAGTGTAAAGATTAAATCGGAATTTGAAAGTATTTTTTTGCATTTTTCTTTATCAATATCGTAATGTATTATATTGTCAAATCCAGGTGTCCAATTTAAGAATTCTGGAGCTTTGTTTGGGCTAATTATGTTAGAGGATTTATTAATAACCTTAAGAATATTGAAGAGAGCCAGACAGCTTCCTATCGCATCTCCATCAGGGCTTGTATGAGGGATTATGACAATATTTTTACTATTATTAATTAACTCTTTTAGTTTTTTAATTTTATCAAATTTCATTAAATCAAATATAAGCATTAGAATGAGATGAATTGATTAAAATTTATTCTCAATTTTGTACATTTGATATAAACTGTTTCAAATTGAAAGTCAATCTCTTTAAACTTAATAAAAACAAAAGATTTAATTATAATCCAAGGTATATAAAGGACAAATCTGTAGAAAATATTTATGATTTTGAATCAGTATACGAAAAACAAAGAAATCACAGAAGTTCTCATGATCTTTCTTCAATTTGGAAAGAAGACAGAGCTTCCTATAGAAATAGGTCAAACAGTATGTTTTCAAAAACACTATTGATTATAGTTCTTTGTCTAGTGTTTCTGTTTTTATTTATAATAGATTTCGACCTTTCTATATTTTACCAATAATATTATATGAGTATAATTAAATTACTTCCGGATAGCGTAGCTAACCAAATTGCAGCTGGTGAAGTGGTTCAAAGGCCTTCGTCTGTTGTTAAGGAACTTCTTGAAAACTCAGTTGATAGTGGAGCAAAAACTATTAGATTGGTAATAAAAGACGCTGGTAAAACGCTTATTCATGTTATTGATGATGGAATAGGAATGAATAAAACTGATTTAAAAAAATGTTTTTTTAGACATACAACTTCTAAAATTCGTAAATCGAAAGATTTATATTCATTAAAAACAATGGGTTTTAGAGGAGAGGCTCTTTCTAGCATTGCCTCAGTCTCTCATATGAGTATTATTTCAAATAAGGACAATAACAACTCACTTGGATATGAAATTAAACTAGAAGGTGGTCAAGAAAAATTATTTAATGAAGTTGTATCTAATAAAGGAACTTCAATTTCGGTTAAAAACCTTTTTTTTAATATTCCTGCTAGAAGAAACTTTTTAAAATCTGATAATGTAGAGTTGAAACACATTATCGATGAGTTTCATAGAATATCATTAATTAACCATGATATTAATTTTATTTTCATAAATAATAATAATGAATTGTTTAACCTTTCTAAATCAATTTTCAAAGAAAGAATTATTAGAGTTTTTGGAAATTCATCAAAACAAAAACTAATTCCTATTAATGAAGAAACTGAAATAGCTAAAATTAAAGGATTTGTTTTTAAGCCAGAATATTCAAGAAAAACAAGATCGGCTCAATTTTTCTTTGTTAATAAAAGGTTTATTAAAAACAGTCACTTGAACCATGCGGTTAAATCAGCATATGAAGGTTTAATACAAGATAACTTATATCCTTCTTACTTTTTAAAAATTAACGTTCCTTTGAATTCGATTGATGTTAATATTCATCCAAATAAAACTGAAATAAAGTTTGATAATGATCAGTCAATTTATGCAATCTTAAAATCCTCAATTAAACATAGTTTAGGTCAGTTTAATATAGCGCCTACAATTGATTTTGATAATAATATAAATTTAAACACACCCTATTCTTATAGAAATAAAGAAGCATCTATTCCAAAAGTCGATTACAATGAAGCTTTTAACCCTTTTAATAATTTGACTAAACCTGTTGATTTAAAAACTAAAGATTTTGAAATAAGTAATGTTGATGATTTGGTAAGAACAGATCAATTTAAGAATGAGCTTGAGATTTTAAAAACTAACATTTTTCCCTCATTTCAATTAAATTCTAAATATATAATAACCAAAACAAGTACTGGTATTCTAATTATTAATCAAAAAAGAGCTCATCAGCGTATTTTGTATGAAAACTTTTTAAAAGAACTTTCTAATAAAATTAATCCTATTCAAACATTATTATTTCCTATTAAATTAGATTTTAACGTTGAAGAAATTAGAATGTTAAAGTTGCTTGAAGCTCCTTTGGTTCATTTAGGATTTAAGTTTAATGCTTTTGGACCAGATAATATTGAAATTTCTGGAACACATCCTTTTTTAAATCAAAACAATGTTAATGGTTTATTTCAAGATTTTCTTAGAAATAAAGATTATAATAGGGACAATACTGTTCATACCTTGAATGATTTAATTGCTAAACTTTTATCTAAATATTCGTCAATTTCATCAAATGAAAATATTAATGTTAAATTACAAGAATCTTTAGTCAACGACTTGTTTGCTTGTAAGGATCCAAATGTTTCGCCTTTTGGAAAATTAATTTTTAAATTAATCTCTTTAGAAGAAATTATAAAAATATTTTAATATATGAGATCGGTCCCTGAAACAATCAAGCAGCTAATTATAATTAATATAATTTTTTACTTTGGTTCGCAATTTTTGGGTGATTTGAGTTATGATATTTTAGCTTTACATTATTTTGAAAATGACAAGTTTTTAATATCTCAGCTCGTTACTCATATGTTTATGCATGGCAGTCCATCACATATATTATTTAATATGTTTGGTCTTTGGATGTTTGGTTCACCACTTGAGCAAATGTGGGGAAAGCAAAAATTCTTATTTTTTTATTTCTCAGCTGGTTTAGGTGCAGCTGCATTACAAATGCTAGTTTATGATATTCAAGTTCAGGCCCTTTATGATGTTATTGAAACAAATAACTTAAGTTTAAACGATCCTAATGTTTTGTTAAACTATATGACCCAAAGTGATTATAATCAAGCTTTATCATCCTTTAATAGTGTTATGGTTGGTGCTTCTGGTGCTATTTATGGAGTTCTAGTTGCTTTTGCATTTTCTTTTCCCAATTCTAAGCTTATGCTGCTATTTCCTCCAATTCCTGTTAAAGCAAAGTATTTTGTGCCCTTATTGATTTTAATAGATCTATTTTTTGGACTTTCTTCTTTTTCAATTGGTTCAATAGCACATTTTGCACACATTGGTGGTGCATTAATTGGTTTAGTTATGGTTATGTATTGGAAAAAAAATCAATTTAATTCAAACAGATGGAATTAATAGATAAAATTAGATATAATTTCAAAAATCTAGATATTTTACAGAAAATCATTTTAATTATGATTATTTTTTTTGTAATTCCATACATTGTAAACACATTTTTATTTCTTTTTAATTTCAATGAGTTTTCAGTAATTAATCTATTTGATGTTTCTCCAGATCTAATAGATTTATTATCTAAACCTTGGTCATTGATTACTTATGGTTTTTTTCATTCAGACTTGTGGCATTTGATAGGAAATATGATTATTTTCTATTTGAGTGGATCTGTAGTTCTTAATCTTTTTGGCAGCGAAAGATTAATTAAGATTTTTATTTTAGGAATTTTATATGGTTCATTAGCTTATTTAATCAGTTATAATCTTTTTCCAGCTTTTAATAATATAAAATCCTCAATGATTGGATCTTCTGCAGGTGTAATGGCTGTTTTTATTTTTTTAGCATCTTATAATCCAAATTATAGCTTTAGGATACTTAATTTAAATGTTAAAATTTTATACATAGCTTCATTTCTTGTTCTAATAGATATTATTCAAATACCAGGAGGGAATTCTGGAGGTCATATAGCGCATTTAGGAGGTGCATTTTTAGGATACTTTTACCATAAAAAAATGATTCAAGGTGATAATTATGGTAATTGGATCATTGATTTATATAATTTTATTTTAAAACGAAAGGTAAAATTTAAGAAAAGAACTTATTCGAATAAAACATCTGTGTCCGTAAAAGACGCTGCTACTCAAAAGAAAATAGATTTGATATTGGATAAAATTAGTAAGTCAGGTTATGATAGTTTGACTAAGGGCGAAAAAGAAACTTTATTTAAGGCAGGTAAATCGTGATTTTTGTAAAAAACAAAACTTTTTTTAGTAAAATTATATTTTTATTAAACTTCATTACTCTAGCACTGATAGGCTTATGTTATTTGCTTTCTAACTACCATCTAGAAATATTATCTTCGTTTTCTATTACAATCATTTTCCTTCCCATTCTACTTATTTTTAATTTTTTGTTTTTTATTTATTGGATCATTAAGATTGATATCAGATTTATTTTTTCTTTTTTAGTTATTTTGGTTTATTTAGATAAGCCGATATCTTTTTTTGAAATTGACAAGAAGGTTGATAAACAGGAAGGGTTGCAGGTCATGAGTTATAACGTAAGACTGTTTAATCATTATAATTGGATAAAAAATAGCTCAACAAAAGAAGATATAAGAACTTTTATTAATGAAAAAAAGCCTGAGTTTGTTGCATTTCAAGAGTTTCATTATGATTATAAAGAATTAATTGACGGTTATAAACACAGTTATATTGGATTAAATGAAGGAAATGTTGGTCTAGCAATTTTTGGAAACAGAAAAATGATTAACAAAGGGCAAGTTCTTTCTGATAATAAGCGGAAAATCGCTATTTATGTCGATTTTATTCAAAAAAATGACACCGTAAGACTGTATAACTCTCATTTTAAGTCATACAATCTTAATCCTATGTCTTTTAAACCAAATAAAGAAACTTTTTTAAAAGTCGTGGCTAAGACTAAAATGGTACATGAAATTCAAAATAATGAATGTTCAATTTTGATAAATCACATGAAAAAATCTCCCTATCCTTTGTTAATGGCAATTGATTTGAACAACACTCCCGATTCATTTGTGTACAAAAGAATTAATGATTTTTATTTTGATTCTTATACACAAAATGGGTTTGATTTTGGGGCAACTTATGACTTTAGTTTTTTGCCAATTAGAATTGATTATATCTTTTATTCAAAGCTTGTTAAAGTTAATTCTTATCAAATTCACAATGTTAAACTTTCGGATCACAAACCGATAAGTGTTTTTTTTGATATTTAAACTTTTAATATAGATTTTATAATTTAATTAGCTGAGAATAAGCAGTTTATTTAATAAAAAAACTAAACGAACATCCTCCGTAATCTTTGTTTTTATTAAAATTTTTATGTTTTTTTTAAACTTATTTGTTTTGAATGTTCTGCAATTATTAATCCGTCACTATTCAAAAGGTTTCGTTCAAAAATTAAATCAATAATCTTAAAATATTCTTCATTTTTAAATATATAAGGTGGGTCAAAAAATATAATATTAAATTGCTCTAAACAATTTTTTAAATATTTTAAAGCGTCACTTTTAGTAATTTTTAAATTAAAATTTAAATCTTCTGAAATTTTTTTTATAAACCTGACACAGTTTGAGTTATTATCGACACACGAAATATCTTTAACACCTCTAGATGCAAACTCATAGCTTATATTACCACTTCCAGAAAATAGGTCTAGAACCTTTAAGTCTTCAAAATAATAATTGTTATTAATTATATTAAATAATGCTTCCTTTGATTGATCTGTTGTTGGTCTGACAGGGAGGTTTTTAGGAATTGATATTTTTTTTCCTCTGTTTTTTCCAGAAATTATTCTCATTTCACAATATTTTCTATTAAATAACCTGAGTTTTTAATTTCAATATTCTTTATAAACTTCAATAAATAGGCGTAATGTTGATTTATAATTTTTTCTTCACCGATTAACTTTATTTTAGTTTTATTATTTACCAATTTATTTTGTTCAATTACAAATAGTACAAAATATAAAATATCCTCTTTGGATTTATAATCAAAAGTATTTGAATAATTTAATTCTCTTCCTTTAAAAACAATAATATTTAAATAGCTTTTATTAATATTTACATAAATTATAATTTTTTTATTTGTAGATAATTCAAAATGTATTTTTTTTAAAAGAACTGTACTGTAATGGAAGTATTCAAACGAGCCAAATTTTTCAATTAAATAATTCGTAATATTTCCATAAGCAATATACACGTTGTGTGTTTTTAATTCTTCAATATAGTCAGAGGAAGCAGTATCGTTTTTAATTAATCTAGAGTTAAACTTAAGGTAATCAAGACAATTGTCTTCTTGAAAAAAATCATTTGGGACAAGTACGGATAGTTTGTTGTTTAGTACCAATGTGACTTTTACAACATTTAATAAATTAAATTCTTTTAACTTATTTTTTAGTTCAGATAAAATTTTATCGATTTCTATTTCTTCAGCGTAGAATGAATAGTTTTGATCTATAATTTTAGAGTCAATTGAATTTCTTAATAAAAGTTTTAGTTCTTTCGAACTAATCATTATAATAAGAGATAAACTTTTTTCTAATTTGTTAATTTCTTGCGATTGCGTCATATGTTGTAGGCCAATTTCCATTGGTGCTAACCTCAGACATAGATCCAAGTACTAGGCTAGGTCCATTGACACCATCAACAGACATTAGAGCCTTTTCTTGCTTTAAAAGATCTTTGTTTTGATCAAATAAAATGGCATCCTTAGAAACTCTAACTTCAAATACAGGAACATTGTAGCCGTTTTTATCAATTACATCTGCCTTTATTTCAAACATCTGATCTACACCTTCAATTGGAACTTCTGCCAATAATTTATATCTCTCAGAACTTCCGAACAAAGAATCTTTTACAGATGCAAATCCAAGTGTATCAATTACTACAACTTCTTGTAGCATGTCAATTCTGTAAATTCTGTCATATTTCATATAACTAGAATCTCTTTTCTGGATTAGTGTGTATTGAGCTGTATCTATAAATTTGATTAAACCTTCAAAACTGTCAGAATACACTCCATTAACACTTTTATAAGCTATTTGAGCATTTCTAATATCCTTTAACTTATCAATAACTTTTAGATATCTCTCGTTTTTTATTTTATTAAATTCAATTGGTGCATTAACAGAGTTATAGACTTGAAAGCCAAAAAAGGCTATAAAAAACCATAATACGATTTCTATACTTCTCTTATATTCTGATATTAATTTCATTGATTAATTAATTATATTTAACAAAACTACATTTTTTTTTAAACCCACAAAATACATTACATTTTCTTAAAAACAATGGAATTTAAAGACTTTTCTCAACTTTTAATTAATAAATTTTCTTTTACACCTACAGAGGACCAAATCACTGCAATTCAAGAGTTAAGTAAGTTTCTTAGTTCCAATAATGAAATTGGCTTATTCATTTTAAAGGGGTATGCAGGAACAGGAAAAACAACATTGATGAAAACTTTAGTTGATAATGTTAAGTTTTTGAAATATAATATTTGTTTATTAGCACCAACTGGAAGAGCTGCAAAGGTTTTATCCAATTATTCAAAAAAAAAATCACTTACTATTCATAAAAAAATATATTTTTCCTCAATTGATAAATTTGGAAAGTTTGAAACAAAATTAAAAACTAATAAACTAAAAAATACTTTATTTATTGTAGATGAGGCATCTATGATTTCTGATTCTACAACTTCTTCTGATTTATTTAAAACAAAATCTTTATTAGCAGATATTTTTAAATATGTTGACTTTAATACAAATTCTAAATTGATATTTCTTGGTGATACAGCTCAACTCCCACCAGTTAAACAAACTATTAGCCCAGCTTTAAATGCAGATTTAATTGAAGAATTCTATGGTCTTAAATCCAAAGAATTTACTTTAAGTAATGTAGTTCGTCAATCAAAGTCCTCAGGTATTTTAATTAATGCTACAACAATTAGAAATAATATTTTAAATGAAATATTTTCTTTTAATTTTCAATTATATCCAGATGTTAAAATATTAAATGATGGATTCGAAATTCAAGAAAAAATTGAGTCTTCATATAATGAAAACGGGTCTGAAAAAACTATTATAATAGTTAGATCTAACAAAAGAGCTAATTTGTATAATCAACAAATCAGAAAATCAATACTTTTTAATGAAAGTTTAATATCTGTTGGAGATTTATTAATAATAACTAAAAATAATTATTTCTGGTCCTCTGAAAAACTAAATATTTCCTTTTTAGCAAATGGTGATATTATACAAATTTTAGAAATTTTTTCTATAAAAGAATTATATGGATTTAAATTTGGAGAAGTTAAAGTTAAATTAGTAGACTATGCTGATGAACCAGTTCTTGAAACGGTTATCATATTAGACACGTTAAATTCAGATTCACCCTCACTTTCATATGACCAATCAAATAAACTGTACAATGAGGTTCAAAAAGATTATATGAATCTTAAATCAAAATATAAAAGATTCATTAAAACAAAAGAAAATCCTTTTTTTAATGCTTTGAATGTAAAGTTTTCATATTCATTAACTTGTCACAAAGCTCAAGGTGGTCAATGGCCAGTTGTTTTTATTGAAAAACCGTATTTAAAAGATGGTGTAGATATTGACTATTTAAGATGGTTGTATACTGCAGTAACTAGAGCTGAAAAGAAATTATATTTAATTGGTTTTTAAAATTTAAGTGTATTTTTGAATTAAAACTATACTATTGAAAATTATAGCCATGATTCCTGCTAGATTAGATTCTACAAGATTACCAGGAAAACTTATGATGGATCTTAATGGAATCCCCATTATTTTATCAACTCTTTTAAATACAATTAAAACTAAATTGTTTGATGATGTATACGTAGTAACTGATTCAAATAAAATTTATGATTTTTTAATTACACATCATAAAAATATTTTATTGAGTAAAAAAAATCATAACTCTGGCTCTGATAGAATAGCTGAATTTGCAAAAGATATGAATGCGGATATAATAGTTAATGTACAGGGGGATGAACCATTAATTGATAAAAATAGTTTACAAAAATTAATAAACACTTTTAAAATAGATCATGATAATAAAATTGACTTGGTTTCATTGATGAAGGCTATTTCTAATATTAAAGAGATTGAAAATCCTAATAATGTTAAAGTAGTTACTGATAAAAATGATTTTGCATTATATTTTTCTAGAACTCCAATTCCCTTTTGTTCAGATTCAAATTTAAAAGTCAAGTATTTTAAACATATTGGTGTTTATGGATTTAGAAAAAAAAGTTTGTTAGATTTCTATAATTCAAAACCAACAAAATTAGAGCAAAGTGAAAAACTAGAACAGTTAAGGTATCTAGAAAATGGAAAAAAGATTAAAATGGTAATCACTGATTTTGATGGTATTGGAATTGATACTATAGAGGATTTAATTAAGGCAAGAAAATTAATAAATGATTAAAATTAGAAGATATATTTTTTTTAATATCATTAAATGGAAGATTATAGGAGATACTGATTTTCCAAAAAAATGTGTCTTAATTGCTGCTCCACATACGCATTGGATAGATTTTTTTATTGCAATTTTTGCAAGAAGCTTATTTAAACAAAAAAAAGTCAGTTTTATCGGAAAAAAAGAATTGTTTAAGTTCCCTTTAAAATATTTTCTTGAATGGCTAGGCGGTATGCCAGTTAACAGAGGAAGTAATTCTAATAGTGTTGATTCTATTGTTGAAATTTTTAATAAGAACGAAACATTTATTCTAGGTATTTCACCAGAAGGAACTAGAAAAAAAGTTAATAAATGGAAAACAGGTTTTTATTATATTGCTAAAAAAGCTAAAGTACCTATAATTTGTGCTGCATTAGATTTTGAAAATAAACAAATTTTAATTTCAAAACCATTTGATTTAACAGATGATATAAATGAAGATATTAGCCATTTAAAAAGTTTCTTTAAAGGAGTCAAGGGTAAAATTCCTGAATATTCTTGATTAATTCATGTTGTGAAATACATTCTGAATATCGTCATCTTCCTCAATTTTTTCAATTAAAATATTTACCTCTTCTTTTTTATTATCACTTAGTTCTTTCATTTGTTTAGGAATTCTTTCAAATTCTGAAGATATGATTTC
>PADT01000009.1 GCA_002700465.1 Flavobacteriaceae bacterium | reverse complement strand
ATTAAAAAAAAATAGCAAAATTAACACTGGGTTTCTTCAAAATAATAATAAGACAATGCTTCATGTCAGGAGGGGTGATTTTGTTAAAAATAATTGGAATTTAGATAGTAGCTTTTATAAAAAAGGATTAGAAATTATTAATAATAATGGAGAATTTGATTTTGATATTTTTACTGATGATCCTAAATGGGTATCACAGCAAAGTATTTTTCATAAAGCATCTAATGTATACTACCAAAAAACGTCCCAATCTCTGGACAGTGGTAATTTTGACAACATGGATGATAGAGACGAAACAGTATCCACTTTTTCAAAGATGTTATGTTATAAACATTTTGTTGTTGGCAACAGTTCTTTTGCATTCTGGGCTGCTTTCCTAAAAGGAAAAAATGATTCTGTAGTAGTTGTACCAGAACCTTGGTTTAAAAATAATGATCACCCAGTTCTAAAAAAAATTGATTGGCATACAGTTAGAAACGTTTGATTAAATTAGTAATAAATTTTTAAGTTAGTTAATTACCTCATTAAAAATTCTAATTTCACAATTGGTGGATCAACTTAGCAAATAGTTTTATTTATATATTTTTGAAATCATTTTTAAGAGTTTTCATAATATATATTATTTTTTCTAAAAAGGTAAAGTTATTAAAAAATGTATATTCCATAGGAGAAGGAAATTTCCATTCGCAAGAAATATATAAGTTGTTAAAAAAGTTATTGAATATTATATGTTCAGAATAGTAATTGATATTATCAATATTTATATCATATTTATAATTTTCAAACTCCTTTACTCCCATTTTGTATAACCCCATTCCACCAAAGGCACTTTCAACCCTTATAAATGGGGCGTTAAATTTTTTTATATGTTTTTGTTTTCTAAAAATTAATAAGTAGTTAAAAATAACAGAAAAAATTTTAAATTTATCCTTAAGGTTTCTCGCAGTAAGAAGATTATTTCCATTAACCCAACCAGCAGCTCTTAATGCAAAAATATCATAATAATGAGGTACCGAGAAAGGGAATAAACCATCAAAATTATCCCTACTGATGAATGTATTTATTATCTTTTCTAATTCCTCAAACGAAGTTAAGCTAAATAAATCTAAATCCATGTCCATAGGTATGTAAAGAGCTTCTTTATCAATCATTTTTCCGATATAGTTGAGTCCTTCATTTCTACATATAGTTAATCTTTCAATCCTGGAACTATATTCTTTTTCTAAATTATCAATTTCTATAATTTGATTAATAAATTTTTGTTCGTAAAGTTCATAACAGTATTCTTTTGTACCATCAGACGAGTCAGAGTCTATGATGCAAATATCTATATTGTGTGAAGTGAAATCTTTAAATTTTAATAAAAATTCAATATTTGATTTCAGGCTATTAAAACAATTTTTAGACATCCCAATAAAATATAAATTTGAAACCATATATAAATTATTTTACCTCTTTGAGATAGCTTTAATTCATTTCAATTTTTTAATATATAAACAAACAAATAAAAAATGATAAATTACCCTGTATAAGGAAAAGATTATAAAATATGAAAAAGATACTCATAATTAATACTAAATATAGAGAATACGGAGGCGAAGACTCAAATATTATAGAAGAGCAAAAATTTTTATCTGAAAAATATGAAGTTCAGTATCTCGAGTATGATAATTCTGACACGATAACAATAAATGATGTATTTTCACTTTTTTTAGCCAACAACCGTAAATCAAATGCTATTTTGAGTGAAAAATTAAAAGACTTCGATCCGGATTTGGTTTACGTACACAATACATGGTTTAAGGCAAATCTAGGTGTATTTTCAACTATAAAGAGCTTTAATATTCCAATAATCCTGAAAATTCATAATTTTAGATATGCCTGCTCTAATACGTACTTAATGAGTAAACATCTAAATGGTGACAAATTTTGCTTTAAATGTGGGCTCGCAAACTCAAATAAAATTTTCAATAAATATTTCGATAAGTCATACCTAAAATCATATTTTCTTATTCACTACGGTAAAAAGTACATAAACCTATTAAAAAAACTAGAAATAAAAATATTGGTGATGACAGAATTTCAGAAGGAGTACATGAAAAATCTTGGAGTTAGTAGTAAGAAAATTCATATCTATCCAAATCCAATTTCATCAAAGCAGTTACCTAACAGTAGCTATAACTCAAACTCAGATTATGTAGTTTATGCAGGTAGAATCTCAGAACCAAAAGGCTTGGAAAATCTCATAAAAGCATGGAATAACTCTGAGAATGAAAATATGAAACTCAAAATAATTGGAGATGGAGACATTCTTAAAAGTTTACAACAAAACGTAAAAAATATTAACATCGAGTTCTTAGGTAAAAAATCTAATTCAGAATCCTTAGATTTGATAAAAAATGCAAGGGCTGTTGTAACTGCAACTAAAATGTTTGAAGGACAACCAAGATTGCTTTGTGAAGCCTCTTTCATGGAAGTTCCTTCTATATTTCCCGACTTTGGTGGTATGGCAGAATTTTTTCCAGAAAACTATATGTTGAAATTTGAACAATATAACTATGTTGACCTAACAAAGAAATTAAACCTTTTACAACAAACAGACTTACTAAAAAATATTAGTATCGATGTAAAAAAATATTTAGAGGATAAAATCTCAGAAACAATAGTTCATAAGAAATTTAAAGAAATTGTTAATGAATAATCCAAATAATACACCTTTAGTTTCAGTGATTATCTCATGTTTTAACTCAAGTAAAACTTTAGAAGATTCAATAGAAAGTATTTTGAATCAATCTTACGGTAATTATGAAGTGCTTATTATGGATGATGGTTCTAATGATGATACAGCAGCAATCCTGAAAAAAATAGATGATAATAAGATACGACTTTTTACGAATAAAGAGAACATTGGTCTTACTAAATCATTAAATCAATTAATAACTAAATCAAACGGAAAATATATTGCTAGACATGATGCTGATGACATCTCTTTACAAACAAGGCTAGAAGAACAAGTTTTAATTTTGGAAAATACAAAATATGATGTTTGCACGTCCAGGGCTTTGAGGAAAGATTCAAATAAAAATATTCCTGGCATAAGTTATATTTTTCCTTATAAATTTATATTTAAATTTAAAAATCCATTTATACACGGTACATTAATGATTTCAAAAAAACTGCTTATGGATCAAGGTGTTTACGATGAAAGATTTAAGTACTCACAAGATTACAAATTATTTTCTAATCTGATAAAAAATAAAGTCCCAATTTATAAAATAAAAAACCCCCTATATATCCTAAATATGAATGATAATATTTCCTCGAAACATTTGGCGGAACAAACTTATTTTGCAAATTGTGTCAAAAAAAACATAATACCTAAAGACTATCCAATTTTTTGATACATCTAATCACCAGTTCTTCTATTGTTAGTGATGTTGTCCAATTAAGTTCAGATTTTATTTTTCTGTTGTCTGCGACAATCTTTCTTTGATTATTCTTTCTTGTCAGGTCTTCATTAATTACTAGAAATTCTTTGTAGTCTAACTCAAAATATTTAAAAACAATATCGACAAGCTTTCTGATAGGAGTACCAATTCCAGACCCTATCACATAAGAATTAGATTTAGCAGCATTATTTATTTTATAGATTCCATCTACAATATCTCCTGCAAAAGACCAATCTCTTATTAGATCTAAACTCCCTATTTGAAATTCATTACTATTATTTTCCGATATTTTTTTAGCAGAGTGAATTATCTGCATTAATAAATACTCTTTAGCTCTAAATTCAGATTCATGATTAAACATTATCCCTGATCTAATCTTCCAACCATGGTCATTGCTTAAGTCAAGAACTTTGTGATGGTTAATCATTTTTGCTTCAGCATAGGGAGTAAGCGGATCTAGTTCTGATTCCTCATTAAACTTACCCGTTTCATTTATTGAAAACATTTCTGATGATGAGGCTTGAAAAAAGTCAGTACTTATATTGTTTTTCTTTAGAGAGTTAATTAGGTTATCAAAAATATTAATTATTGATGTATGGGTGGCCATGTTGTCATTTACAGACTTAATAACTGAGCTAGGCCCCGTAAGATTATATATCTGGGCAGGTTCAATATCACTTATTAGCTTATTAACAGAGTTAAAGTCTTCTAAATCTATATTTAATAGTTTGATGTCTTTATGTTTGGGAGTATTTAAAGCATTTAATCTTTTATAGAACAAAGTCTCGTTGGAATTTCTTGTGGAGCCAAAGATTCTTACTTTATTATCTAGTTTTAAAATTTTAGATACTAGAAAAATTCCATCCTGCCCAGTTATACCCGTTATAAATATATTTTTCATACTATTAACTACTCTAGGTTAATAATATTAGTTGTTGGATACTAAATAAAAGTGATTAAACATGAAAATCTATTTAAGTAAAATAAACGAGTCTTGGATTGTAGATAGAGTACGAAAAGAATGGTACGAAAATAATAAAGATATCTCAACAAAATATATTTCTAATGCAGATATCTTATGGATAATTTCTCCATGGCTATGGAAAAAAATTCCAAAAAAACATTTAAAACAAAAAAAAGTAATTTGCTCTCAGTATCATTTTGACTTTAGTAATTTTGATAAAAGTGACTTTTTGAATTTAGATAGATATGTTGATGAATACCACGTCATAAGTAAAAAAACTGAAAACCAGCTTAAAAAACTTACAAATAAAAAAATAACTTCAATTCCTTTCTGGATAAACGATAAACTTTTTTTTCATGTTCATAACAAAAAGAAGATTCGACAAGAGTTTGGATTTCAACAAGATGATTATTTAGTTGGAAGTTTTCAAAGAGATACTGAAGGAAGTGATCTACTATCTCCAAAGCTAGTAAAAGGTCCCGATATATTTTTTAATATTGTTTCAAAAATGTATGAAGAAAATGATAAATTAAAAATTATTTTATCTGGAAAAAGAAGAGGGTATCTAATCAACTTATTTGAAAAAAACAACATTCCCTACAAATACTATGAGATGGTTGATCAAGAAAAACTAAATTTGCTTTATAATTTGTTGGATTTGTATATTGTCTCTTCCAGAATAGAAGGTGGCCCACAGGCAATACTTGAGTCCGCAATAACTAAAACACCAATATTGTCTACTGATGTAGGTGTTGCTTCTGAAATACTAAGTCAACGATCAATTTATAGTGTAGATAATTTTGAAAAGGCATCTACAGATATAATGTATGCTTATAACGAAGTACAAAAATATAAATTATTAAACGGTATGGAATTATTTAGAAATATGATGAGAGATTTTTATGAAAATTAGTATTGGTTCCAAAATTGTTCAAGGGCCATGGGGAGGAGGAAATCTATTCGCTATCAATCTTTCAAACTATTTAACTGAAAAAGGTCATAAAGTAAGTTATGACTTAACAGATCCAGAATTAGATTTAATTTTACTAACCGACCCAAGAAGTAGAAGCGAGTCTTCCTCGACTTTTAACCATAAGGAAATTGAAAAATATAAAAAATTTATAAATCCAAACGTTGCTGTTGTGCAGAGAATAAATGAATGTGATGAGAGGAAGAATACAGACAATATTAATAGTTTTTATTTAAATGCAAGTTCTGTAGCAGATCACGTTGTATTTGTTAGTACTTGGTTAAAAAATATTTATGTGGACATAGGCATGGAAGAAAAAAAGACATCTGTTATATTGGCCGGAGCAAATAAACAAATATTCAATAATAAAAACCATTCCAAATGGGACGGCTTAGAAAAAATTAAAATAGTTACTCACCATTGGAGTTCACATAAAAATAAAGGTTTTGATATATATCAAATTATTGATCAAATGGTTTCTTCAGAAGAATGGAAAGATAAAATAGAATTTACTTATATAGGTAACCTAAATGACGATTATAAACTGAACAATACCAATACGGTACAACCCCTAGCAGGTCTAAATTTAGCAAATGAATTAAAAAAACACCATCTCTACGTTACAGCTTCAATAAATGAACCTTCAGGAAATCATCACATTGAAGCAGCACAGTGCGGTCTGCCTATTCTATATACGGAAAGTGGTGGAATACCTGAATACTGTGATAATTTTGGAATAAGTTTTGTTACAGATTTTGAAGATAAGCTAAGAACAATAATAAAAGATTACGATCTATTTTTAAAAAGAATGTCTACATATCCGTTTAGCGCGGACAAGATGTGTGATGATTTTTTTCATTTATTTGAAAAGCTCATTAATGAAAAAAATCAGAATAAAATAGAGTTCAAAATTGGCCCTAAGGGAAAGTTTTTGATTGTTAGAAATAAAGCCTCAAACAAAATTAAAACAAATATATTTACGAACATGCAACACACTTTAGGATCATATTATAGAAAGTATAAGAGATGGAAAATATAGATTTTGCAGAAAATGCTTTAAATAATATTTTTGGGTTTGTTGAGAAACTTAAAAATAGGGACAATTTTTCTTTCAAACCCGCATTAGATGGAGTTATTGGTAGAGGACATAATCTCAGTTTAGGCTTTAGTACGTACGGTTTAAAACTTTATTATATGTTGGGAGAATGGGATCGACTTGATAAAAGGCATAAAGATGATTGGTGTAAGTACATAAATAGCTTCCAAGCCAATAGAAAAGGACTTCCTAATAACTCATATATTGATGAACAAGTGTTTAACTTTTACTCGCATCAGAGCATAGAAGATTCAGTAAAAGATGCTATCCGAAAATTACTTAACAATCTAAATAAATTCAACTTTGATACAAATAATGTTAGGTTTTCAAAAGCAATAAACGCAGAAACAAAGCAGGCAATTGCAACATTAGCTCAAGTGGGATATACAAGTGATAAAGAGTTCATACCACAGTACGACACTCCTGAATTAGTTAATAAGTATTTGTATTCTTTAGATTGGTCAAAGCCTTGGACTTCAGGAGCTCAATGGTCGTCATTATGCGTTTACTCAAGTATTAATTCAAATAACATGAATGAAGTATTATTAGATTTTATAGATTCTATAGTTGATAAAGATACAGGCTCTTATTTTGTAGAAAAACCTACCCACCCAAGAGAAATCATTAACGGGGCTATGAAAATTTTATCAGGGTTAGATTGGGTTGATTCCCCCATAAACTATCCAGAAAAATTAATTGATTTTTGCTTAACAAATAAACCTGTAACTGAAGGATGTGACATTGTTGATTATATCTATGTGCTTTACCGATGTGGTAAACAAACAGATTATAAAAAAGAAAAAGTCATTTTAACAATTAATGATTCAATAACAGAAATAGTTAAACTATATGATTTTGAAAGCTATGGATTCTCATACTTTCAAAACAAATCTCAAGATACTTATTATGGACTTCCTATAACTTCAGGTAAGAAAGTACCTGATATTCACGGAACACTTCTTTGCACATGGGCTCTCATTATGGCTTTGGATATAAATGAAAAATTAAATTCCAAATATAAAATTATTAAGCCATGATTAAATTAAGAACCATAATTGAAAAAAGTATTTTAAAATATCTAAATTATGTTTTCATGATATATTTTTTCATGACTTTGCTCTTTTCGAGATCTTTTGTTGGAATTTATATCAGGAGTATAAGAATAGGAGAAATTTTTATAGCTATAAGTTTTTTACTTTTTCTATATTTCTTAATACCTGACTCAAAAACTCTAAGTATTAAAAAAACTAATTACAACTTTAGAAATGTCGGGATTATTATTGCGATAACTTTTGTATATTTTGTTTATTTATCCGAAACTAGTTTTTTTTCACCCTACACATTTAAAACAAGTACATATATATGGTCTATCGGTATGTTTTATTTTGGATTAAATATGAAAAAAATTAATTTAGATTTAAAACAATTATTTATCCTTGAAATAGCATTTTTACTAATATTTTATGTTGCTATTTATGAATTTCCTGACTCAATTATAGAAATATTTCTTAGATATTCTGACAAATACGAACCACACAAAGGGTCTGATATAGGTATTTTTTTTATATTGATAAATACGCTGATAATTAATTTTGATAAATATAAAAGATTTTCCTTATATCTATTCCTACTTAATTGTGCACTATTTTTACCTCTAACACTTTATAAAAGTCGAGGTGCATTTTTAGGCCTTCTTATATTTGTTTTCTATGAGCTATTTAAATTTAATAAATCAAATAAATTATTAAGACTACATAATTTACCTTTAGTTCTAGTTTTTATATCGATAGCAACCTATTCAACTATTGTTTCTCAGACTAAAGATTTTCCCGAGGAAATATCTCCAGAAGTTATAGCAAGTTCATATCTTTCACTGGGAGAGTACAGATTGCAGCATTATCAGGATGACTATCCAATACTTTATTTTGAAAATAATAGACTATATTCTGGAGATGGAAATCTTAATTGGCGCTTATCTATGTGGCAAGATCAAATAGATTTCATGAGAAATGAAAATATACTGATACAAGGTTCTGGATATAAAGATACACTTTATGTTTTTACTTATGACAATACTGGTTACGGCAATAATAGAGCTGGGTTAGATGGTTCAAATGAAAATGTTCATAACTTTTTTATTCATGTTTTGAGCAGAGGAGGATTAGTACACCTATTTTTGATACTTTACTTCTTTTACAAGATAATACGGGTTTATAGAATCAACGCATTAAACAATAATGTAATATTTTATCTTCTTCCAATATTATTTATTGCTTTCTTTGATAGTTCTATGGAAAATGCACATTTTCCATTAATTTTTTACTATTTTCTGGGAAATATTTATTTCAAAAAAAAGGCGACAATAGCTTAAATAAGTATAGAATCATCATTAATGAAAAAAGCGTTTATTACAGGAGTAACTGGCCAAGATGGGTATTACCTCAGCAAGCTTTTGCTAGATAAAGGCTATGAAGTACATGGAACTATTAGAAGATCGTCAAGTTTCAATACACAAAGAATAGATTCTCTTATATCAGAACACAAGTCATCTGGAAAATTTAAACTTTATTACTCTGACTTATTAGACTCTTCATCTATCAATTCATTAATCCAAAAAATAGTTCCTGATGAGGTATATAATCTTGCAGCACAATCACACGTAGCTGTGTCATTTAAAAACCCACATTTTTCAACTTCAACAAGTACCTCTGGTTCAGTTACACTTCTAGATGCCATTAAGAATTTGGATGCTAATACAAAATATTACCAGGCTTCTTCATCTGAAATGTTTGGAGGAGTTGGAGAAAATTCTTTAAATGAAAATTCTCTTTTTATCCCAAAAAGCCCGTATGCAGTAGGAAAACTATTTGCCCATAATATGACTAAAGTTTATAGGGAGTCCTACGACATCTTTTGTGTTAATGGGATTCTTTTTAATCATGAGTCACCACTTAGAGGTGAAACATTTGTAACACGAAAAATATCAAGAGCTGTTGGAAGAATCTATCATGACATTCAAAAAAAACTTACTTTAGGAAACATGAATGCTGTTAGGGATTGGGGGTTTGCAGGAGATTACGTAGAGGCTATGTGGATGATGCTGCAACACGATACCCCAGATGACTGGGTTGTTGCAACTGGTAAAGCTTATACTGTAAAAGATTTTGCAATGGAGGC
Organism: Flavobacteriaceae bacterium; assembly: GCA_002700465.1. Taxonomy (GTDB): domain Bacteria; phylum Bacteroidota; class Bacteroidia; order Flavobacteriales; family Flavobacteriaceae; genus MAG-121220-bin8. The sequence continues at coordinate 3,508 of PADT01000009.1, read as the reverse complement.
ATTCAATGTTGTTGGTCTTAATTGGGAAGATTATATACAAACAGATTCAAAATATGAAAGGCCAAATGAAGTACACCACCTTCTTGGAGATCCAGCAAAAGCAAATAAGGAGCTTGGATGGCAAGCAAAAACTTCTTTTGAAGAACTTGTAAAAATGATGGTTGATAGCGACTTAAAACTGGCAGAAAAAGAAAAAGTTTTAATCGATAATAAGTTGATTAAGCCAACATGGGATCATTCGTAACATTAGCTCTGGTTTTTTGAAAACCATTCATAAGAAAATTTCAACCCAGTATCTAAGTTGGTTTTAGGTACCCAACCGTAACTTTTAATTAAACTTGAATCTAAAAGTTTTCTTGGATTTCCATCAGGTTTTGTTGAGTCAAAGATTAAATCACCTTGAAAACCTATAACTTTTTTAATCATTTCCGCCAAATCTAATATACTAATTTCTTCACCACTTCCAATATTTATTAGAGGATCGTTCACATTATTGAGAATTATGAATTCAATTGCATTTGCTAAATCATCCACATATAAAAATTCTCTCAGAGGAGTACCTGATCCCCAAATTGAAAACTGAGGATCTTTATTATTTTTAGATTCGAACATTCTTCTTATTAGTCCAGGGATTACATGGCTAGATTCAGGGGAAAAATTATCATTTGGACCGTATAAATTTGTTGGCATAAGGTTTATTACATCATGTCCATGTTCGATTCTTAAGGAGTTCCCAAGTTCAAGAGCAGTTAATTTAGCCATAGCATATGGGGAATTTGTAGGCTCAAGAGGCCCAGTCATTACACTTTTTTCGGAAATTGGATTTGGAGCATTGAGAGGGTATATGCAACTACTACCTAAATTTATAATTTTTATATTTTTATGTGGGATACAAGATTCTAAAATATTTAGGTTTATTTTTGTATTTTCTATAAGAAAATCAGTTCTTTCCGTATTGTTGGCATGGATGCCCCCAACTCTTGCTGCTGCGTTAATAACAATATCTGGCTTGTAGTCAGATATTAATTTAGATGTTTCTGCAAAATTGAATAAATTAGTATCATTTCTTGTAGAAAAAAAAGTATCAGAATATTTTGCAGTAAATACTCTCCGTAAAGAGTTTCCAACTAAGCCATTACTACCAAATACTAGAATTCTCATATTATCTTATTATTTTACTTTCCTATCAAGCGAAGTAGAACCTTTCTTAAATTTATTTGTATTTAAAAAAATGAAGAGGTAGTTTGCAAATGCAGAAAAGTACAGAAGGGAGTCACTCTTTAACAAATTTAGCACAACAAAGATTGACAAGTAAGAAAAAACATTATCAAATTTTACTCTCCCAGAAATAATATTCTTAAGCAAGAGTATTATTATCGCTATAACATTAACAAGACCTAGAAAGAGAATTAAAGTAAGCACACTTGAGTGAGGTAGCAAAAAACTATATGTAGGGTTTATGCTTATATCACCATAAAGTTGTCCGAAATTAAAAAAACCTGTGCCAAAGAGAAATTCTTGAATTTCTGGATTATATCTAGCTATAAAAATTCCCCATAGTTCAGATCTGTTTACAAAAAAAGCAAATACACTTATGAGTGAAATACTTTTTGCGACAAGTGATTTATTTTCAAGTGATAGGATGTAATTTAAAGAGGAAGAATAGTTGTTTTCTAAAGAGTAAAATATTGCATCACTTGTTAAGCTTTCCTTTAAAAAATCATAAGTAAACATTAAGTTGCTTGACCCAATAAGTATTAAAAATAAAGAGAATAAAGACACAGGGCCTATGAATTTAATAAATTTATTGTGTTTATTTTTCTTTATTAAAAAAATTACAATGCAAATAAAAATTGAAAGTAAAGCAGCTCTGTTGTTTGATAGGAATAACCCCAAAATAGAGAAAGAAAGAAGAAAAATTTGAAATTTTTCAACTCTAATTTCTCTACTCATAGCCATGTACAAATATATTAATATTCCTATTGCAAAAAATTCTCCAATTGTTTCTGCACTTGCATATTGGCCTCTCCAGGATAATCTTTCACCCCACTCATTTAGCTCAAAAACATTTGACCTTTCAATACCAACTTTGTTTCCTCCTAGATAATAGAAATTTATAAAATTAATAAGAGGGTTTGATGAGCTGATATAACCCAACCCAACGATAGCCACAGCCGAATATAGAAAATTGGTGAGGTAGATCCAAATTTTGAAATTACCATCATGATTAACAATATATATCAATCCATTTATAAGAAAAACAAACATAATAGAGTACAAGAGTATTGATGAGCTTGTAAAAATTGTACTTGTAAAACCTCTTATTTTATCTGGATCAACAAAGTATTCCTTGTTATAAGCATTATTAGTCCACAAGAAAATTAAGGCAAATAACAAATATTTATTTATCCATAATTTTTTTTGCTCAAAAAGTCTCGTAAATCCAAATACAGTGATACCCATAACAAAAAAATTCAAATTATTACCACTAAATACTCCAATAACTAAATATAAGAAAGGTAAATAATTATTTAGAGACTTGATTCTTGTGTTTAGAAAATAAAAGCTAATTCCACATATTAAGAGAATCAATAACCACAATTGTAAAAAATATCTAAAACTATTGAAATCAAAAAAGTATAGATTTTTAACATAGAATCTTTCTTCGGCGTAAAACATAAATACAAAAATTAAGGAAGAAAAAATTATCGAAGATAAATAGCTCAGTGATATCTCAAAATTATTCGTTTTTCTAATTAATGATATTAAAAAACACCAGAAGAAGGTTTGTAAAAGAATATTCAAAAAAGAATTAGTACCTACTGAAATATAAAATACATGATTTATTTGATCTACGCCAGTTAATGTACCAAAACATCTCATAGAGGAGTAATTATTTACTCTCAACTTGTAATGATCCTGGTACATGACGTTAGGATTTTCCTTAAGAAAATCAACAAGGGAGATGCTGCAGGTATTTATTTCATAAAAACTAAGATCTGAAGTTATTTTTACAGCTTCAACGTCTGAATCTATTCCAAACAAAAACCAGGGAAGAATAAGTATAAATAAAAAAATAGATAGTTTTAACAGTATTTTTTGATTTAAAATTTTACTCAACTTAAAGTATTTTTCTTTTTAAAGAAATTGATTACTAAGAACGTAAATACAAATGTAAAAAGGACAATATTAATATTTGTTAGAAATACAATTTCATCTTTTCCTTGATAATAATTCCACGTCCCATTTACATAATGTTCACACTCTATGAAAGAGTTTACAAGAACTGTATTCTGATCATTATCGAATAATCTTACTTGTTCATAGTTAGGATCATTTTGAAATATGTAATTTGGGTTACTATTTATATCTGGAGTAATATGACCTTCCGGATAATCTCCACAAAGAAATATAACATCATTATTATCCATTTCTTTTTAATCTTAACACTTAGGAAAATTACTAAATTAAGTAAATTTTAAATGATTAAATAGTGATAGTAATAACT
>PADT01000008.1 GCA_002700465.1 Flavobacteriaceae bacterium | reverse complement strand
TGGTACAAGCCTTAATGGAGATTTAATTCTTCCAAATGGCAAAGCTGTTAATGCCGATAATGCTCAAGAACCAATTAGTGACGAAATTTATTATATCGTTCCAGATAAATGTACAGAATGTAAAGGATTTCATGAAGAACCGCAGTGTGCTGCTGTTTGTCCAGTTGATTGTTGCGTTCCTGACGAACAAAATGTGGAAACTGAAGAACAGTTGTTATCAAAACAAAGATTTATGCATCCTGATAATTAATTTATGAAAGCTGGAATTGTAGGACTGCCCAATGTCGGAAAATCAACTTTATTTAACTGTTTATCTAATACCAAAGCTCAAAGCGCAAATTTTCCGTTTTGTACAATTGAGCCAAACATAGGGATTATTAATGTTCCTGATAAAAGATTAACAGAACTCGAATCTTATGTTAACCCAGAAAAAGTTATACCTGCTAATGTTGAAATTGTAGATATAGCGGGACTTGTTAAAGGAGCAAGCAAAGGAGAGGGTTTGGGTAATCAGTTTTTAGCAAATATTAGAGAAACTGATGCCATTATTCACGTTTTAAGATGTTTTGATGATAATAATATTGTTCATGTTGAAAACACAATTGATCCAGTAAGAGATAAAGAAATAATCGATTTAGAGTTGCAACTTAAAGATTTAGAAACTTTAGAAAAAAGAAAAGAAAAAATTTCACGTTTAATTAAAACGGGAAATAAAGAAGCTGCATTTCAAAATGATGTATTAGCTAAAATAATCGATCATTTACAATTATTTAAACCTGTAAGAAGTATCGAATTTTCTAAAAAGGAAAAGGAGTTTTCTAATACTTTAGATCTTATTACTAATAAACCGGTTTTATACGTATGTAATGTCGATGAATCCTCGGCTATTAACGGTAACGATTATGTTAGTAAAGTTAAAGAGGCTATTAAAAATGAAAATTCTGACATACTGATTTTAGCGGTTGCAACTGAAGCAGATATAAATGAATTAGATAATTTTGAAGACAGAAAAGCTTTTTTAAATGATATAGGTTTAAGTGAAGCAGGTTCCTCAAAACTTATTAAAAAATCATACGATTTACTTAATCTTCAGACTTATTTTACAGCTGGTGTAAAGGAAGTTAGAGCATGGACAATTAATAAAGGTATGACAGCTCCTCAAGCTGCTGGAGTTATTCATACAGATTTTGAAAAAGGATTTATTAGAGCAGAAGTGATTTCTTTTAAAGATTACTCAGAATATAAAAGTGAGATTAAAGTTAAAGAAGCTGGTAAATTAAATATCGAAGGCAAAGAATATGTGGTTAATGATGGTGATGTTATGCATTTTAGATTTAACGTTTAAAAAAGATTTCAACAACTGAGTAATTCTATTGTTAATTAATTTATTAAAACACCAATTTATTTTTTTTTAATACACATCTATATTAGCTATTTTCGTAGCAATGTCAGTTACAACCAATTACACTGAAGATAATATTCGCTCATTAGACTGGAAAGAGCACATTAGAATGCGTCCAGGAATGTATATAGGTAAATTAGGAGATGGATCTTCTCCTGATGACGGTATTTATATTTTATTAAAAGAAGTTTTAGATAACTCGATTGATGAATTTGTCATGGGTGCTGGTAAAACAATTGAGATTTCGATTTCTGAATCTGGTGTTTCTGTCAGAGATTATGGAAGAGGAATTCCACTTGGAAAAGTTGTTGATGTGGTTTCTAAGATGAACACAGGTGGTAAATACGACTCAAGAGCATTTAAGAAATCAGTCGGTTTAAATGGAGTAGGTACTAAGGCTGTAAACGCTTTATCTTCAAGTTTTAAGGTTGAGTCCTGTAGAGATGGAAAAATTAAATCTGTATTTTTTGAAAAAGGAAATTTAACACTAGATAATGATATTGAAGAATCCTCTAAAAGGAAAGGGACTAAAGTAACTTTTATTCCAGACGATTTAATCTTTAAGAAATATAAATATAGAGCAGAGTATGTTTCTAAGATGCTCAAGTATTATGTTTATTTAAATCCAGGGTTAACCATAGTTTTTAACGGAGAAAAATACACTTCAAAAAACGGTCTAAAAGATCTTTTAGAAGATAATAATGATGTAGAGAAATTATTATATCCAATAATACATTTAAAGGGTGATGATATAGAAATTGCCTTAACTCATAGTAAAATTCAATACAGTGAAGAATATTATTCATTTGTAAACGGTCAACATACAACACAAGGAGGGACTCATCAATCAGCTTTTAGAGAAGCTTTAGTTAAGGTTGTTAGAGATTTTTATGGAAAACCATATGATGCTAGTGACATAAGAAAATCTATTATTTCTGCTGTAAGTATTAAGGTGATGGAACCTGTTTTTGAGTCTCAGACTAAAACTAAATTAGGTTCTACCGAAATGGGAGGTGGTCTTCCCACCGTTAGATCATATATTAACGATTTTATAGGTAAATATTTAGATAATTATCTTCATAAAAATCCTAAAACTGCTGAGGAGATTCAAAAAAAAATTATTCGAGCAGAAAAGGAAAGAAAAGAATTGTCAGGTATTAGAAAGTTAGCTAGAGAGAGAGCTAAAAAATCAAGCTTACACAATAAAAAATTAAGAGATTGTCGTGTGCATCTTGGCGATATGAACAAAGAAAACAGACTGGATTCAACTTTGTTTATTACAGAGGGAGATTCGGCAAGTGGATCGATTACTAAATCTAGAAATGTAAATACACAAGCGGTGTTTAGTTTAAGAGGAAAGCCTCTTAACTGTTATTCAATGACTAAGAAAATTGTTTATGAAAATGAAGAATTTAATTTACTTCAAGCTGCTTTAAATATTGAAGAAAGTATTGAGTATTTAAGGTATAATAATATAGTAATTGCTACAGATGCTGATGTTGACGGAATGCATATTAGATTACTTTTAATTACATTCTTTTTGCAATTCTTTCCTGAACTAATTAAAGAAGGTCATTTGTATATTCTACAAACTCCTCTTTTTAGAGTTCGAAATAAAAAAGAAACAATTTATTGTTATTCTGAAAATGAAAGAATTGAAGCTGTTAATAAATTGGGTGCAAAACCCGAAATCACTAGGTTCAAAGGCTTAGGTGAAATATCTCCAAATGAATTTAAATATTTTATTGGAGAAAGTATAAAGCTAGATCCAGTTATGTTAGATGAAAACTTTAGTATTGACGATCTTCTTTCGTTTTATATGGGAAAAAACACACCTGATAGACAGAAATTTATAATAGATAATTTAAAAGTTGAACTGGATAGAATAGATTCTTAATATGGAAGAAGATTACATTGAACCAAATCAACCAAATTCAGATAATGAATTAGAAGATTCGTTAATTAGGGTATCAGGAATGTACAAAGACTGGTTTCTTGATTATGCTTCATATGTGATATTAGAAAGAGCTGTTCCCTCTATTGAAGATGGTTTTAAACCTGTCCAAAGAAGGATTCTTCATTCAATGAAAGATCTAGATGATGGAAGGTTTAATAAAGTTGCCAACATAGTTGGTCATACAATGCAATACCATCCTCATGGAGATGCAAGTATTGCTGATGCAATGGTTCAGATAGGGCAAAAAGATCTTTTAATTGAAACTCAAGGTAATTGGGGAAATATTTTAACTGGAGATAGATCTGCAGCTTCAAGATATATTGAAGCAAGATTATCAAAGTTTGCCCTTGAGGTAGTTTTTAGTCCAAAAATAACTAATTGGCAATCTTCTTACGATGGAAGAAGAAAAGAACCAATAAACTTACCGGTAAAGTTCCCATTACTTTTAGCACAGGGTGGAGAAGGTATCGCGGTTGGTTTATCGACTAAAATTCTACCACATAATTTTATAGAATTAATAGATTCATCTGTTAAATGTTTGAAAGGTCAAAAATTCTCAATATTTCCTGATTTTCCAACATCTGGTATTATGGATGTAAGTAATTATAATGACGGCTTAAGAGGAGGAAGAATAAAAGTAAGAGCCAAAATTAATCAATTGAATAAAAACACGTTAGTTATTAGTGAAATACCATTTTCAACAACAACTTCGTCTTTAATTGATTCTATATTAAAAGCTAATGACAATGGAAAGATTAAAATTAAAAAAATAGAAGATAATACAGCCAATAACGTTGAGGTTTTAGTTCATTTGCCTTCAAATGTTTCACCAGACAAAACTATTGATGGTTTGTTTGCTTTTACTTCATGTGAAACATCAATTTCACCATTAGGGTGTGTTATTGAAGACAATAAACCGCTATTTATTGGTGTTTCAGAAATTTTGAAAAGATCTACTGAAAACACTAAAGAACTTTTAAGATTGGAGTTGGAATACAAAAAAAGTGATTATGAAAATCAATGGCATTATGCTTCGCTTGAAAGAATTTTTATTGAAAACAGAATATATAGAGACATTGAAAATGTCGAAACTTGGAAGGGGGTAATTTCTGCTATTTCAAATGGATTAAAACCTTTTACTTCACATTTAAAAAGAGAAGTTGTTGAAGATGATATTGTCAGATTAACAGATATTAAAATTAAAAGAATATCAAAATTTGATATTGATAAAGCGCAAATTAAAATTGAAGCTATTGAGGATGAATTAGATAAAATTGCTTTTAATTTAAGTAATCTGACTGATTTTGCTATTTCTTATTTTAAAAATCTCAAAACTATCTATGGTAAAGAGAAGAAGAGAAAAACTGAAATTAGAATTTTTGCAGATGTAGATGCTAAAAAAGTAGTTGTTAAAAACTGTAAGCTGTATGTTAACAGAGAAGAAGGTTTTATAGGTACTTCTATTAAAAGAGACGAGTTTGTCGAAGAATGTTCTGATATTGATGATATCATAACATTTACAGAAGACGGTAAAATGATGGTTACAAAAGTAGAATCTAAAAAATTTATTTCTAAAAACATTAAACATGTAGCTGTTTTTAAAAAGAAGGATAAAAGAACAGTTTATAATATGATATACAGAGATGGAAAAAAGGGCACATCATATATCAAAAGGTTTAGTGTTACTGGGGTTACAAGAGATAAAGTGTATGATTTAACTAATGGAAATAAAGATTCTAAGATGTTGTATTTTTCTGCAAATCCAAACGGAGAAGCTGAAATAGTAAATGTCATCTTAAGGCAAACAGGTTCCATAAAAAAATTAAAATGGGAGTTAGATTTTGCAGATTTGGATATAAAGGGAAGATCATCTAAGGGTAATATTGTATCTAAATACACAATAAATAAAATTGAGTTTAAAGAAAAGGGTTTATCTACTTTAAAACCAAGAAAAATTTGGTTTGATGAAACTATTCAAAGGTTAAACGTTGATGGAAGAGGTGAATTACTAGGCGAGTTTAAAAGTGACGATAATTTAATAATCATCCAGCAAAAGGGATCTCTTAAAACTGTTAAACCTGATGTGAATATGCATTTCCCTGAAGATATGATTACTCTAGAGAAGTGGATTCCTAAAAAGCCAATTTCTGTTTTATATTTTAACGGACATAAAGATTGCTATTTTGTTAAAAGATTTATAGCAGGAAATCAAAATAATGATCAAAAGTTTATTCCAGAAGGTTCAAAAATTCAACTAGAATTAGTTTCAACCGATTGGAGGCCAGTAGTTGAGCTTATTTTTTCTAAAACATCAAAAGGTGTTAGAGATAGTGAAACTAAAGTTGTGGATCAGTTAATTTCAATAAAAGGAATTAAAGCTATTGGAAATAAATTAAGCTCATTCAAGATTAAAAATATAAATCAATTAGATCCTCTTGAGTATGCACCCCCAGAAAAAAAAGAAATAAATGAACTAGTTGTTGATTCAGAGGAGATTAAGACTAATGGTAAAGATATGATAGATGATAAAGGGCAAACTGAATTAGAGTTTTAATCACTAATTTTCTTAACAAAACCTCTTTGTTTATTTTTTATGTCACCAACAAAAGAATATTCAAAAGTGTATGAATTTGCATTAGTACTTAGAATTTTCATCTGTACAGCTTTTTTTTCACTTAAAGATTTAGGGTTTACTTTTTTGTAGATACATTCACAATCAGAAACCCATTTAACTGTATTAGAATCAATCTTTTCGTTGAAAAAACCAATTTCTAAATCTTTTGTTCGTGTAAATTTGGTAATCAATGTGTCACCTTTTTCTGAAATTGATTTAAATTCAAATGTTCCAGTTTGAAATTTTAAACAATTTCTCTCTGGAAAATCACATGAAAAAATAAAAAACAAGAATAAAACAAACCTAATGTACATCAATCGTAAATTTATTAATTTTTATAGATTTTAAAAGTTCCATCGTTAAAAAATATTATGATTTTTTCTATCATGGATTCATTTTTATGATTTTTAACAGCTTTTATGTTTTTTGTTGGAGTAGGAGAGGTTTCATTTACATCATTTTCATTATCTAACAACCAATCCAAACTAATATTGTCAATAGATTTATTGATTTTTAAAATAAAATCAAGACTTGGTTTATTTCTTCCGCTTAATACATGGGAAACGCTAGATCTTTGAACACCAATTTTTTCAGCAAATTTTGATGCAGTTAAACCTTCTGTTTGTATTATTTTTTTTAATTTTTCTGTAAAATCATTCATGTATACAATTGTAAATTTATAAAAAATAAATAACATTATTATTTAAAAATATTTACTTTAAAACAATATTTTAATTAAAGTTATACTTTAAATAGAATTTGTAAAATACTTAAAATAAGGATTTTAATAAGTTTTTTAAGTTTTTTGTTTACAATTGTTATAATTAGAGTTAATTAATTAATTTTTTTTATCAAAAAAGGTTTACAATTGTAATCGTTTGTATTGTTAACTTTGGAAAAAAAAATAATGAATATTGAAGTAGATAATTATACTAATTATAAGGAAAAAGAAATTTCTGGAAGATATATTACAAACGAATCAATTGCAGACTTAAATTATAAATATTCTTCAGAAATTTGTGGCTATAGTGTTAATAATTTGCCGATTCATTTTTTTAAAATAGGTTCTGGAAAAATTAAATTACTGATATGGTCACAGATGCATGGTAATGAATCTACCTCAACTAAAGCACTTTTTGATTCAATCTCATTTTATAGTAACCATGAACAGAAGATGTTTAATAAATTAACCTTATTGGTTATACCAATATTAAATCCGGATGGTGCTTTTAAATATACTAGAGAAAATTATAATAATATAGATCTCAACAGAGATGCAGTTGATTTATCACAACCTGAAAGCCTTGTCCTAAAAAAGATATACGATGATTTTAAGCCAGATTTTTGTTTCAATCTTCATGGTCAAAGATCAATATATTCTACCCTAAATTTTAATTCATCCATAATGTCTTTTTTATCTCCATCCTCTGATTATGATAGAAATGAAACTGATTCCAGAGTAAAATCAATGAAAATTATTTTAGAAATAGTTGAAAATCTTAAAATATTAATTCCAGAAAACATTGGGAGATATAATGACGAATTCAATATAAATTGCGTAGGGGACACGTTTCAATCCCTGAACACACCTACAATTTTATTTGAGTCGGGTCATTTTTCTCAAGATTACACTAGAGAAATATCTAGATATTACACATCTCTGGCTATAACTTATGCTATTAGATCAATATATTCTAATGGTTTTAATTTAAAAAATCATAAAGATTACTATAAAATACCTGAAAACTCAACTGGTTTGTGTGACGTTTTTATTAAAAACATTAAAATAAATCAATCTTTGTCTAACCAGGTCGTTAATTTATCAATATTATATAAAGAAAAATTAAATTTAGTTTCTAAAGAAATTGAATTTATTCCAGAAATTAGCGAATTCGGAAAATTAGAAAAGTTATCAGGCCATCTGTTATCGGATTTTATTTCAATCAAAAAGGTATTTGATATCTCTGATAAAAATGATTTAAATGAAATTATAACAATCGCTAAAAAATTACGAAATATTCAGTAAATATTTGATTTATATAAAAATAATTCAATATATTCGCAATTCTTTAAATTAAAATTCAATAATATGGCTAAAATTAAACTTGATGAAATAGATCATCAAATATTAGATCTTCTAATTGATAATACAAGAACAGCTTTTACTGATATTGCTAAAAAATTATTAATTTCAGCTGGTACCGTACACGTTAGAGTTAAAAAAATGGAAGATGCCGGTATTATTAAAGGATCTTCACTTACTCTTGATTATAAAAAATTAGGATATACCTTTATAGCATATATTGGTATTTTTCTTGAAAAAACTCATCAAACTAAGTTTGTTCTTCAAAGACTTGAAGCGATTCCTTTTGTTACTGTAGCTCATATAACCACTGGAAAATTTAATATTTTTTGTAAAGTTCGTGCTAAAAGTACTGATCATGCCAAAGAGATTATATTTTTGATTGATGATGTAGAAGGGGTTTCTAGAACAGAAACCATGATATCATTAGAAGAAAGTATAAATGACAAGAAAAGACTTATGCACAGAATTTTTAATGAATTACAATAATATTAGTGAGAGAATTAACAAAAAAAGAAAGATTCAACGATAAAGTTCTTTCTAGATTTAACCTTTACAATAGTATTTTTTCAACTCTTCCTTATGAGAGCATATCCAAAACTGGTGTAATGCTTCCTTTGTTTGAAAGAATATGTATTGATGGTTACAAAAAAAGTAATAATCCAACACAAATTGTTAATGATTTTTTTGATACTTATATGACTGGATCTGATGATTCGGAGAAGGTTTCCCTGTTATTTCGTTTCATACAATATATCGAAAGACAGGTAGTTCTTTTTGATGCAGTTGAAGACGCTTCTTTTTCTCAAATTAATAATTTAGATGGTAGGGGAACTTTGCGTAGTTTAAAAGAAGAAGTTGAATCTAAAAATAAAAAATCTGATCTTAAAAAGTATCTATCTAAATTTAAAATAAGGCCAGTCTTAACTGCTCACCCAACTCAGTTTTATCCTGGTTCGGTTTTAGGAATCATTACTGATTTAACTAGTGCTGTTAAAAAAAATAATTTAGCTGAAATTAAAGTTTTACTATCGCAATTAGGAAAGACTCCTTTTTTCAAAAATAAAAAACCAACACCTTATGATGAAGCTGTAAGTTTAACGTGGTATTTAGAGAATGTTTTTTATAATTCTATCAGTAACATTTACAAATACATTAAAACAAATATTTTTGATGGCAAGGATTTTAACAACGACATAATTAATTTAGGTTTTTGGCCAGGTGGCGATAGAGATGGAAACCCATTTGTAACTACTAAGATTACTTTAAAAACTGCAAATAAGTTAAGAAGTGATGTTATTAAAAATTATTACAGAGACATAAGGAATTTAAGAAGAAGATTGACTTTTAAAAATGTTGAATCTAAAGTAGTTGATATAGAAAATAGATTATATAAAAGTATTTTCAATGAAAGTAAAACTCCAAAAATTAGTTTAGCTGAACTTAAAACTGAATTAAGCGATATTAAAAGTATTCTTACAACTCAACATAATTCTTTATTTCTTGAAGACTTAGATGATATTATAGACAAGGTTAAGATATTTGGGTATCACTTTGCTAGTCTGGATATTAGACAAGACTCTAGGATCCATAGTACTGTCTTTAATTCAGTATTTAGAATTGCTCAAAAAAACTTAAATAAATTATTTCCAGAAAACTATTTAAAATTAAGCGAAGAAAAAAAGATTAAGATTTTATCTAAAATCAAGGGTGATATATCACCTGATCTTTTTGATGACGAATTGTCAATTTCAACACTTAGTTCAATAAGAGCTATGAAAGAAATCCAATTAAATAATGGGGAAAAAGCATGTAATAGATATATAATTAGTAATAATCAATCTGCTCTTAACATTCTCGAAGTTTTTACAATGTTTAGATTAAGTGACTGGGACAATCCGACTGTTGATATTGTTCCTTTATTTGAAACTGTTTCTGATTTAAAAGTAGCTTCAAAAGTAATGGAATCAGTTTACAGTAATCCTGTTTATAAAAAACACCTGTTGCAGAGAAATAATCAGCAAACAATAATGCTAGGTTTTTCAGACGGAACTAAAGACGGTGGTTATTTAATGGCAAATTGGAGCATTTTAAAAGCCAAGGAAGCTCTTACTTCAATTTCTAGAAAATATGGTATAAAAGTAATATTCTTTGATGGAAGAGGAGGTCCACCGGCTAGAGGAGGAGGTAATACACATCAATTCTATTCTTCGATGGGTGAATTTGTTGAATCTGATGAAATTCAACTAACAGTTCAAGGTCAAACTATTAGTTCAAATTTTGGAACAATTCAATCCTGCCAATACAATCTTGAGCAATTATTAAGTTCTGGAATTCAGAATAGGGTTTTAAGCGACGTTAATAACAATTCTAGTAGAGAAGATAAGTTAGTTCTAGATAAGCTGGCTAATATTAGTTATAAAGCTTATTCAGACTTCAAAGATCATCCTATGTTTGTTCCTTATTTAGAACATGTTAGTACTATAAAATATTATGCTAAAACAAATATCGGAAGTAGGCCTTCAAAACGTGGTAGTGTGGATTCAAAATTTGATTTTTCATCTTTAAGAGCAATTCCGTTTGTTGGGAGCTGGAGTCAATTAAAGCAAAATGTTCCTGGATTTTATGGAGTAGGAACCGCGTTAAAATATTACAGTGATAAAAAAGAATTTTCTAAGGTCAAAAATCTTTATAAAAGATCTCCTTTTTTCAGAACATTAATTTCAAATAGTATGATGAGTTTGACAAAATCCTTCTTTAAATTAACTGCTTACATGAAAAGTGATCCGCAATATGGAGAGTTTTGGTTGTTAATTTACAATGAGTATAAACTTACTAAAAAATTAATCTTAAGACTTTCAGGTTTCGATCATTTAATGCAAAATGAACCAGCAAATAAAGCTTCTATTCAGACAAGAGAAAAAATAGTATTACCATTAATTACAATTCAACAATACGCTTTAAGAAAAATTAAAGACATTGAAAACGGAAATCATCCAAAAAAAGATTTAGCCCTATTTGAAAAAATGGTTACAAGATCTTTATTTGGAAACATTAATGCTAGTAGGAATTCAGCTTAAATAATATTTAAAAGATTCTTTTATGAATTCAGTTTTGACCTGAACATCATAAACAGGTTTAGCTATATCTTTAAGCAAAATGAAATTTATTTTTCCATGGCTATTTTTTTTATCATGAATTAATAAATCTATTATGCTATTAATCTGATCATCATTTATTTCAATTTTTTTATAAACATAATTAATGTGATTCTTTATTGAATTGACATGTTCAATTGAGAAATTGAATAATTTATTGGATAAAAAACTTGCTAAAACTATCCCGATAGAAACTGCTTCACCATGAAGTAATTTGTTATCGGAATTTAAGAAATAAGATTCGATTGCATGACCCAAAGTATGGCCATAGTTTAATGACTTTCTTTCCTTTCGTTCCTTTTTGTCAATTAAAACAATTTTATTTTTTGTTAAAATAGAACTGTATATTGTTTTTAGATTATATAAGGGTTTGTCATTATTAATTAACTTATTATAGGCTGTAGAATCGTAAATTAATGAATGTTTAAATATTTCAGCGTATCCACTTGAAATTTCATTTTTTTCTAATGTGTTTAAAAATTCAGGATCAATCACAACCATTTTGGGATCATAAAAAGTACCTATTTGATTTTTAAGAGTTCCAAAATCAATTCCAGTTTTTCCACCCACTGAAGCATCAACCATAGACAGTAAAGTGGTAGGAACATTTATATAATTAATTCCTCTTTTATAAGTACTTGCTATAAAGCCACCCATATCTGAAACAACTCCACCTCCAAGATTTATAATTAAACTGTTTCTATCTCCTCCTTTATCCGATATTGTTTGCCATAGTTTTAAGCATGATTCAATATTTTTATTTTCTTCACCATCACACGACTCAATTAAATCATAATTACTGATATGTATTTTTTTAAGAAATAAATCAAGACAATATTGTTTGGTGTTATTATCAACATGAATAAAAATTTTAGAATAATTTTTATTCCTTAAATGATTTGATAAATTATCAAATCCATTTTTCTTAAAAAAAACAGAGTAACTGTCTGATAAAATTTCTTTATTCATATAAATTTATACTCTACAAAATAACATATTTTTTTTTTAAAAAAACTATGTAAATTAGTTTAAAATTTTAATGATTTGAATAATCTATTTTCTGATACTAAAGAAGCTTTTTCTTTGAAAAGTAATTTTGAACTAAACAGAGCATTTTTTCTTTTTAAAATTATAGGTAACAGCACTTTTGTTAAATTAAGCACTTCTTTAACAAACTTTGCTTTAAAATTTCACCTTCCTGTAACTCCAATCATTAAAGCAACTGTGTTTGATCATTTTTGCGGGGGCGTAAGTGAAGAAGATTGTATTCCAGTAATTAATAAAATGTTTATAAAAAATGTTTATTCTGTATTAGATTTTTCCACTGAAGGTTTTAATTCAGAAAAGGAATTTGATGATTGTTTGAGAAAAAAAACATCTATAATTGAATTTGCTAAAAATAGAAAAGAAATCCCATTTGCCGTTTTTAAACCTACTTGTTTAGGAAGTACAGATTTGTTTAAAAAAGTGTCAAAATTCGAAAAGTTAAATGAATTAGAAAATGATTCTTGGAACAGAGTTATTCAAAGATTTGACAAGGTTTGTTCCAAGGCTTTTAAACAAAATATAAAAATTTTAATAGATGCTGAAGAAGTTGAAGTTCAAAACGCAATTGATGAATTAGCAATTAAAATGATGCGTAAGTACAATCTTACTTCTCCAATTGTTTATAATACTGTGCAGATGTACAGAAAAGACAGGTTAAGCTACTTAGGTGAAATGATTTCTAATCAATTGAACGATGGAGTAATATTTGGATTAAAGCTAGTTAGGGGTGCTTACATGGAAAAAGAAAGAAATTTAGCTGTATCAATGAATGTTGAATCTCCAATATGTGATTCTAAAGACGACACAGATAAAAATTTTAATTCAGGTTTAGATTTTGTTTTTAATAATTTGAACAGAATTTCATTTGTCTGTGCTTCTCACAATGAAAATTCAATTTTAAAAGTTATGAATATGATGGAGTCTAAAAAATTAAAAAGTAATGATAACAAGATATGGTTTGGTCAGCTTTATGGGATGAGTGATAATATTTCTTTCAATTTAGCCTCAAAGAATTACAACACTTTTAAAATATTACCTTTTGGATCTGTAAAAAATTTAATGCCATATTTAATTAGAAGAGCTGAAGAAAACACTTCAGTACAAGGTCAAACTGGAAGAGAATTACAACTGATTTTAAAGGAAAGAAAAAGAAGAGCTTTATTATAATTTATTTTTCAGAAAAATATGCATTTTTAGCACAGTTTTTAACAACAAATGACTTCTTTTTACTTTCTATATAATAAACTTTACAAGTGTCAATTTTTGTATTACTTTTTGAAAAATTTACATCATATTCTTTAAAAAAAATATCTTTTGAAAAAGAATTGTCTTCATTATTGAAAATCCAATTCTTTTTATAAATATCGTTTAAAACCCTTTTATTAGGCATGTAATTAAATCTAGTGTCTTTTTTATTGGTAATAAAAATTAAAATAATAATTCCAATACTTAAACCGAAAAGGAAAAAATATAATCTCTTTAAAAAACTCATACAGTTATATTTGTTAAATTAATTTTACGCTTATTAGTATTTATGAAATCAATTTTTAGTATTGTGTGATTGATGTCCAAATCAGTCATTATAAGTTCTGGCCATTCAATTATGATGAATTTGTTATCAAAATATTCAAAAAGACCTAAATCATTTATATCCTCATTATTTTCAACTCTATAAAGGTCCATATGAATCACTAATCCGTCATTACATGCGTATTCATTTATAAGTGTGTAAGTCGGGCTACTAACTTTATCAGTTACTTTTAGTTGTTTGCAAATTTCTTTAATTAATGTTGTTTTACCCGAACCAACATCTCCACAAACAAGTAATATTTTTCCATCTGTATTTTGCAATATAAAATCACTCACTTCTTTTATTTCCTCAATTCCATAATTTAATTCCAAAATAGTTTCAATTTTTAAAGACTCAAAAATAAGACACTTATTTATTGTTTTACCATATTAAACCAAATTTAATTGATTTTTCATACTTTTGCGACGATGAAGTTAAAAGCATATCAGGTAGCTGAAATTGTTAGTGGTAATGTTGAGGGGAATGATCAGGTTTTAATTGACAGTTTAGCTAAGATTGAAAACGGAAAAGAAGGCTCATTGTCATTTTTAGGCAACCCTAAGTATAATAAATTTATTAATTCATCAAAATCTTCAATTGTTATTGTAAATAAAAGTTTCGTTTCCGATCAAAACTTAACAAAGACTTTAATAAGGGTTGAAGATCCAAATGAAGCATTTTCTAAATTATTAGATTTATTTGCAAATCAATCTTCTAACAGAGTTGGTATTGATAAAACATCTTTAATTGATGACAGCGTTTCAATTGGTGCTAATGTTTATGTAGGGTCTTTTTCTGTATGTGAAAAAGATTCAGATATTGGAGAGAATTCTAAAATTTATTCACAAGTTTTTATTGGAGAAAATGTTAGTTTAGGTAGTAATACTATTATTTATCCCGGTGTTAAAATATATAGTAACTCAGTTATTGGAAATAATTGCATAATTCATTCAGGTACGGTTATTGGATCCGATGGATTTGGATTTAATCTAGATAAAGATGGCAATCAATTAAAGGTTATACATAATGGAAACGTTATAATTAAAGATAATGTTGAAATTGGAGCTAATTGTACTGTTGATAAAGCTACTTTAGGTTCTACTTTAATAAAAGAAGGAGTAAAAATTGATAATTTAGTTCAGGTAGCTCACAATGTGGAGATTGGTGAAAGTACTGTAATAGCTGCTTGTGTTGGTATTGCAGGGTCAACTACAATAGGTAAAAATTGTATGATTGGTGGTCAAGCAGGTATTTCCGGTCACTTAAAGATTGGTGATAGGGTAATGGTCCAAGCTCAGTCTGGTGTAATGAAAAATATACCCTCTGATACAACTGTTATGGGGATGCCAGCTTTTAATTATTTAGATTATAATAAATCATATGTTCATTTTAAAAATTTACCAAAAATAATGAGTAAACTAAATGATCTTTTTAAAAAAACTACATAATGAGTAAACAACGTACAATCTCAAAGTCTATTTCACTAAAAGGTGTTGGTCTTCATTCGGGAAATGAAGTTAATTTAACTTTTAAACCTGCAGAAGAAGATTTTGGCTATGCATTTTGTAGAACTGACCTTCCAGAAAAACCAATCATTGAAGCTGATGTAAATTACGTTCTAAGCACAAAAAGAGGGACTACATTAGAAAAAAATGGTGTTAATATTCAAACGTCAGAACATGTTTTAGCTGCTCTAGTTGGAATGGAAGTTGATAATGTTTTAATAGAAATTGACGCTTCTGAACCTCCAATAATGGATGGTTCTTCCAAATATTTTGTAGAAGCAATTACAAAAGCTGGGATTAAGGAACAAAACAAAGAAAGAAATGAATATATAGTTAAGGATGTAATTTCTTATTACGATGAGGAAACAGGAAGTGATATAACGATTATCCCTTCAAAGTATTACGAAGTTACTACTATGGTTGATTTTGGTACTAAAATTTTAGGTACTCAAAATGCTACAATGAAAAGATTATCAGAATTTAAAGATCAATTCGCTGAAGCTAGAACATTTAGTTTTTTACATGAAATAGAAATGCTTCTTGAAAATGGTCTTATTAAAGGAGGAGATTTAAATAATGCTATAGTCTATGTTGATAAAGAATTGTCAGAAAAGACAATGGAAAAATTAAAAAAAGCTTTTAATAAGGATAAGATTTCAGTAAAGTCTAATGGAATACTTGATAATTTAACTCTACATTATCCAAATGAAGCGGCAAGACACAAATTACTTGATGTTATAGGAGACTTAGCTTTAGTTGGAACAAGAATAAGAGGAAAAGTAATTGCTAATAAACCTGGTCATTATGTCAATACGATGTTTGGAAAAAAACTTTCATCTATAATTAAAAATGAAAAAAGAAATGAAGTTCCAAAATTTGATATGAGTAAGCCTCCGGTAATGGATGTAAATCAAATAATGAAAGTATTACCTCACAGACCTCCTTTTTTATTGGTTGATAATATATTAGAAATTTCAGAAAATCATATTATTGCCCAAAAAAATGTTACAATGAATGAAGATTTTTTTAAGGGTCATTTCCCTGGAAAACCAATAATGCCAGGAGTCCTTCAAATAGAAGCAATGGCACAAGCTGGAGGAGTTTTATTTCTAAATAATGTTCCAGACCCTGAAAATTATTTGACTTTTTTCGCTAAAATTGATAATGCAAAATTTAAATACCCAGTTGTACCTGGAGATACTCTAATTTTTAAATTAGAATTATTGACTCCAATTAGAAGAGGAATAATGCATATGAAAGGTCAGGCATTTGTTGAGGGTAAGTTAACAAGTGAGGCAGAATTACTAGCTAGAATAATAAGAAAAACTGAAGCATAATGTATCAACCGTTATCATATATACATCCCGGAGCAAAAATTGCAAAAAATGTAGTAATAGAACCTTTCACATCTATTGATAAAAATGTTGTTATCGGAGAAGGATCTTGGATCGGCTCCAATGTAACTATTATGAGTGGAGCTCGAATTGGAAAGAATGTTTCAATATTTCCAGGATCTGTAATATCAGCAGTTCCTCAAGATTTAAAGTTTAAAGGTGAAGAGACTACAGCTGAAATTGGTGATAATACAACACTTAGAGAGTGTGTTACAATTAACAGAGGAACATCTGATAGAAATAAAACTAAAATTGGTAAAGATTGTCTAATAATGGCCTATTCACATGTTGCACACGATTGTTTTATTGGTGATAATTGCATTTTTTCAAACAACTCAACTTTAGCTGGACATGTTACTGTGGGAACTCACGTTATCCTTGCTGGTATGGTTGCTGTTCATCAGTTTTGTTCAATTGGAAATCATGCTTTTGTTGCTGGAGGTTCTTTAGTTAGAAAAGATGTGCCTCCTTTTGTAAAAGCTGCAAGAGAACCACTTTCATATGTTGGAATAAATTCTGTTGGTTTAAGAAGAAGGGGATTTGATAGTAAGGTAATAATGGAAATACAGTCGATGTATAGAACACTTTACCAAAAAAGATATAATAATACTCAAGCCGTTGCTATTATGGAGGGTGAAATGGAAGCAACAAAAGAAAGAGATGAAATTCTTCAATTCATTAAAAATTCTCAAAGAGGAATAATGAAAGGATATTTTAAAAATTAATTATGGCATCATCATCAGATATTAGAAAAGGTCTATGTATAAAATATAATAATGATATTTATAAAATCATTGAATTTTTACATGTGAAACCAGGAAAAGGTCCTGCCTTTGTTAGAACTAAATTAAAAAGTGTAACCAATGGAAAAGTAATTGATAATACATTTTCTGCGGGCCATAAAATTGATGATGTAAGAGTGGAAACTAAAAAATATCAATATTTATATAAAGATGCTGAAACTTATCATTTTATGAATGTTGATGATTACAATCAGATAACTGTTCAAGAAGTGATACTTGATTCTTCTCAATTTTTAAAAGAGGGAGAAATTGTTACTGTTTTAATCAACACTGAGGATGGTACAACTCTTTCAGTTGAAATGCCTCAAAATGTAATTTTAGAAATTTCATCAACTGAGCCAGGTGTAAAAGGTAATACGGCTACAAATGCAACTAAACCTGCAATTTTAGAAACAGGTGCTAAAATCAATGTTCCTTTATTTATAAATGAAGGAGATAAAATAAAAATAGATCCAGAAAAAGGCTCTTATATAGAAAGAGTTAAAAATTAAAATAATTTATGAGTATAATAGTAAACAAGAATTCTAAAATTGTTGTTCAAGGATTCACTGGAAGTGAAGGTACGTTTCATGCTGAACAAATGATAAGTTACGGAACAAACGTAGTAGCGGGAGTAACACCTGGAAAAGGTGGTCAAACACATTTAGATAAACCTGTATTTAACACCGTTTCAGAAGCTGTAAAAAATGCAGATGCAAACACTTCAATAATTTTTGTCCCAGCTGGTTTTGCAGCTGATGCAATTATGGAAGCAGCTGACGCTGGTGTTCAAACAATAATTGCCATTACTGAGGGAATACCTGTGTCAGATATGACAAGAGTTAGTCAATATTTAGAAAATAAAACTTGTACTTTAATAGGTCCTAATTGTCCAGGAATAATAACACCTGAGGAGGCTAAAGTAGGTATTATGCCAGGCTTTGTATTTAAGAAGGGTAGAGTAGGACTTGTTTCAAAGTCAGGAACTTTAACTTACGAGGCTGCTGATCAAATTGTTAAGCAGGGTCTAGGTATTTCAACTGCTGTAGGAATTGGTGGAGATCCAATAATTGGAACCACAACAAAAGATGCAATTGAGTTGTTTATGAATGATGAGGATACTGATTGTATTGTTATGATAGGTGAAATTGGAGGGCAATTAGAGACTGACGCAGCCAAATGGGTTGCTGAAAATGGAAACAAAAAACCAATTGTTGGTTTTATTGCCGGAGAAACTGCCCCAAAGGGAAGAACAATGGGTCATGCTGGTGCAATCGTTGGAGGAGCAGAAGATACTGCTGAAGCTAAGAAAAAAGTTATGAAAGAATGTGGTATTTATGTGGTAGATTCACCTGCTGAAATTGGAAAAAAAGTAGCAGAAATTTTATAATTAAAATTTACAAAATGAAATTATTAGAAAATAAAACAGTTGTTATCACAGGAGCCAGCAGAGGAATAGGAAAAGGTATAGCACTAGTTTTAGCTTCTCACGGAGCAAACATTGCTTTTACTTATTCTAAATCCGTTGATTCAGCCAATGAATTGATTGAAGAGATGTCAAAATTTGAAACTAATTGTAAAGCTTATCAAAGTGACGCAGCAAGTTTTGAGGATTCACAAAACCTAGTTGATCAAGTGATAAAAGATTTTGGAACTATTGATGTTTTAATAAACAATGCTGGAATTACAAAAGATAACTTACTGATGAGAATGAATGAAGACGATTTTGATAAAGTTATCGAAGTAAATTTAAAATCTGTTTTTAATATGGTAAAGGCTACTCAAAGAATATTTCTTAAAAATAGGTCAGGTAGTATAATAAACATAAGTTCAATTGTTGGTGTTAAAGGGAATGCTGGTCAATCTAATTATGCAGCTTCTAAAGCAGGTATAATAGGGTTTTCTAAGTCAATTGCCTTGGAGCTTGGTTCGAGAAACATTAGATCTAATGTTATTGCACCTGGATTTATACAAACAGAAATGACAGACAAATTAAATCAAGACGTTGTTAATCAGTGGATTAGCGGAATTCCTTTAAAAAGAGGAGGAACACCTGAAGATGTTGCAAATCTTTGCTTATTTTTGTCATCTGATTTGTCAACATTTATAACTGGTCAGGTTATTAATGTTGATGGAGGAATGTTAACATAAAAATTAAATAATTAAATATGGATAAATTAAACAAAATTGGCTTACCGATAGTAGTATTAGTAATGTTTGCTATTATTGGAATAATGAAATCTGCTGTCAACATAGGTTATGGTGAAGCAGGTGTTTTATTTGAAACTTTTGGTGAAGGTACTGTTATAGACGAGCCGCCATTAGGAGAAGGATTTCACTTGATATTTCCTTGGAATTCGGTTTACTTGTATAACGTAAAACAACAAGAAGTTTTTGAAAGTCAAATGCAGGTTCTTTCTTCAAACGGTCTTGAAATATCTTTAGATGTTTCTGTATTATATCAGCCAGTTGCTTCTGAATTAGGTTTGCTTCACAAAACAAAAGGAGCCAACTATTTAGATATTGTTATCGTTCCATCAATAAGAGCGGTGGCAAGAAGTGTTGTCGGTAGATATACACCTGAGCAGTTATATTCTACAAAAAGAGATGCCATTCAAAGTGAAATTTATGAAGAGTTAAAGGATGGGGTAGAGTCACAGCATGTTCAAATTAACGCTGTACTAGTAAGAGATGTAACATTACCTCAAACTATCAAGCAAGCAATTGAAAGAAAACTTAGTCAAGAACAAATGTCATTAGAGTATGAATTTAAACTTGAATCTGCTAGAAAAGAAGCTGAAAAAGTTAGAATAGACGCTAAAGGTAAAGCAGATGCAAATAGAATTTTAAATTCTTCTTTAACTACAAATATTTTAAGAGATAAAGGAATTGAAGCTACTACTA
>PADT01000007.1 GCA_002700465.1 Flavobacteriaceae bacterium | reverse complement strand
TAATTATGTCAAAAAAATATAATGTGCCAGACGGTGCATCTATACGCCAAGTTAGTAATCGTGTAATGCGATTTCCAGAATTTGGTGGACCACGCAAATACCCAACAAAATATGTATGGAGTATTGTGCATAATCATCTAACTATACAAGAAGTTAGATACTTTAAAAATACTAGAGATAGAGGTTATT
The DNA here is from genome assembly GCA_002700465.1 of Flavobacteriaceae bacterium. Classification (GTDB taxonomy): domain Bacteria; phylum Bacteroidota; class Bacteroidia; order Flavobacteriales; family Flavobacteriaceae; genus MAG-121220-bin8. The sequence goes on along the minus strand of PADT01000007.1, from coordinate 8,334 downwards.
ACTTCTTTTTCTATATTGACGGTGTTACAACTAGACGTAAAAAAGTACCAGCAGATCGTGAAATATTTGATAGCTATCAATTAGCTATTAATAATAAACCAGAATTTGTTAGTAACTTACAGGTTGGCTTATGAGTAAGTTAGAAATTATGTTCTGGTTATCTGTACCAGTTTATCTAGTAGGTGCTTATGTAATAAGTAATTGGCTAACAGATATTATGTTATATAAATTTTATAACAAAAGAAAGGAAAAAAATGACTAATAGTGCACATGTTAAATTAGCAACAGAAATTGTTAATAATAATGAAAATCTAGAAGAACTAGCTACAAATAGTTTAGTTGCATTATATAAGATTAGTAATAATCATTATATAGCCGATAAAGATTTTCTAACCAACTATAAAAAATTACATAACATTATCGAAAAAGTAGATAATGAGAAAGTAGAGGCTAAGAAATGACAACAAGAAAACAAACAGTTGACAGTTCAAAAATGCATAATTTAGGTTTAAATTTTGTAGATAATGGTTTTCATAAAAATATAAAGAAATTTATGAATATCAATACATTGTCAACAAATAACTTAGAACACTTAATTAATACTATGCGTGTAGCACATGCTAAAAGTAGTGTACCGAATAAAATGCAGAAAAGATCATTTGACGGAGACATACATAATGCAGGTATTATTGGACATCATTATCCAATAAACACACAATATATTAAACCATTTAGTTATACACATAAACCATTTGGAACAGAAGTTTTAGACTTCAATCCAGATACAGGAGAATTTATTGTATACAATCAACAAGAATGGAATGAGAATAATTACTATAAAACTGTAAATCAAACAGGTAATACTTTACCTAGTTTAATGCAGTATGTTCCTATGGGAATGGAACTAGAAATTATTTATCGTAATAGTGAACAGTTTAATAATGATCAATGTGAAGATTGTGCAAATTACGATTATGACCATGACGTAAGAATGGAAACATTTTGTGAAGATGAATATTGTAATTCAGACGGAGACGGTGCAGACGAAAGTCCAGCAGCAGATAGACCAAGAGTAAAAGCATATAAAATGTTAGCCGAATTAAACATAGCATTTGGTGCTGTAACTAAACAATCTAAACCAGTCTGGATAGCTAAACATGATAGTAGTGTTGACTTAGAATATGTATCTATGCCAATGACGTTAAGAGCGTATAAGGCAGGATTTTATTTAGCAGAATATCTGTTTTCAACATTTAGAGTAGCGTCTCAATGGAGTAAAGCATTTTATGGACCATGTGGTGGACATATACATTTAGATAAAGGTGTATTCAACAACACGTATCAATATTTTGCTTTTCTATCAATGCACTATGATAATCCTAAATTCATAGCTGCAATAGCACAAAGAAGTATTGGTGAAGATAGCAGTTGGTGTTACATGCAAAAACCTAGAGAATTTGCAACATACACTAAATTTAAAAGAAATTCAGCATCAAGAGGTGCAATAAATGTACAAAATAATACTATAGAACTAAGATATTTTAGATCTAATTTAAAAGTAGAACGACTACTTAAAAATGTAGAATTTGCACAATCATTGTATCACTATACGTCACAATTAACGTATCAAGATATTGCTAGAGATAAAGGTACATTACTCAAATATTATCTGTTATGGATTAAAGCATATAGAAATACATATAGTAATTTATTTACATATCTCAAAGAAAGAAATTGGATAAATTCTAAACAAAAAAAGGATAAATATCTTTCTGAAGCTGAAAGTAATTTATTCGGTGTAAACAGAAACACAATACTGAGTTTCGAAGATAATATAGGTGTAGAGCCTATAGAAGAAATAGAAATAAATGGAGGAGAAATTTAAATGTGTATTATAGCTAGTATACCTAAAGGTGTTGGTATGATTAACCAATCAACTTTAGAAATAATGACTAATAATAACTCTCATGGTTTCGGTGTATCATACATTGAAAATGATGAGATAAAAGTATATAAAGATATGGATAGTAAAAAATTCGTACAACGTTGTATGGAAATACAACAAGAACATAGTAAAACAAGTGATATCTTGATACATTGTCGAATAGCAACGTCAGGTACAACAGATATTAATAATGTTCATCCATTCCATGTAAATAACGAAACAGTATTTGCACATAATGGTGTTTTAGATTGTGTTGAGCCAACAGATAAAATGAGTGATACTCGAATGTTTAATAAAGTATTACTCAAAAATTTACAACCTAACTTTTTACAAGTTAAACGTATACGTGAATTTATTGGCGAAATTATAGGTAGTGACAAAATGGTGTTCCAAACTGTTAATCCTATATTAGATAAAAATACATACATAATAAATGAAGATCATGGTACTACAGAAAATGGTATTTGGTTTTCAAATAATAGTTACAAAGCTAACAAAATAGTGAGTAATTATATATATGATAATAATTCATGTTCAGTTTATAACGAAAGTTATATGTATAACGAAAGTTATATGCTTGGTAGTGAAGATTATTTAGAGTATGTTGAAGAATTTGGTAGCATAGCAGATTATATAACTATGTATTCACCAGAAGAAAGTCCTTTTGATGAAATAGATGACATTATAGAAAAAGCAAATAAAGTTGTTGGTCAAATAGTTGTACATACATACGATAATGATCATGCAAATTTGTTTACAAAAAATAAAGAGTATAAAGTAGAAAAATTCGTTAATAATGACTTGTTAGCATTAATTCAGAATTTAATAGAACCATTTAATACTCGATTTGATGTAGACAACGCAAGTACTGATGACTTACAAAAAGTTATGTGGGATTGTTTCGGATTTGGATTACCGATAATAATCACAAAAGTAAAAGCTAAAGTCTAAGTAATAATATTTATATAGTCTGGTTATTAATTTAATCAGACTATATAAAAAATTTTTTAAAAAAGCTTCTTTTATATTCTCTTGGTAAGGAAATGTGACTACTTTCGGACTGCTAGTTCTGCTTTTTGTATTTCCTTAAATAAAGTTTTAGGACGTTGCTTAAATTTATTAAATTGTGTAGGTTGCAGTATAAAAAATACATCTTCAACAGAATAATTATTCTTTATTAATTTAATAGATAATTTATAAATTAAATCACTTCTATCAATGTCATTATGTTTTCTGTATTCCTCTTGTGACATAGTAACCCAGTACTGTACTTCTAAAGGTAGTTCATCAATCTTAAAGCCAGACAATTTTTCAGGCAAAGGTTTTTCAACAACAGTATTAGTTTCAACATTTGGTATCGCATCAAAATCATCAATACTGTAATAACAATCAAAATCCATTTTTTGTATCTTGCCCACAACACCATTTCTTTTAGCGTTAATAGATCCAGGAACTCTAAGTACTCTTGCAGCGTCCCAAGCACCTTTGTCAGCGTCTATGTGATACACCAATCTTCTATTCATATCTTGTTGTTCCTCTAAACTTATTAAATCATCAAGCAACCAAATTCCCTGCCATCTTGTTTTGCTAGTAGTCCAAACTATTGATGGCTCAGGTGCTAATTTAATTCCACCTTTCCATTCAACGTTAAGTTCGTCAACATCAACGAATAAAACGCCTTGTTCTTTTTTTACATTAATAGCTTTTCTTGAATTTTCATCTTCAAAGCAAAGTGGTGTCCAGTAAATATCTGAGTCCTCTTTTTGATTGTGTACAAATTTTTTAAGTTTGAGATAATTAGCCCAATTAATTTTATGATCTTTCCATTGTCCATTCTTTTCAGAAACATAAACAGATCCTCCACCGTTGTTCGCCCAAACAGTACACATTATGTCAAGTGCATTCTTTGCAGTATTATTCATTATCCTCCAATAATTTCAGTTATGCTATCCTATCAATATGTCAGATATAAACGAATCATTTTTTTTAGGAGAAGACGATTTCAATCCATTTGAAATTACGCCATTTGCTAAAGAAATTTTAAACAGTTATCAAAAAACAGTAGAAAAATTTAATAACGAAGTTCAGGCAGAAGATGTATTAATGGTTATTTGTGGTTTGTACATACAAATTAGAGAAGCTATGGATTCTGATTTTTTAATGTCAACAATAAATAGTGCATTATACATTACTGAACAAATAATTCAAAAGAACTCAATTAATTATCCAGGAAGGTATCCTACCAGTAAAGCAGAGGCTGAGTTAAAGTATGAAATAGAGAAAATGTTTCAAGGCTTTAACATAAATGAATAAAACTGGAGGTGTCTATGCCGAAAGATCAAGACTTAGGAAATAATTATTATCCAAGTGGGTGGCAACCTAAATATGAATTTGAAGAATCTGTTGGTGTTGGTGAAATAACTCACGTTGGTACAGATAAAAACTACAAAGATAACTTTGACAAAATATTGCAACAATGGGGATTTGATCCTGAACTTTATGAAATAGATGGCGTAGTAAAAGCATCAAGTTGGAATACGCAATTAAAAGGTGGTGTTGTTGAAACATTTTATGCTTTTAAAGGTATTGTTCGCAAAAAAGACCCTCTTAAAGACGAATATGTTGCTGAACTTTTTAAAGAAATAAGTAAAAAACCTAAATTAAAAGTTAAAAAAAGAGGCGGAGATACTGCCTTTATGTTTATGCTTGCAGATTGGCAATTAGGAAAATCTGATTTGGGAGTTGACGCTACTGTAAAAAGATTAGAATTAGGTTTAACTTCTGCAGTTCAAAGAATTAAAGATTTAAGAAAATCTGGAGTAAAAATTAAGTCAGTTTATCTTGTGGGAATGGGAGATCTTACTGAAAATTGTCACGGTTTTTATGATTCACAACCTCACAATATTGAGTTGTCTTTAAAAGAGCAATACCATTTAGCCAGAAAATTAATTATGAGATGTGTAGATACGTTTTTACCTTTAGTAGATGATATTGTTTTAGCTGGTGTTCCAGGTAATCATGGCGAAATGTCACGCTCTGGGAAAGGAAATGTGACTACTTCACGATTAGACAATAGCGATACTATGCATTTAGAGATATGTGGAGAGATAATGGCTCAAAATCCACGTTATAAAAAAGTAAAAGTAGATGTTGCGACAGATTTTCATCAAGTATTAGATATATACGGACAAAAAGTAGCATTTACCCACGGACACATGACTGGTGGCGGTGGAGATCCAACAAATAAAATACTTAATTGGTGGAAAGGTCAGATGTTTGGGTTTTTACCACCAGGAGAAAGCAATATTCTAATATCTGCTCATTATCATCATTTTCGCTCTTTACAGCAAGGAGACAGGACTTGGTTCCAATGTCCCGCAATTGACAAAAGCCTTGATTTTACGGCAAGAACAGGGCTCTGGGCGCACCCTGGTGTGCTAACTCTAACTATCAGCAAAGATGGTTGGGATAATTTATCAATTTTATAAGATATAACTACAGACTATATATAGTGGTATTGGAGGAAATATGGAAAACATAAAATCAGTATCTGATGCTTTAGATTTAACTAAAGAAGTCTATGGTGTAGATGACATGGAGAACACAGAGGTTGGAGAGTTTATTAGCTCTGCTCCTTTGGAAAATCTAGTAGTCGCAAGATTACCTATATCAAGTGCACAAGATGCTACTAAAAAAGTTAAGGCTTTTACTGATTCATACATTAGCAAAGATGTTTCAGAAAAAGGCTCATACAAATTAGGAGATACTGTTTTTCATACTTCTAAATCATACAAGTATAAAGTTCCTGAACTGCCTAATTTTTTTAAGTGGTTGTTAGGCGACATTACTGATGAGCAAGTGCAGACATTGTGTGCAATTGTTGGTCCTACTTTTGTCCCTAAGTTGAGAGCTTTAGATGCAATAGCTTCTAAAAGAGGTCGTAGAACTGAAGTTATACGAGATACTTTTTTAGAGCGTAATTTTGCAGAAAGTGCAAGTTTACAAATAATAAATTGTAATACTGCCTCTGCTCCTAAGTGGGCTACAAGTATGGAAGAAGGTGAAAGATATGTTAGATCTTAAGAATTTAGCTAAACCATTTGCTGGTCTAGTTAAAGGTGCAGCTCCAGGAAAGTTTGGCGACTATGTAGAACATAGTGCAGTCACTCAAAGATTGTTGTTGCATTGTGGTCCTTACGGACAAACTGTCGTACGAGAAATCTATGATGAACACAAAGAGTATGGTCATACATTGACTGGTGTTGTTTTACGTTTAACACTTACTATTGATGGTAAAGAAATAGTAATGGAAGAAAGCGGCTCAGTTGATAAACCATATAAATTAACAAATAAGAAAACAGGAGAAAGAATGAACAATGGCGAGAGATTAAAACTTGCTATATCTGATGCTCATAAGCGTTGCGCTATGAGAGTAGGTTTAGGTTTACACCTATGGGCACAAGATGATTACTTTCTCTACAACCAATTGGAGGTTAAAAATGGTGGAAGCCAAGAAAATAAGAATAGCTGAAGACGACCTGAAGGGTGCAGCTAAGTTCGATCTAGAAGCAGGAGATTACGAGGGTAAAATTCTTTCTGTGAAAGATCACTTAAGTGCGTCTGACAACGAAGGTTGGGTTTGGGAAATTGAAGTAAAAGGCGTTACATTTAAAATGTGGACAATGTTTACTAAGAATTCCAAATGGAAAATGATTGAGGTTATGAAGGCTCTTAAGATAGAAGTATCTGAAGGAGACGTATCTTTTGATCCTAATGAATACATTGGTGCTTACATCGGTGTTGAGTTAGATAAAGAAGAAGATAGTGAATACCTAAACATTGTCAAAACCTTTCCAACAGTAGGCAAAACTAAAGTAGAAGATAAGGACGAAATTCCTTTCTAGTACTATATAATACACTTAACATAACTACTCTCTTTGTTATGTACGTAAAAGAATCCTGGACTAGCAATAGCTCAGGATTCTTTTTTTTATTTCTTTTTTTTAAAGCCGCCAGTTTTAGCTTTTTTCTTTAACTTTTTTGATCCATACTTAGGCATTATTTACTCACCTGTTTTTTAGCGTAAGTTTTAATTACGGCTAAAGCGGCACCACCACCAGCTAACGCAGCTAACTGAATTACTTCAGCATCTACACCAACTAGAGGAGCAACTGTTAACGCACCAATGAACGCTTCAATGAAGGTCCAACTAGTTCTTTCAAGCATGTCTTTAAGTTCTTCTGACATATTTCTCCTTTTACTTTATTAATTTACTTAATTTTAATTTCTTTTCTATCTGGCTTACACCATTTAGAATATTGTCTATTTTTTCACAACCGCAACAAGAAGTTCTTTCCTCCTTGTCTAACATTATTTTACTGTATTCTATTGTGACTTTATCTCCCTTAAGTATGGCTCCAGAAACCTTCCTGTACAGTTTCTTGTACGCATCTGCGCTTGAGCCGACCATACCATTAAAATTAACATCTAAATCTTGTTGAGAATTTCCGACAATGAGACAACCCGAAGTGTGCTCATCGGTGTTCCCTTGGTGTATTAAGATCCACTCAAATCCAGGAACATCTTGCAGCCAGAGCATACCTCTGTGAAACGTAGGATATTTTTTAGTATATCTTTCGTTAAAACCGCCAACTGTTCTTAATTTTATATCGTATTCTCCTTCAGGTATGCAAGTTTCGTGCATAACTTTTGTTTCTTGATACTGATCTTCCAATGTAAAACATTCAAAAATACCATCAACAAACAAAAGACCATTAGTAGCATCTTTGCCTAGCTGAGTTCTAATAACTTGTAATTTCATTATTTACCTTTCCTCGTTGAACAATGTTCTTCGCAACCACAGCAAAGTATTTCGCATGAACATTTATTTGTCATTTCTGAATCCCAAAGTCAATAACCAAACTATTAAAGTAATAACGGTTGCCAACCCTGTAACTTGTTGTGCGCTTCCAGTCAAAGTCAAAGTTGCAATTACTAGACCAACCAAAGTCCAACTAAGGTTTAATGTTTCTTTAAATGCTGCAATCAACCATTTCCATAGTTTTTTAAACATTACCTCTCCTAAATACGAAAGCTGCCATAGTAGCTATTCTAGTCAAAATAACTGGCACTACAACTTCTTGTGCTTTTTCCTTCTGATCAGAGGTCATATCATCTCCTATGTTAGAAATATTTATGTCTTGTAAATTATCAAAATCTACGAAGGTCTCTATAGGATTTTCTATGAATGATTCGTAAGATATTTCTGTTACGACATCAGCAAGTGTGTAATTTTCAACATCAGAATTTTCTACTGCTCTGTCTATATATTCCTCAACTGCTTCTGCTACTATTTCATCGTCTTTTACAGACTCGGCAATAATAGCCAC
>PADT01000006.1 GCA_002700465.1 Flavobacteriaceae bacterium | reverse complement strand
TGCCTTATCTAAAGCAACATAACTATAACTTACTAAAAAATCTTCTACCGATAAGGGGGAGCTAAATCTAGATGAGGTACTTGTTGGGAGTATATGACTTGGACCCAGAACATAGTCAGAAAAGGAATTTGCAGAGTTCATACCTTTCAAAATCAACCCAGCTATTAAATTCTTCTCTTCCGAGTTTTCATTATGATCATAGGCAAGATGCAAATGTTCAGGAGCCAGGCGGTTTATAATTTTAGAAGAATCCTCTAATGAATTAATCGCAATAATAATTCCATTTTTTTCTAATGATTCTTTTATAATCTCTTTTCTTTCTAGTTGATTGATTTCATTACTAATAATGTCTTTAACTTCTGAGATGATTTTCATAGAAGAGGAGACTAGGATTGAAGAGGCATCAACGTCATGCTCAGCTTGAGCCATTAAATCCCAAGCAACTATCTCAGGATCAGAGCTTGCATCAGCGAGAACTACGATTTCTGACGGACCGGCAATAGAATCAATACCAACTTCACCGTACAACTGTCTCTTAGCTTCTGCCACATATATATTTCCCGGTCCAATTATTTTATCAACTTTTGGGACTTGTTCTGTTCCAAGAGCAAATGCGGCGATTGCTTGGGCACCCCCTATCTTATAAATGTTATCAATTCCAGCAATGGCAGCAGCAGCTATTGTAAGGTTATTTATTTCCCCATTAACAGAAGGCGTTGTTAGATACATCTCCTTCACACCTGCTGCTTGTGCTGGTGCAGCTGCCATCAACACAGTTGAAGGGTAAGAAGCTTTTCCACCAGGAATATACATTGCTATAGATCGTACTGGTCGGAATTTTCTAGTTATTTCTCGATCAATGGAACTTAAATTCAAATTCTTAAAACAATCTGATTGATAGGCAGAAATATTCTTGTAGGAGTATTCTAATGATCGTAGCAAATCTTTATCTACCTTAGTTAAGCTTGCTTGAATCTCTCTTTCAGTCAGTAAAAAATCTTTAACATCAAGATTATCATATTTAAGAGAAAGACTTCTGAGAGACTCGTCACCATTTTTTCTTATTGATGAAATAATATCTTTTACAGAATTAACTAAGTCATCATCAATCGAGTTCTTTCGAATTAAAAAAGATGAAAACTCTTCTTCAAAACCTTTTTGTTTTATATCTAATTCATTAAAGACAATCATTTTGAAAGAGCCTCTTTAATTTCATTTATTAATTTAGATTGTGTTTTAAGAGAAGCTTTATTTGCGATCAGTCGAGTAGATATATCTGAAATAAATTTAATTTCTTCAAGCCCGTTTTCTTTTAAAGTTTTACCAGTATCAACTAAATCAATGATTGCGTCCGATAATCCCAATATAGGCGCTATTTCTTGAGCACCATGTAGGTAAATAATTTCAGCCTGAATTCCTATAGATTCCATGAACTTAGTAGCTGCTTTGGGATATTTTGTAGCTATTTTTAACTTACTTGAACCTAGTAAAAGGTTTTCGTTACCCGCTAAAGACAATCTACACTTCCCTATTCCCAAGTCTGCTAACTCTACGAACTCTTCTTCTTCCTTTTCTTTCAAAATATCTTTTCCAACAACTCCTAAATGGGCTGCACCTGAAGTTATATAAGTGGGAACATCCCAACCTCTTATAACTAATATTTTTACTTCTGGTCTCTTTGTATCAAGAAGCATCTTTCTTGACTGCTGCGGATCGTCCTTCAAGGCAAACTCCGTATCTTGCAACACAGGTATAAAATCATCAAAAACCCTACCTTTTGGTAAGGCCAACACAAATGGCTTATCTTTTACTTTCATATTATCTAAGAAATTCTCTCGATATCAGCTCCAAGCATTTTTAGCTTTTCTTCTATTCTTTCGTAACCTCTATCAATATGATAAATCCGATCTATTATGGTAGCGCCTTCTGCTACCAGTCCTGCTAGAACAAGGCTGGCAGAGGCTCTTAAGTCAGTGGCCATAACAGGAGCTCCTTTGAGTTTTCCAATACCCTCAATAACGGCGGTATTTCCTTTTAGTGTGATATTTCCTCCCATTCGAGCAATTTCCTGAACATGCATAAACCTATTTTCAAAAACAGTTTCAGTAACTGTTGAGTTGCCTTCTGCTATGGAATTTAAAGAAACAAATTGTGCCTGCATGTCCGTTGGAAAAGAAGGATATGGACCAGTTGTTAAGCTTACAGCTTTTGGTTTATTTTGTTGCATAGAGATTTCAACCGAATCATCCTCTAAAGTAATTAAAGCTCCTGCTGATTCTAATTTAGTAATCACAGAAGAAAGGTATTCAGGTTTTGCCTGCTTAATTTTTACCGTGCCTCCTGTCATTGCTACAGCTGTAAGATAAGTTCCCACCTCTACTCTGTCTGGCATAACTGAAAAAGTAGTTCCGTTTAGTCTTTCTACTCCATGTACTGTAATAACATCAGACCCTGTACCTTCTATTTGAGCCCCCATACCAATTAAGCAATTTGCAAGATCTATAACTTCAGGTTCTCTGGCTGCATTTTCAATAACTGTAGTGCCTTCCGCTAAGCAGGCTGCCATTATTACATTCTCGGTACCTGTTACACTTACAGGCTCAAACATAATCTTTGCGCCTTTTAATCTACCTTCTGCACTAGCGACTATATTTCCATCTTCTATGCTTACATCTGCTCCCATTGCCCTCATTGCATCAATGTGCAGATTTACTGGGCGACTTCCTATGGCACAGCCTCCCGGTAAAGCAACTATTGCTTTCTGAAATTTTGCCAATAATGGGCCCAAAACTAAAATTGAAGCTCTCATAGTCTTTACCAACTCATAGCGAGCATTAAGGTTATTTATACTAGAGGTATCAACCTGAACCTCCATTTCATCGCTGAGCATTACATCAACACCCATAGAACCTAAAAGCTCTAGCATAGTAGTAACATCATTTAAATGAGGTAAATTTCCAACCTTTAAGGGAGTATCAGCTAACAATGAAGCTGCTAATATTGGAAGAGCAGAATTTTTAGACCCTGATGCATAAATCTCTCCATGAAGCTCACTACCGCCTTTAATAAGTAATTTATCCATTATCTACACCGAAGCAATCCATTGATTGATTACTAGATCAATGTTTTCTTCATTTTTTTCCATTAAGGAGTAAAACTGACTCCTGAAGGTCTTACCCAAATTTATACCGTTCACTACTATATTAATGATTTTCCATTTCCCTTCTTTGTCTAAGTACATGCTATATGTTCCAGGATAGATACTTGAAGAAGTGATGATTTCTATTTTTACTTTTGCCTTATTCTTAGATTCTGTAATATTTTCAGGAGGTAGTACTATAATCTTTTCATCTTTAAATTCGACTAAAGTCCCTGAATAAGTTTCTAGCAAACTTGTTTTAAAGGCATCTGAAAATGCAATCCTTTGAGTGTTTGTCGCTTTCTTATAATGTTTACCCATTACGTTTCGAGCAATCCTAGTGAAATCTACTATTGGACTAAAAGCATTACTAATTTCTTTTGTGAATTTATCAGGATCTTTGACGTATAAGTCATTCTTCGTTTGAATTATTTGAATGATATCGTCATGAACCTTGGCCGCATAGTCATGTGCAGAGATCTCATTTGCAGCGCTATAGAGCGGATAAATAGTCAAAAATACGAATAAATAAATATTTCTTGAAAGTGTTTTCATAATTGATAAATATGAATTGGATTCTTTTACCTTTATTATATCATCTGGATTAGTTCTCCTTGAGTACTTACAATAATTTTATGATATTAGCGTTTTCAGCCATAGCTTTTGGAATTGCCTTAATGTGGACTAGTGCTGAAAAGCTTGAGAAATATTCTGTCCTGAGCGCAAAACAATTTGGTCTTTCTCCTTTCTTCATAGGATCAACAATTATTGCTTTTGGAACTTCTGCCCCTGAAATGTTGACTACATTTTTCGTTTCATTGGAAAACAAAGGGGCTATGGTTATTGGAAATGTTGTTGGCTCAAATGTGGCCAACCTATCTCTAGTTTTTGGTTCAATGTTATTAATTCTTGCCTATAAAAAACTTAATATCAGTCAAGACAAGTCAATACGTATAAATTTAGTAATACTATTAACATCAAGCCTTTTGGTTTGGTTTTTAATCGCCACTAATCCATTTAGCATTTACACATCAGCGATACTTCTTTGCTGTTTGATTTCAGTAATATTATTTTGGTATAAAAACAGCAATGCCGAAGAGATAGACAATTCTGTAACACCGGAAAAAAATGTTTTTTTGAAGCTTCTGCTATCTTTAGTTGCGCTGGTCTTTGCAGCCTGGCTGATAACTCATGGTGCCAATCTAATTTTAGATCAATATAACTTAGGGCAACTATTTATTGGCTACACTGTGTTAGCGATTGGAACTAGCTTACCTGAAATTGCCGCATCAGTTTCTTTAGCATTAAAAGGAAGATATGAAACTGTATCAGGTACTTTGATTGGCTCGAATATATTCAATGGTTTATGTGTATTAGCCATACCCGGTCTTTTCATGAGACCCGAAATGTCCTCTGGCTGGAGTTATTCTGAATGGTCTCCTCTTTTATTTCTGCTCTTCTTGGTCACATTATTGTTCGCATATTATATTTTTATGCTTTCAAGAAAAGAACAAAAAGCTGGCTTTTTCTTAAGCTTCATATTTCTAAGTTCGTATTTCTTTTCGTTGTATTATGCCTTCTAACCTAAACTAAAAAACAATATGAATCATCTTAAGTCAGCCAAAAAAACAATTAAAATTGAAGCAAAAGGGTTAGAGGCTTTAGCTAAATCTCTTGGACGAGATTTTAATACCTTATGCGACAAGCTTCTAAAGACTAAAGGCAAGATTATTACTCTAGGAATTGGTAAATCTGGCCATATTGCGAAGAAAGTATCTGCAACCTTATCTAGCACAGGTTCACCTTCTACATTTGTAAACGCAGGAGAAGCTTTGCATGGAGACGCTGGATCAATTGGCAGGAATGATAAAGTATTGATTTTCTCTCATTCCGGCCAGAGCGAAGAAGTGATCGCACTACTTCCTTATTTAAAGTCTGTTGGATGTGAGTTCTTTTCAATTACAGGTTCTGAGAATTCAACAATCGCTAAAAACTCTTTATTATCTCTTTATACGGGTGTAGCTGAAGAAGCTTGCCCTCTAGACTTAGCTCCAACAACCAGCACAACAGCTGCCTTGGCATTAGGAGATGCAATAGCAGTTGCTCTGCTTGAGGCTAACAATTTTAGTAGAGAAGATTTTGCAAAATCCCATCCAGGGGGAAAATTAGGAAAAAGACTAATCACAAAAGTTAATGACCTAATGACTAAAGGAAAAGACATACCCAAAGTTTCCCCAAAAACAACACTATCGAAAACATTAATTGAAGTAAGCGAAAAAGGCCTGGGTGTTGCATTAGTGATTGAAAAAGACACGCTTAAAGGTATTTTTACTGATGGAGATCTAAGAAGAGTCTTAAATTCTTCAAAAGAACCTCTAGAAAGTCCTATTTCTAAATTTATGTCAAAGAAGATAAAAATTATACCTAATGACAGTTTAGCTATAGATGCATTGGAGATAATGCAGAAGCATAAAATTTATTCTTTAGCTGTTGTTAATAATAAACAAGTTCCAGAAGGAATTATAAGGATGCATGATCTTATAGAGGCAGGCTTAGTATAAGGAATGAAGAAACTCCTACTATCCTTTGTATTTTTTTCACTCTTAATAGTATCTGCTGACGAAAATAATGAAGTAGAATCTATGGAAGAACCAAAGATAGAACTTACTAAGCCATCATTTTCAATTAACCAGAAAAATCTAAAAATAGATATGACTGGGGAAAAGATGAAGATGAATCAAAACGGTATCGTTGAGCTAACCAATGTATTATCAAAATTTGGGTCAGAATCTAAGAAATCTGAGATTACTGCAGATTTTGCTTTTTACAATAAAGATAAAGAAATTATAGGTTTCAAAAATTCAGTAAATTTTAACTTTATAACAAATAAAAGCTTGGCACATTTAAAGACTGAAAGTCTCAAAATCAATCTAGCCAATAAAATGGTAAAGAGTGATTCAGAGAGTAATCTAGATCTCAATGAATCTCAGATTATATCTAAAGGCTTCCAGTACAATTTTAATGAAGAACGTGAACCTTATCTTAAGTTTATTAAAGGTGAGTTTAAAGATAAAAGAGACTCTGAGAATTATGGAATAGCAGATAACCTTAAACTACTAGATAAAAATAAAATTCTGCTAGAGGGGAATGCCTTATTTACCCAGAAAGGCTTAAGAATAGAAGCTGATTCTATTTATTACGATTACTTAGAAAAAAAGATAATTAAATCAATTAATGCCAAGGTAACGTCCACTTAATCATGCTCTTGAAAGTAAAAAATCTATCTAAAACCTATGAAGATAAGGTGGCAGTAAAAGATATTTCTTTTGAAATGAATAGCGGAGAAACTCTTGGCATTCTTGGTCCAAATGGAGCAGGTAAAACAACGCTTTTCTATATGATAGCTGGACTCGTGAAATCAGATCGTGGTCAAATTCGATTAGGAGAAAACAATTTAAATGAACATAATATTTCTCAACGAACAGCCTTGGGTCTTGCTTACCTTCCTCAAGAATCTTCAATTTTTAAGGGCTTAACAGTAGAAGAAAATATACTTTCAGCACTTGAACAAAGAGGTGATATTGAGAAGCAAGACAGGAAAGAAATTTTAGAATCTCTTTTAGAAGATTTTAATTTGCTAGAATTCTCTAAAACTATAGGCGTTAAGCTATCTGGAGGAGAACGAAGAAGGACTGAAATTGCTAGATCACTCGCAACTAATCCTAAATTTGTACTTTTAGATGAACCTTTTGCAGGAATTGATCCCATTGCGGTATCTGATTTGAAGGATACTATTTACAGACTGAATGATAAAAATATAGGGGTTCTTATTAGTGATCATAACGTAAGGGATACGATGAATATCTGTAAAAAAGTTCTCATTGTTAACAAAGGGGAAATAATTGCAAATGGCAAACCGTCAGATATTGTGCGAGACTCTATTGTAAAAAAAGTTTATCTTGGCGAAGATTTTTAACACTCAACTGAAGTGAAACAAGGTCTCAAACAGAAACAAAAACTTTCCTTAAACTTAACTGCAAACTTAGGAAAACAGATCAAGTTATTATCACTGAGTGGATTTGAAATAAGTTCTCAACTTAATGACTTAATTAAAGATTTCTTTTTAGAAGATGAGGATAAAAAAATATCTTACTTTAAAGACGAATTTAAAGTAGATCAGTATAAGAAGGTTCTCTATGCAGATAAGAACTCAAATCTTGAAAAATCAAAAGAAGATGAAATAGAACTTAAAGAAAATCTTCTTAATCAATTTGAACTTTTACCCGTAAATGACATTGAATTCCTTATAGGTCAGGTTTTGATAGATTCAATTGAAGAAAATGGCAGATTGGATCCTGAGCTTGAATTCGATGACATAAAGAGAATTGTTTATGAAGATTTCAATACAGTAATTAAAGATCAAATAATAGAAAAAGTCTTAGATCATATTCAGAATTTAGATCCTCCTGGTTGTGCTTTTAGAAATATTAGAGAATCACTAGATGTTCAAATAAAGCACTTAGATATAGATAAAGAAACGAAGAAACTTCTAGGTAATAATCTTGATCTGATTATCGAAAATAAGATTAATTTAAACCAAATACCAGAAACTCTTAAAATAAATCTATTGAAACTATCTTTAAATCCAGGAAGTGGCTTTGGTTCGTATACTGAGTTCTACGCAAGACCTGACCTGATAGCAATGAAGACTAAAGATTCATGGAAAGTATCCTTAAATGATAATTTTATGTCGCAGGATCTAATGGCAAAAATTAAGAATAAGGTTGAGCAATCGAAAGATAATAATACGCATGAAGCAAAATCCTTCTTAAAAGGTCTTGAAAGAAGACAGCAAACTCTTTTTTTAGTTGCAGAAATCATTGTAGACATACAATCCGATTTTTTAAATGGTTCTTCAAAGAAAAAAGCATTATCAAATAAAGAAATTGCTGAGCTACTGAATATAAGCCCCTCTACAGTATCAAGGATAGTTAGAAATAAATATATACAACTTCCCAATGAACTCACGACGCTAAAAAGCTTATTGAATAAGAGAGTAAATAAACAGAATCAATCTATAAATATAACCTCTGAAGATCTCAAGCTATTTATTAACGAAATAGTTACATCCGAAAATAAAGAGAATCCATTAAGCGATCAGAATATAAAAAAAGCACTGGAAGAAGAGCTCGAGATAAATATTGCCAGAAGAACAATTGCAAAATATAGATTAGAACTAGATATTCCATCTACTAGGAAAAGGAAAAGCCTATAATCTTTGTATTAGATTAAGCTCAGTTTACTTTTCAAACCAACCTTCAAAATCAGTTTTCGGTTCTTTTAAAGTACCTTTAATAAACCATTTTCCTGAACTGAGCTGATCTAAGTTTCGCTGAAAGGCCTTACCCGCTATGTAAACCATCCCGGCAGTTACAGGGCCCCCAAGAATAAGAGCATATGCAGGCAGATACTCCTTTAAAGGTAAGGTCATTACTACCTCTAGATCTATTTCATCTAAACTGCCTCTATCACCCTTCTTTATCTGACCAGTCCACTTAAATTCACTAGACCCACTTTTAAAAATTAAAGGGTCTTTAATAATAATATTATTGTCTGTTATTTCTAAAGAACCTTTAACTGAGTCAGCTCCAAACCCTGATTTATATAGTTTCCTAAAATCTAAATTGGTAACCTTCTCAAAAGAATCAGTCACATTAAATATATTAATCAGTCTAAGTAGATTATTGGGTGTTTGGATATCATCACGATCTTGAATTAACAAACCATTTATATCTAATTCAATTTGACCGTTTACCTCAACAGGATCGAAATTCCAAGGAAGAGAATTCCATGTTACATCTGCTTCCATATTGAATGTATCCATCTCAAAATTGGTTTCTACTCCGATTTGTTTGAAAGCTTTTTCAGGTGAACCTGAATATACCTTAGTAACAAGGTCAGTTCTCCATCCGAGACCTTTCTTGGATATAACTAGATCTGAAATTTGATCCCTGTTGCTTGTCAAGCCCCACTTATTATATTTGCCTGATAGATTCGAGAGAGTCAGCTCATCTTTACCTGGAATGAGGTCAAAGCTCCAGTTGCCATAATTTTCTGAGTTAAGGATAATTTCTTTAGCATCAAATCTTATTTGAGTATTAATGTTATTGTAAATTGATAAAAAAGAACCAGATGAATTGTCATCAGAGAATTCTAAGTCAATAAAATCAAAATTAAGGAGAGGAATTTTATTTGGTAATTTAGGGGATGAAAAAATCCCCTTGAAACTGCTATTTGAAATTTCAAAAGCATTATATTCATTTGATCTCACAGATTTTATATCTACTCCTTCAAAGTAGGTGTCTGAGAATATTAAACGGCCTATTTTTAAATCTTTTATTGTAAAGTCTATAGTTTGTGAGTCTTGAGTTAGATCAAGTAATTGTAAAATTTTATAGTCAAATTCATCAAAACTTCCTATCAAAGATAAAACACCTTCTTCAATTGAAATACTCTGTTTTTTCTTACCAGCTATGATAAAACCTTGCTCAAGAGAAGAAGAGAAATCTAATTTACCTCTCAAGATATTACCAAATTTAAAATTTACTCTTGAAAGTGGTTTGTTAAATCCCGGGGTATATATTAAATCTAATCCGGTTTCGTCTTGTTTAGCTTTATTAAATGGCTTAGGTAAATCTATCCTGACCCCATTTAAGTTTGATGAGAACAATACTCGTGGTTTCGCTATCTTTACTCCCCTTAGGTATGAAGGAACTTCTATCCTTATTTCAGCCAAAGAGTTTCCTTTTATCTTTGAACCTAAAGGTTCTGGAAATAATTTTTTAAGATTGATAATCTCATTTACAGAGAAAATAGAAATGGAAGGTTTTGCTTCTGATGCTTGCTTATCTAGATCAAAAACTAAAGGTATATTGTTAAGCTTAAGGGATATAAAACCATCCTTTATCCCTAAACTACTATCATAGTTAACTGAAGAGAAAATATTTTTAAATGAATAGTTGAATTGTTCAAAGACCAAACCAGCCTGCTGCACTTCTGAATTAATGATAAGTTTTGATTCATTATCTAATAAGGAATTCATTTTGCTCCAAGGCGAACTATAAAGAAAATTTGTTTGGTGTGTACCAGTAACAGCGTCCAGATAAATGTCATCATTATTAATAAATCTTAGTAGGCTAGAAAAAGGACCTTCAATTTTTCCTTCAACCTCAAACATATAATTTTTATCATTAGTGATAGATAGATTTGTCTTTAGCTTTGAACCGTAAAAATTACCTTCCTCCACTTTTCCTTCGAATATAAAATCCTGCATACTGAAATCAATTTCAATACTGTCTAAATCAAACCCGTAAATATTTGCACATAAATCACTAGAAGCGCCAATGAGTGAAAATGAAGAAGAAGAAAATTCATATCTCCTGTCTATGGGTAATCTCAATAAAAGCATTGGATTATTTATACTTCCACATGTAATTAAGTCTTCAAGATAGGTTTTAGTTGGATTTAAATAAAAAGTATTAGGAAAGAGTAAGAAGGCGCTATCTTTGGATATTTTCTTGGAGCTTAATAATAAAGAAATGTCTCCTATGCTATTTTGAGGGCTGGAGTCGAAGGAAAAAGAGCCTAAAAGAATCTCGTTATTAAAGATGAAAGAAACCGGAGAAGAAAATACTTGGACACTACCATCAATGAAACCAACTGAAAGTCGAGATCTAAAATCATAGAAGTCCAATATTGAGTCGAATAAATTCTTTGAATCTAAAGCTACGTAAGGAGAATCAAAATTTATATAGAGATTATTAGATTGATAACTAAAATCACCCTGTAAGCCTTTAATATCGAATGATGTATTTTCTATATCTATATTTTTAAAAGATGCTCTAAAAAAATTATCTATCTCATAAGGCCTTATTAATATCTTATGAACCGTTCCGCTTAAACTGTTCAATCCTAAATTATTAAAGAGTGATAGCTCAGTTAAGGAATTGAAATTTCCAATATCAACCTTCGGTATATTGATTTCTAGATTTTGTTTATTAAGGCTAAGTAAAAAATCAGGTAAGACTAAATCTTTATCTAAATTTAAAAATGAACCTACTTGCACCATCTTTTGCTCTGAATCTATTAACTTAAAGCTAGCGGATGCAGCACTAATTCCAAATATCTCTTTTTCTAACAAGAAGTCTAGATTTCCGTATAGATCAATGATTTTATTGTTGAATAACGAAAATTTTGAATCGGTCGTTAAAATAAGATTATGATCGCATTTTGAACAGAAATGCTTTGCCAGTGCGCTATTTACCCTGAAGTTAGTTGAAGTAACATGACCGTTAATTAGATTTCCATTTGAGTTTTCCGTAGAGATCAAAGTTATTTGAAATCTTCCATCAAAACCATCCTTGCCAATAAGCTTTAAATAAGGAGATTTCAAGGATAAAGAGCTTTCTAAGCTACCGCTAAAGAGTTCTGTGGAATCACTATCCTGAATAGTAAATTTTTTTAAATTAATAGAGCTAAAAAAGGAATTAAATAAATTCAGATTACTAATTTCTTTATTACTCTCAGTATCATCTTCGTAAATAAATGTTGTTTTATTAATTTCAATTTTAGAGAGGATTGAACTTGAAAAAGGATACAAAAGAGAGAAATGAATCTTAATATCTTCCAACATTAAATACTCTATATCAGATCCTAAAATAAAACTTTCAAGGTGTAGAAAGGGGTTAGTTGGGTGCCATCTTGAATCTTGAATTTTAATATCTAGACTGTCTGCAAAAACTAGATTAGTTAGAAAAGTAAACGATTTTTGGTTCGTTAGAACTATAGAAATTATCAATACCACTGCGAGATAAATTGCAGATGAAAGTAACAAAAGATTAGTTATCTTCTTCATTGATAAATTAAGATTTCATTCTTTTCCGTCGATACGCTCTCAGGATAAAAAAAACTAGAGGCCAAGCAAATGCAGAACTTATTGCAAAGATAAACGCAGTTAAAATGTAACCAGAATCTATTAAGGAACTGTCTCTTTGAAGACCGTAGAAATCAAATGCAAAAACTAGTTTAAATATAAAAAATAGAAAAAATAGTATTGTCGACTGTTGCCAGATAGGTGAAACTCTAAATTGATAAAAAAATCTCTGACAAATATAAGTTATCAATACAAACATAACTGCATGCAACCCTAAAATCGTTCCAGTTGAAAGATCCAAGACTACTCCAAAAAATAATGCCTCAAGAATACCAACCTTATCCGGTAAAGCCATGTTCCAATAGATCAAAAAAAGTAAAGTCAAAAGTGGCTTCCAACTCATTACTGACTCAAGTGGTAAGTAGAGATCAAATGAAATGGCCACAATAAGTGATAAATAAATCCAAACTTTATTTCTCCGAGAATTACGCATCGCTATATATTAAGAAAAAATTCTTGTTACTTGGAGATTGAGAAAACTGAACTTTAACTTCTAAAAATTCACTATCTACTGGATTATTTATTGAAATAATCCTGCCAACTATTGCACCTTTTGGAAATATTTCTGCCAATCCTGAAGTGTATAAAGTCTCACCTTCTTTAAAGGAAGCAGTTTTCTTAACATATTGCAGTTCACCATACCGACCAAGACCATTTCCTTTGAGTGTGCCCTGTAATTGAGATGTTTCTGAAACAACAGGAACTATTGATCTCACGTCTTGAACTAGCATAACTTCAGCATTTCCATAACCAATCCC
>PADT01000005.1 GCA_002700465.1 Flavobacteriaceae bacterium | reverse complement strand
TCTATATTTTCAGGATAACTTTTTATCGACTCTATAAAAGATTTTTTAGAATTTAAACTGGATATTTTATAACCTTTTCTTCTACTTTGAGGAAATCCTAATGGTTTTACGTCTTCACTAAATAGTTTTGTAACCTCAATAAGTGTTGATGTAGAATCTATTCCTTTGCTTTCTATTTTAAAACTATACAAAATAGGTTCAAAATTTGAATTCAGAACAGCTTCGTTCACTGGAAGTGAATCAGATGCAACAACATTATGGGAAACTACTCTTAAAAGTATTTTGTTATCCTTTTTTTGCCACCTTAATACTTGTGTGTTTTGTTTTCCTCCACCAAAACCAAGTCCAGATGCAGTTTTAGCTATCCTTGTAACCATCAACATTTCTCTTCCAAAAAGAGTGTCATTTATTTCGTAGTAATATTTTTCTTTGACTTTATGTATGTCAAATAAGCCATTGTCTGTAATTGCTTCTTTAGTTATTATATCCTTATAAGTCTTTTCTTTTTTAGACTTTTTTGCATCTTCTTTAACACTTGGTTTTTGAGCATTAAGATTTAATGATAAAAGAAGACAAAATAGAAATGTTGAAATATTTTTATACATAATTAATGTTTTTATAATTATGAATATATTAAATAAATCTTATTATTAATGAGAATTATTTTACTTTTTAATATTCTTTTAAGAATGTTTTTAAAGATTAATCAATTAATGCTATAATCAACTTGTCTTCAATTTTTTTAACAGTAACCAGTTTGTTTTTAGTTAAACTTTTTATTGTTTTATCCCATTTTTTATTTGACAATCCGGATTCAGTTTTAACTTCAACTAGTTTGTCCGAAAATTTATTTTTAAGAATCTTTAGAACATTTTTTTCTTCTTCATTCAATGCGATATTTTTTTTCTCTGGCTTCATTTGAGGAAAGAAAAGCACCTCTTGAATAGAAACATTATTGGTAAATAGCATAACTAATCTATCAATTCCAATTCCAATTCCAGATGTTGGAGGCATTCCGTATTCAAGTGCTCTAATAAAATCATTATCTATAAACATAGCTTCATCATCTCCTTTTTCTGAAAGTTTTAATTGGTCTTCAAATCTTTCTAGTTGATCAATAGGATCATTTAATTCAGAATATGCATTAGCAAGCTCTTTACCATTAACAAAAAGTTCAAATCTCTCGGTTAAATCAGAGTTATCTCTATGCTCTTTTGTTAAAGGACTCATTTCCTTAGGATAGTCAGTAATAAAAGTAGGTTGTATATAATTGTGCTCGCATTTTTCACCAAAAATCTCATCTATCAACTTTCCTTTTCCCATTGTATTATCAACCTCAATATTAAGTTTTGTGGCTGTTTCAAAAAGTTGATTTTCGTTCATTTTTGAAATATCTATGCCAGTGTATTCTTTTATTGAATCAATTATACTGATACGTTTAAAGGGTGCTTTAAAATTAATCTCCTTGTCGTTTAGTTTTACAGCAGTTGAGCCAGTTACATCAATCGCTATTTTTTCTAATAATGATTCCGTCATTTCCATCATCCAGTAATAATCTTTATATGCAACATATAATTCAACCATTGTAAATTCTGGATTGTGTGTTCTGTCCATACCTTCGTTCCTGAAAGCTTTTGCAAATTCATATACTCCGTCAAATCCTCCAACAATTAATCTTTTTAAATAAAGTTCATTAGCAATCCTAAGATATAGCGGAATGTTAAGTGCATTGTGATGAGTTACAAATGGTCTAGCCGATGCTCCTCCAGGAATAGGTTGGAGAATAGGAGTCTCTACTTCTAAATATTCATTATTATTAAAAAAAGAACGTATTACATTAATAATTTTAGTTCTTTTTATAAAAGTTTCTTTGACCTCTGGATTTACAATTAAATCTACGTAACGTTGTCTGTATCTAAGTTCTGGATCTGAAAATTCATCATAAATATTTCCTTCTGAATCCGTTTTAGGTAAAGGAATTGGTTTTATAGATTTTGATAATAATTTAAAATCCTTAACAAGAATTGTTTTTTGTCCAACTTGAGTAGTAAACAATTCACCTTCTACTCCAATTATATCTCCAAAATCTAGAAGTTTTTTATAAACTTCATTATACATAGTTTTATCATCTCCAGGGCATATCTCATCTCTATTAAAATAAACTTGAATTTTACCTTTATTGTCTTGAATTTCGGCAAAACTAGCTTTTCCTTGTATTCTTCTTGACATTAACCTTCCAGCAATAGAAACTTTTTTATTTTCCTTATAATTTGAAATAATTTTCAAAGAATTAGTGTTTATTGGAAATAATGCTGCTGGAAATGGGTCAATTCCCATTTCTTTTAGTTTTTTTAATTTTTCTCTTCTAATTTGCTCTTGCTCGGATAGCATATTCATTTTTTTTTCAAATATAATCAATCAATTTCAAAGGAAGGATTGTATTTTGTTCTTCATTTAATTAATATATTTACTTTGTTAATATAAAATTAATTTTTTGAGTTTTTGGAGAGTAATTTTATCGATTTTATTTCCTCCTTTTTCAGTTTTAGATAAAGGATGCGGATCAATTTTTATAGTTTTTATTTTAACATTATGCGGATGGGTTCCAGGTGTAATTGCTGCTTTAGTTATTTTAAATAATCCCAAAAACTAATGATTATGAATAAGCATATTATTGTTCACGATTTGGGGTTAGTAAATTATCAAGATGCTTTAGATTATCAATTGCGTTTATTTAACCAAATTATAAAAACTAAAATTCAAAATAGAAAAAACAACACCGAAATAGAAACTGAAAATCATTTAATTTTTGTGGAACATCCAAATGTGTATACTTTAGGAAAAAGTGGTGATATTAACAATTTATTGTTGAACAAAAATGAATTAAATGACAAGAAAATTCAATTTTTTAACACAAATAGGGGAGGTGATATTACTTGTCACGGTCCAGGTCAAATTGTTTGTTATCCAATACTAGATTTAGATAATTTTTTTACTGATATTCATAAATATTTAAGATTCCTTGAAGAGATAATAATTAGAACTTTAAATGATTTTGGAATAGCCTCGGAGAGAAGTGAAAATGAAACAGGAGTTTGGATAGATCCAGATTTAGCTTTTTCTAGAAAAATATGTGCAATGGGTGTTAAGGCTAGTCGATGGGTAACAATGCATGGTTTAGCTTTAAATGTAAATAATGATTTAAGCTTTTTTGAAAATATTATCCCATGCGGAATTTCAAATAAATCTGTAACATCAATTAACAAGGAAATAGGGAAGCATATTAGCTTAGATGAAGTCAAAAAAACAATAATTAAATATTTTGTTGAAATATTTTCTGCTAAATTAATAAAGGGAGTAAACTAGTATTTCATTACTCTCACCAACAGACGTTATATATTTTTTTGAATTTTTATTTTCAAACAAATCAATTTTACTAGAACCAAAAACTGGAAAGTTTGGAACCAAATCTGAATTAGAGTCAAAAAGGTATATTAGTTTTTCATCTTTATCAGTTAAAGAAATATTATCATTTAGTTTATTGTTAAAAATAATTGGGTTAGTATAATTTCCAAATTTTAATTCACTCGCTTTTCCATTAATTGTTAAAATGTTCTCGTTAATATGAACAAAATTATTTTTATCTGCAGTAAATAGATAATTGCTTTCGGACGGTAATGGTTTTTTGGTAATTAATCCTTTATTATTAATTTTTACAATATTATTTTTAGAATCAATTGTGGTAAATAAATTTCGATTTAAAAATATTTCATTTTCAATATTATTAAGATCATTTTTAATTCTAATATTTCCTCTTCTGTCAGTAATCTTAAGTTTATTGTTAACGTTGAATATTAAATAATCTTTTTTGCCAATTCTAAAATGTTTTGGATTTTTTCTTTGAATTCCTTTAATATTCTTTTTATTAAACCCTTTAACATTCTTCATTTTAGAATCTAATATTTTAATTTCATTGTCAAATAATAAGAACCTGTAGTTTTTTACTTTATCGTAATCAAAAACAGTCAAGCCTAAACTATTTTTATTTTTTATTTTTTTAACCAGATTTCCATTCTTATCAATTATTTGAAAATTATTTTCAGTATTGAAAGCATATTGTAACCTGCCATTTTTGTAAAGATCAACCTGATAAATTTCTCCAATAATTCTAGAGCCTATATTTTCTTTCCAAATTAATTTGCCATCTAAAGATATTAGGTATAATATGTTGTTTATATCCTGTGTTATAATTTCTTTTTTCTTTGTTATGTAGTTCGCAACAAATTTTGGAGTTAAGTGTATGGGGTTATCTATTTTAAAACTAAAGTCTAAGTTTATTCCATTTTTTTTATTTTCTTCGATAGATTTTACAGTACTGAATGAGTTGTAAATTATATTATCATCTAATCTTATATGATTGATTAAGTATGGGAATTTCTCTTTAGAAATATTGATTGATTCTAAAGTTTTTCTTTTCGAATTTTTTAAGTCATAAACCTTTAAATAATTACTTTTTTCTGGAATTTCTTTAAAAGCCTGATTAAACTTGTTTTTATTTATGATAGTTGATGAATTTGAAATATTTATAATTAATTTTTCTAAACTATTTTCAGATCTACTAATAACTAGTTTATCTTCAATAACACTAGCGTAATTTTGTTTTAACTTATAATTTATAAATTTCAAGTATCTATAGTCAATAATGGGATTTCTTAACTTGTGTATTTTATAACTTCTATAATTATAACTGTCTTCACTATTTTTTAAAATCTCGTTATTTAAAAATAATTTATCTTCAAAATTGACTAGAAGTATTGAGTCAAGTTTATTTTTTAAAAGTCCAAATTCATTAATTTCAAATAAAATTGAGTCCTTTTTAAGTGCATTTATTTTTTTTATTGATTCGTTTTTTTCAAAATTTTCCAGGTATTTATAATAATTAAAACCAATTCTTTGAAAATCTGAAAAATTATTAGGAATTATGTTAGTAAAATTACTTTTACTTGATTTTATTCCACTTAAATAGGAAATTTCTTTAGGAATTGAATCGTTTTGAAATGCTAAACCGTTTAAGGTTAATCCGTTTTGATTTAAATCAATATCGTATTGAATCCAATTTGATAATTTAGTTATATTAAATAAGCTAAGAAGCTCTTCATTTTCAATGTAACTTTTAAAATTATTTGAGATGAAAAGTGCAATTTCTGAACTTGAAATATTGTAAAGTTTTTTTAAATCGCTTGATTTTTCTTTAAAAACAAGATTTGATTTTCTTATTGAATTCTCAACAAGTAATCTACTTTCAGACTCAATGTTAATATTATTTTTTTTGGTTACAAATTTATACGTTTTTTTATTTTCTATTTTTTTAATAATTGAACCATCATATAAAATTGAATCGATTATTTCAGTGGAGCGGGTATTTTTATTATTGGACTTTGTGAAATAAATAGGAATAATTTTTTTCTTTCCTATTTTGTGATAACTAATTAGTACTTCATCTTTCCCATAGTCTCTAAAAATTGAATCAATTTTTACATTGATGAGATTATTAAAATTTTGACTAAATCTTTCAGCATTACTACTCGAATGGTATTTGATAAGTATTAATGGATTAGTTGGAACAAAATCAATTAGACTAGTATATTTTTTTTCATTTTGACATCCAATAAATATTAATGTCAGTATTAATAATATTTTCTTTTTCATAAAAATTATAAAGTAAAAGTAATGAACAATTTTTTTTTAATTTATAACAACTTAAATTTTTTTCTGTGATGTTTAGTTATGCCATATTTTGATATAGCCATTCTATGATTTTTAGTCGGATATCCTTTATTTTTGTCCCATTGATATGACGGAAATTTTTTTGATAGTGAAAGCATTAATTCATCTCTTGATGTTTTTGCAAGTATTGAAGCAGCAGCTATATTCATGTATTTAGCATCTCCTTTTATAATACATTTAAACGGTATTTTACTTTTTGAATTAAATCTATTTCCATCGACAATTACAAATTCGGGAACAATTTTTAAATTTCCAATAGCTTTATTCATAGCTAAAATTGAAGCGTTTAAAATATTGATTTCCTCAATTATTTGTACAGGTACATGAACTATTGAATAATCTATTGCCTTTTCAATTATTATTTTTTTTAAATCATTTCTTTTTGATTCTGAAAGTATTTTTGAGTCATTTAGTTCTTGGTTTTTAAAGTCTTTTGGTAAAATTACTGCTGCCGCAGTTACTGGACCAGCCAAACATCCTCTACCAGCTTCATCTGTTCCGCATTCGATATATTTTGAATATGAATTAATAAGCATATGTGACTTTAATTAAATTTAAGAAATAATTAAAAAAATAAATGAAATGAAATGAATAACTTTGAGTCAAATACAAAGTATGAAGTTACATTACTTTTTTTTTATCTTATTATTCTCAGTCAATACTTCGCTTTGTCAGGAATCAAATTTAATTGATTCTTTTAGGAACACTGTTGGACTTGAAAAAGATTCAATAGCTAAAAACAATTTAGCATCAATAAAGCAGTATTTGATATTTAAAAATCATAGTGATACAACATATGTAGACACTTCATTAACTATTAAAAAATTTTATAAATTTAATTTTTTAAGAAATGATAATCTTGAAAAATTAAAGTTTTCAAATTTAGGTCAAACATATAATTCACTCACTTCAAATTTTCAAAACTCTTCATTACCAGCTTTTAGTTTTACTTCAAAACAGGACATATATTTAAAATCTAGCAAGGTTAATTATTATTATGTCCCTACTCCCTTAACTGAACTTTTATTTAAATCAGTCATGAAACAAGGTCAGTTTACCGATGTATTATTTTCTACAAATACATCTAAAAATTTTAATTTTT
This sequence comes from Flavobacteriaceae bacterium, assembly GCA_002700465.1. Lineage (GTDB taxonomy): Bacteria > Bacteroidota > Bacteroidia > Flavobacteriales > Flavobacteriaceae > MAG-121220-bin8. The sequence continues at coordinate 877 of PADT01000005.1, read as the reverse complement.
CCATTGGTTTTAAAGGGATGAGGTCACTAGGTAACTACCAAAATATATTGTCAGGTCTAAAGCAATTTGTTTTTTCCTCTAACTATAATTCAAAAAATGAGAAGTATAGTTTAAGAACACATTATGTGAGTCAAAACCTAGAAAACAGAGAGAATGGTGGATTAACAAATGCTTCTATTTTAAATTTCGAATCAGAAGATAATTTGTTTTCTGAAAGATCTAAGCTATCAGTAAAATTTGAAAATGCAACTAATTATTTTTTAAATAAACGATATTTTTTTGATCAAAACATCTTGTTATTTAAACTAAAAAACTCAAATACATTTTCTTTAGGTCATGTCTTTGAATATGAAACTATGTATAACTCGTTTGAGCAAGCTGAGCCAACTGATTATTATGGTTCTTCCTCAATTTCAATTTCAGACAAAACAGAACTTAAGACTATTTCGAATACTTTATATACAAATTTAAAATCTAAGTTTTTTGGAAATATAACGGTCTCCTATTTAAACTATAATTATAATTATAAAACAAATGCGTTAAGCACAAATTATAAGGGATTTAAAGAAAATGAAAATTTACTTTCTTTTTCTTTAAAAAAATCAATTTTCAATCATAAAATAAGCGGAAAATTCTCAAAAAATTTATTTGGAACTCGAATTGGAGATCTTATTAATTTTAAACTGGATTCTAATAATTATTCAAATTTTAATTATTCTATTGGTTTGGATATTATTAGTAAGCACCCTGGTTTTAATTTTGAGTTATTTGACAGCGCATACAATGATGTTGGCTGGGACAAAGAATTGAATCTGTTAAAGATCAAAAATTTATTTTTAAAACTCAATTCCAATTCATTTGGACTATTAAGTTTAGA
>PADT01000004.1 GCA_002700465.1 Flavobacteriaceae bacterium | reverse complement strand
CAGATTTTCATAGAAATTATTTAATCAATCTTGGAATTGATAGCAAGAAAATATTTACTTTTCCAAATAAGATTCATGAGCAAAATATCAAATTTAATAAAAGTAATGATAATTATATAGTTTATGCTGGAAGAATCTCTGAAGAGAAGGGTGTTGAAGATCTTATCAAGTCATTTAAGTTGTCTAATCTACAAGAATTTAAATTAAAAATTGTTGGAGAGGGTCCAAAATATCATTATTTAGAATCCAAATATAGTAGTGAGTCAATTCAGTTTCTAGGATTACTTACAAATCATGAAACACTACAGCTAATTTCTAATTCTATATGTGTTGTTACTGCCACAAAATTATTAGAAGGTCAGCCAACGCTGCTCTGTGAAGCTTCAATTTTAGGAGTTCCATCTGTTTTTCCTAAGACTGGAGGTATTGAGGAGTTCTTTCCAAAGAATTATAAACTCGCTTTTAATCAATTTGAATATGAAGACCTTGTAAATAAATTAAATAAATTAAATGATAGAAAACATTTGGTGAATGTTGGTCCTGAAAATAAAAAATACATACAAGACTATTTAAATGAAAAAAAATTAATCATCAATATTGAAAGTATTTTAAATGACCATTAATAATCAATTGGTATCTGTTGTAATGAGTGCGTACAATGCAGAAAATAGTATTCGCCAATCTATTAACAGCATAATCGATCAAAGCTATCGAAACATAGAACTTCTTGTTACTGATGATTGCTCAACAGACTCAACTTTTGAAATTCTTAAAGAATATGAAAAAATGGATTTAGATATAAACTTTAGACTTTATAAAAATAAACTAAATATTGGTTTAACGAAATCATTAAATATATTGATAAAACAATCAAAAGGGGAGTTTATTGCTAGGCAGGATTCTGATGATGTAAGTTTAGAGAAAAGAATTGAGATTCAAGTCCAAAAAATGGTAAAAAAAAAGTTGGACTTTTGTACATCAAGAGCATTAAGAAAGAATGTGTCCACAAAAATTCCTGGAGTATCTTATTGGATACCAACAAGAGTACTAATGAGATATAAAAACCCTTTTATTCATGGAACATTATTAATAAAACGAACAAAACTGGATGATATTGGTTTGTATGATGAAAAATATCGTCTCGCACAAGATTATAAATTATTCAGAGACTTGCTTAACGCTCAAAGTAAATTCGAAAATATTTCAACCCCTCTATATATTTTGAATACAGAAAATAATATTTCAACGGTTGAGAAAGTAGCCCAGAGATACTTTGCTGATTGCGTTAAAAAAAATAAAATACCTAACGAAAAAGAGTACTTTTATAAATGAAAATATATATAAACTCTTTAAAAGAAGATTGGGTTGTAGATCAATTTATTGCTGAATGGAACAAATATAGGATAGAAATTCAAACTAATCAAATAAATGAAGCAGATATAGTTTGGATAATAGCACCTTGGACTTGGAAAAAAATTAGTAAAAGAAAGCTGAAAAATAAAAAAGTCTTATGCACAATTCATCATATTGATTTTGAAAAGTTCAACAAAAAAGAACAAGATGAATTTTACAAAAGAGACAAATATGTAAACTATTACCATACAATATCTCAAAAAACAAAAATACAAATACAACGTCTTACTGACAAGCAAATTTTTGTTATTCCATTTTGGCTTAACCAAAATAATTTTTTTAATATTGAAGAAAAGGACCTATTAAAAGAAAAATACAATCTGAGTAAAGACTCTTATTTAATTGGTTCGTTTCAAAGAGACACAGAAGGAGCAGACTTAGTAAGTCCAAAATTATCTAAAGGGCCAGACAGGCTATTACAAATTTTAAAAGCCAAAAAAGAGACTATTAGTAATATGGAAATTATTTTGACGGGACGTCGTAGGAATTATTTAATTAATGAATTTAAAAAAATAGGAATAAGATATAAATATTTTGAAATGGTGAATACTAAGCAACTCAATGAGCTTTACAATACTCTTGATTTGTATATTGTTTCTTCGAGGGTTGAAGGAGGCCCCAGATCATTATTTGAATGTGCTGTAACAAAGACTCCAATCATATCTACAGATGTCGGATTTGCATCTGAACTATTACATCCAAGTTCAATTTATAATATGGAAAATTTTCAAAAAGCTTTACCTAATATTGATTATGCTTATAGAAATGTTCAGGAGTATATGCTGCCGATGGGTTTGAAAAGCTTTGATTCATTATTTAGGGATTTATATGAAAATTAGCATTGGAACAAAAATAAAACAAGGTCCATGGGGAGGCGGTAACTTATTTGCAATTAATTTAAAAGATTATCTAGTCAAAAATGGCCATCAGGTTGTAAATAATTTAGAAGACAGCAACATTGACATAATATTAATAACTGAACCAAGACGAACATCTGAATCATCGGCCTATACACATATTGATGTGGAAAATTATCTAAAGTATGTTAACAATTCTGCTTTAGTTATCCATAGGATTAATGAGTGTGATGAAAGAAAGAACACAAATTATGTTAATAAATATTTAATACGTGCAAATTCTATTGCTGATTACACAGTTTTTGTAAGTGAATGGTTAAAAAATTTGTACTTAGATCAAGGTTTAAACAAAAGAAATAATTTTGTAGTTCCAGCAGGGGCAAACAAGAAGATATTCAATTCTATTAATTATATGCCTTGGAATAAATCTGAAAAGCTTAAAATTGTAACACATCATTGGGGCGCAAATTGGAATAAAGGTTTTGATATTTATCAAAAATTAGATGAAATGATAGCTCTTTCTGAATACAAAAATCTTATTAGTTTTACATATATTGGAAATTTACCAAAGAATTTTACTTTTAAAAATTCAAATGTCATATCGCCTTTAGCAGGAGAGGAGCTTTCAAATGAAATAAAAAAACACCATGTGTATCTAACAGCATCAATTAATGAACCTTCAGGCAATCATCACATAGAAGGTGCACAATGTGGATTACCGTTGCTTTTTATAAATAGTGGAGGCATACCCGAATATTGTCAAGGTTACGGTGTTCAGTTTGAAAATTACAATTTTGAAGATAGCCTTAAAGAATTAATACAAAATTATAATATTCATCTAGAAAATAATATCAATTACCCATTCAGTGCAGAAAAAATGTCAAAAGAGTATGAAGATCTAATATTTGAGATGACGGAAAATAAAGAAGAGCTATTGAAGAAAAGAATTTTTACCAATAAAAAAACTAAACTTGGAGCTTATGCATATAATTTAAAAAGAAACATAAGAGGACTTGTTTAGTGAATTTAAATAAATCATTTCATCCTAAAGAATTAGTAAAATTTATATTCGTTTATCTGGTTTTTAGCTTTATTTTTTTTACAGCAATATTTACACGGTCTTTTATCGGACTGTCACTTAGTGGATATAGACTTGGTGAAATGTATGTAGGTTTTTCACTACTGTTATCAATATATTTTTTAATTTATCCCAAACCAAATAATTTTTTTAATTTTGGATTTAGTAGATTTAGTCTCATTCACCGTACAATTATTTTTTATATAATAATTCGTCTTTTTCTGAATTATGAAAATTTAAATTTATATCAAATAAAATCTAGTTCATTTATTTGGACAATTTCATTTATTTATTTAGGTGTTATAGTTTCTCATTTTCACAATCAGAATGTAATATTTTTATTTGGATTTTCTTTACTTCCAATTGTTATTTACATATTTCAGACAGGTAATTTTCCAAATATTTTTATCGATTTATTCACAAAGTATTCAGATAAGTTTCAATTTATGAAGGCAGCTGACATGATTCTTGTAGTCATAGTATGTTCAATTTATGTTAAGCAATCACAAAAAAATCAGTACCTTTCAATAATTTATTTCAACTTTTTATGTTTCCTTTTCCTACCTCTTGCAGCAGTTAATAGTAGAGGTGCAGTTTTAGGACTATTGTTATTTTTAATGATAGAAAATCTTAACAATATGAAATATATTAAAAACAATAAATCGATACTGCTCATACTTCTAGTGATAAATCTATTTATATTTTCTTTTTCTTCACTCAGGGTTAATAATTTGGGGTCAGATTATATATCAAGTGAGGAGCCTGACCTTACCATTACTGATGTATCATCCGCAGTTAGCCAAATAGCGAATCAGAAAAATACACAAGATGTATTCTTAACATTTTATATTCAAGATGGAAGATTATTTTCCTCTGACCCTACAACTAATTGGCGTCTTGATATATGGCAAGATGTAGTACAAGACCTTACGGCTAAAAATCGTTTATTTCATGGTTATGGATATGGTGAAATAATTCCTGTAATGACAGACCCGTCAGCTCCTGGCAGGCTTGGAAGGGATGGTCTGAATGAACATGTTCATAATTATTTTGTTACGACTTTGGCAAGAGGTGGGCTAATAAATTTGAGTCTGTTTATTTTATTGCACCTAGAAATATTTAAATATCTAAAATCTAGAAAAATAGGAAAAACCGTTTATTCGTTTTTGATACCCTGCATTTTCATGTCTTGTTTAGACATAACTATGGATGGTGTCCAATTTCCTTTAATTTATTATTTTTTCATTGGCTACTTTTCCTTAGAAAAACATTAAAGTAAAAATATGAATAAAACAGCCCTTATAACTGGTGTAACAGGCCAAGACGGAAGCTACCTATCTAATTTATTAATTGGTAAAGGCTATGAAGTTCATGGAACTGTCAGAAGGTCTTCAAGTATAAATACGTATAGAATTGATGATCTAATTTCTAAACATCAAGATAGCGGCAATTTTCAGCTTCACTATTCAGATCTAATGGACTCTTCATCTATAAATACCTTAGTTCAGACTATACAACCAGATGAAATCTATAACTTAGCAGCACAATCTCATGTAATGGTTTCTTTTCAAAATCCAATTTACACTACACAAACAGGTACCCTCGGATCACTATCTTTACTTGAATCTATACGGTACCTAGATAAAGACGTAAAATTTTATCAAGCATCCTCATCTGAAATGTTTGGTGGCAAGCTTAGAGAGCCATTGAATGAAAGTTCCCCATTCGATCCTAGAAGTCCCTATGCTGCCTCAAAAGTTTTTGCACATAATATGACAAAAATGTACAGAGATTCATATGAGATGTTCTGTACCAACGGAATATTATTTAATCATGAGTCACCTCTAAGAGGTCAAACTTTTGTAACTAGAAAAATAACACGAGCACTTGGGAGAATTGTTTTAGGTATACAGGAAAAGTTAACTCTAGGAAACTTAGATGCATCTAGAGATTGGGGTTTTGCAGGTGATTACGTTGAAGGTATGTGGAAAATGCTTCAACATAATGATCCTGATGACTGGATACTAGCTACTGGTGAAACACACACCGTAAAAGAGTTTCTAGAAATAGCTTTTGATCACTTTAATCTAGACTGGGAAAAATATATTCTTACTTCAGAAAAATACTATCGACCAAATGAAGTAGAGTATCTGTTAGGTGACTATTCGAAAGCCAAGAAAGACTTAAACTGGGAACCTCAAACATCATTCAGTGAACTTGTAAAAATGATGGCTAATAGTGATTTAGAGTTAGCCAAAAGAGATAAAGTCTTATTAGATGAAAAATTATTGACTCCAACCTGGGAACACCCAAAATACTAAATATTTTTTATATACCATTCATAAGTGCTTTTCAATCCATCCTTTAATGAAATTTTATGTGACCAACCTAAATTATTCATTTTTGTAGAATCAAGTAGCTTTCTAGGGTTTCCATCAGGCAAGTTACTATTAAATTTGAGTTTTCCTTTAAAATTACAAACTTCTTTTATTTCCTCAGCCAATTCTTTAATTGACACTTCTTCTCCAGTCCCAATGTTCAATACTTCATAATCAAACTTTTTATTAAGCAGAAAAACTATTGCAGACGCAAGATCATCAACATGCATAAATTCTCTTAACGGTTTCCCGCTTCCCCAAATTTCCACTTCTTTATGATTATTTGTAACTGCTTGATGCATTTTATAAATTAAACCTGGGATTACGTGACTGTTCATCTCTTCAAAGTGATCATTAGGCCCATACAGATTTGTTGGCATTAGATTAATTACATTATGACCTTTTTCTTCTTTTAGAGACTTTCCTAATTCAACAGCTGTTAACTTTGCCATTGAATAGGGAGAGTTTGTGGGCTCTAGTTTTCCTGTCATCAAACTTTCCTCTTTAATTGGATTTTCTACACCCAAAGGATAAATACAACTACTTCCGATATTTATTACTTTTATTCTCGAATCTTCCGAGACAGCTTCAAAAATATTTGTACTGATTTTTAAATTATCTAAAATAAATTTAAACCTTTGAGTATTATTTGCATAAATTCCTCCAACTTTTGCGGCAGCTACAATAACCACATCTGGCTTTTCTATGTTTATTTTGTTACGAGTTTGGGTTAAAGAGAACAAATCAGTATCTTGTCTAGTCGACTCTATGACATTTAAATTTTTCTGCAATCTAATATGCTTAACAATAGCCTTACCTACGAGACCATTACTCCCAAAAACTAATACTTTCATAAAACTTCCTTCAACCCTTGTACAACAATTTTTTCACTGATTCTATGTAAAAGTTTAGAGGTTTTTCTAAAATTGAAATACGAAAATTAACTGTATTCTTAATTAGGTCCCATGCATCATATCTTTTAACAGTTTTTACTAGGTGATATTTTCTATCTATATCTAGTGCGTAATTTTGATAAAACTTACTTCCATGATTGAAGTTACCTTTAATAGTCCAAGGCTTTTTATTACTCTGATAATGAAGAAAAATACCCTTATCTTCGACATCTCCAACATCAATTTGCTTATTCAAAATTAATGGAAAATTAAGATTTCTTGAAATTTCTTTATAGTTTCCATCAAAATAGGAATTTAATACATCCTGATCCCAGTACTGAATTTTATCTTTTAATTTTTTAAGTCTTACAAGAAGCTTTTCCCTAATATTTTCTTTTTGCCATCTTTGATGGTTAACTAACATTACTCCAGCGTTAAAGTATTTTGATGAGTTCATTAACAAGTTATCAAACGAAGCTGAATTTTTAGAAAATTTATTATACTCTGTTCTGCATCCAATAATAAAACTCTCATTAGCCATCTCACTAACTAGCTCTTTTAAATAAAAAGTTGGGTTATTAATACAAATAATATCTGCGTCTAAGTAAATATAGTAATCAACATCTTTTGGAATAAATTTATCAATAAAAAGTCTATAATATGTTGCCTCAGAAACATGTTTACCTGCTATGTTTGGAAATTCAAAATTTAGGACATCAAATTTATATATTGATAAATTTAAATTTTTAAAATTTGAATTAAGTCGAAGAATTTGCGGTTCAAAACTTTCAGGATTTTTGTGGATAATAAAAATATTTACTTCTGTTGAAATGTTTTCTAGTAAGCTAAATATTGAATAAAATAATTGAGTGTTGTAATTTTGATCTGCTGCATATACAAAGTTATTCATAGTTATTATTGTATAAACTTATGAGAATTTAAATATGAAAATAAAAATTAATCAAGAGTTTTCTGAAAAAATAATATTATTTTTAGATACTTTAAAAAAAACAAATTCCTATGGTTATTTTCCTGCAAAAAAGGGAGTGACAGAAGAAGGAGGTTCTATTAATTTAGGATTCTCTTGCTTGGCTTTAAAGTGCTTCTATATTTTAGGTGAATGGCAAAAGCTTGACTCAAATTATAAAAATGATTGGATAAATTACATAAATTCATTTCAAAAAAACGAAGTTTCTAGTTTCCCAGAAGGTTCATTTATTGATTTAAAATATTTGAACCATACAACCAAAACAAATATTACAAAAGAAGTAAAAAGAT
>PADT01000003.1 GCA_002700465.1 Flavobacteriaceae bacterium | reverse complement strand
TCCTGTTATTATTGCCATAATTCTTAGTGTTTTAAGTTTCATTTATTATTTATATGTTAAGTTAGCTTTACAAACATATAAAAAAAATGTTAAGTTAGCTTAACATATATGTTTTTTTTCATTTTTGTATATTGTTAAAATGTCTATAATTAGATTATTTTTTGTTTTAACTCTTTTTTTATTTCATTCTTGTAATAATTCAAATAAAATTAGTAATCCTAACATCGTTTTATTTATGGTAGATGATTTAGGATGGCAAGATACTTCCGTTTCATTTTGGAAAAGTGAAACTAAATTCAATAGGCTTTACAATACTCCTAATATGGAAATATTAGCTGATATGGGCGTTAAATTCACTAATGCTTATGCAACCCCTGTTTGTTCCCCATCCAGGATTAGTTTGATGACAGGAATTAATGCTGCAAAACATAGAGTTACTAATTGGACTCTTAATCCTAATAAAAAAAAGCCAGCAGAAATTAATCACAAAAATTTTGAGTTTCCTGATTGGAATTATAATGGACTGTCAACTTTAGATTCGGTTTCAAATTCAATTTATGCAACTCCTCTTCCTCAAGTTTTAAAAGATAATGGATATTTTACCATTCATGCTGGAAAGGCTCATCTTGGAGCTATTGGATACCCATCATCGAATCCATTAAATATTGGATTTGATGTCAATATTGCAGGACATGCAGCAGGTGCTCCACAAAGTTATCTGGGTACAGATAATTTTGGAAATAATGATTTAAAAAATAAAATATGGGCAGTCCCTGGACTTGAAAAATATCATGGAAAAAATATTTTTTTAACTGAAGCTTTGAGTTTAGAAATTTTAGAACAACTTAGAAAACCTATAGAATCTAATTCTCCATTTTTCCTTTATTTTTCATTATATAATGTTCATGCGCCTTTAATGGAGGACAATCGTTTTGTTGAAAAATATAAAAATATTGGTTTAAAAAACTCTGAAATTAAGTATGCTTCAATGATAGAAAGTATGGATTACGCTTTAGGAACTATTTTAAAAAAGTTAAAAAATGAAAAGATTTTAAATAATACAATAATCATTTTCATGTCTGACAATGGAGGTTTAAGTGCTGTTGCTAGAGATGGAGAGAAGCATAAACATAATTATCCCTTAAAAAGTGGAAAAGGGTCTATTTACGAGGGAGGAATAAGAGTTCCCATGATAGTTTATTCCCCATTTCATAAAACTGTTGTTAATGAAGTTCATCACCCAGTCATAATTGATGACTTTTTCCCTTCAATTTTAGAGTTAACAAATACTATGGAAAGTAGTTTGGTACAAGTTGTAGATGGTCAAAGTTTTGTTCCTCTTTTGAATAATGAAATCATTGAAGAGAAACCTTTATTTTGGCATTATCCTAATTGGTGGGGTCCAAGTGGACCGGGAATTGGTAGTTATAGTGCGATTAGACAGGGAAAATGGAAGTTCATTTATTTTCATGATACTCAAATTGTTGAGTTGTACAACCTGGAAAATGATATTTCAGAAAATATTAATTTAATTTCTGTAAATATTTCAAAATCCAAAGAACTTGCTAATATTTTGACAAAATATTTAAAATCAGTTGATGCCCAAATGCCTCACAATAAAATTACTAATTCAATAGTACCTTGGCCTGCTGAACATCCTTCTTTTAATTAATGAAAAAATTCAATCTTCCTAAAAAAACTTGTCCTATATGTAATTTTCCTTTTTCTTGGAGAAAAAAATGGGAAAAAAACTGGGATAATGTTGTTTATTGTAGTAGGAAATGCAGAGGATTAAGTAAAAAGAAATTATGACTCGAAAGTGGTGGAAAGAACAAGTCATTTATCAAATATATCCTAGATCTTTTTACGATTCTAATGGAGATGGAATAGGAGATATTAAGGGTATAATTCTAAAATTAGATTATTTAAAGTTTTTAGGAATAGATATAATATGGCTAAGTCCTCATTTTGATTCACCTAATGATGATAATGGATATGATATAAGAGATTATAGAAAGATCATGGAAGAATTTGGAGATATGAATGATTTTGACAATTTGTTAAGTGAAATTCATAGTAGAGAAATGAAGTTAGTTATAGATTTGGTTGTTAATCATACAAGTGATGAGCATAATTGGTTTATTGAAAGTAAATCTTCATCAAAAAATAAATTTAGAGATTTTTACATTTGGAAAGAAGGTAGTGAAACAAATCCTCCTAATAATTGGACTTCTTTTTTTGGAGGATCTGCATGGGAAAAAGATTTAAAAACAAATGATTATTATTTACATTACTTTTCTAAAAAACAACCTGATTTAAATTGGGAAAATCAAAAAGTTAGAAGAGAGATTTATGATATTATGAAATTTTGGTTGGACAAAGGAATTGATGGTTTTAGAATGGATGTAATTCCTTTTATATCCAAAGATCTTGGTTTTAAAAATTTATCAAAATCAAAGCTTATCAGTCCTGAATTTTCTTATGCTTCTGGAACAAAATTGCATCAGTTTTTAAAAGAAATGAATTCCAAGGTTCTTTCAAAATATGATATAGTTTCAATTGGTGAAGCTTTTGGTATTAGTAATGAATCAATGATTAAAATGACTGATGAACGAGAAAATGAATTAAATCTCGTTTTTATTTTTGATATAATAAGAATTGGCAGAGATAATTGGATTCAGAATAAGTGGAATCTAAAGGAACTCAAAAAACTTTTTGAACAGCAATCTAACGTAAAACATTTTAATTGGCCTACAGTTTTTTTGAATAATCACGATAATCCAAGAAGTGTAAGTAAATATGGTAATGATCTTCAGTTCAGAGAAAAATCTGCAAAACTTCTGGCAATGCTTATTCTCACTCAAAAAGGAACTCCTGTTTTATTCCAAGGTGAAGAAATAGGAATGACTAATTATAAATTTGAATCTTTAGATCAATTTGATGATCTTGAGGTTGTAGGCAATTTACCTAAAGCAATAAAGTCAGGAATTAACAAAAAAGATTATTTAAAACATTTAAATATATCCTCGAGAGATCACTCAAGAACTACAATGCAATGGAATAATAAAATAAACGGTGGTTTTACAGAGGGAAATAACAACTGGTTTTTAACTAATTCAAACTATAGTTCAATTAATGTTGAAAACGATTTAAAAAATATTAATTCAATATTTCATTTTTATAAGAGTTTAATTGACTTAAGAAAAAAATCAAATGATCTTATATACGGTGATTATCAAGATTTGGATCCAACAAATGAAAGTTTATTTATTTATCAAAGAAAAGGGAAGAAGTTTTGTTATTTATTAATATTAAATATGTCAAATGCTTCATTAAAGTATAATTTTAATAATTTAACAAAATATTCTCTGGAACTTTCAAACAGAACATCAGATTTAAACTTTTTTTCTGACGATATTGATTTGCTCCCTTGGGATGCTTTAATGTTTAAAAAATAAAAAATGTTATGCTTAATAAAAATGATGTAGAAATTTCTTGGTTTGCTCCAATTTGTGATGGTGATGATGATATTCTAGGTTCTAGAAACCCCAAATATAAAAGTACTTGGGAAAATACTTCTAAGATTATTAAAACAGCAGATGAGTTGGGATATACTAATGTTTTATGCCCATCATCTTATCAAGTTGGTCAGGATACTCTTCCTTTCGTTTCTGCGATGGCTCCTTTAACTAGCCAAATAAATTTTTTAGCAGCCATACGTTGTGGAGAAATTCATCCACCAATGCTTGCAAGAACTCTTGCTACATTAGATCATATTTTAAAAGGAAGGCTAACTGTAAATATTATCTCATCTGATTTACCAGGAAACAAATTGGAATCTTCAAGACGGTATGCTAGATCGAGAGAAGTTATAGAGATCTTAAAACAAGCCTGGACTAAAGATCAAATTGATTTTAGTGGAGAATATTATAAAATTAAGCTTCCCTCAGATCCAGTTAAACCCTATCAACAAAATGGAGGTCCATTATTATATTTTGGAGGTTATTCACCTGATGGTGTTGATTTGTGTGCTGAGCACTGTGATGTTTACTTAATGTGGCCAGATACAGAGGAAAAAATAATTAGCTTAATGTCTAATATGAAAATTAAAGCTCTTGGATATAACAGAACAGTACAGTTTGGATTAAGGGTTCATGTTATTGTCAGAGAAACTGAGCAAGAAGCGAGAGATTACGCAAGTAAATTAATTTCAAATTTAGATTTAGATTTGGGTGAAGATATTCGTAATAGAGCACAAGATTCTAAATCACTTGGCGTAGCTATGCAATCCAAATTAAGATCAAAATCTGATAAAGACTTTTATGTTGAATCTAATCTTTGGACAGGTATTGGTCTAGCAAGATCGGGATGTGGAGCAGCTATTGTTGGCGATCCTGATCAGGTCTACAATAAACTTAAAAGATATATGGACTTAGGTATAAAATCTTTTATTTTATCAGGATACCCACATCAAAATGAATGTGAAATGTTTGCTAAATATGTTTTGCCTAGGTTTAACAACATTCATTTTTCTAAAGCATTTAATAGAGTTCCTGAGTTAATTTCAAATTCACCTTTAGGAACAGGAAAAAGAAAATAAATTGACATGTTAGATTTTGGTATTGTTATTTTCTATTTCGTTTTAATTTTCTTTGTTGCTTTAAAAGGAAAAGTAACTAATAAAAGCTCTGCTGAGGAGTATTTTTTAAGTAATAGAAATTTAAAATGGTATTCTATTGCTTTATCAACTATAGCAACTAATATTCAAGGATACCAGTTTTTAGGAATGATGGGTTCCGCGTATTTATTTGGACTTGCACAAGCAAATCTAGAAATAAACGCAGTACAAGGTATATTGATCGCCACGTTCATTTTTGTACCAATTTTTTTGAAAGAAAGAATAACAACTATAACTGAGTTTATTAAAATAAAATTAGGAGATAAAATTGCTTTGTTTTATTCATTAAGTAACATTGCATTATTTTCGACAGTTACTTTAGGCGCTGCACTTTTTTGGGGAGCTTATGCTGCTGAAATGGTTTTTGGAGAACAACTTTCAGTTTTACACGAAAATAGAATAGTTCGAATATCAATATTAATAGTAATTCTTGGACTTTTCTCTGCTATATACACATATTTAGGAGGTTTAAATGCTGTTGTTAAGACTGATATTATTCAATTTTCAATATTACTTTTAGGAGGGGTAGTTGTTTGCTTAATTGCTGTAAATGAACTTGGTGGATGGAACCAACTGTACATAAAAACACCCGAAAAAATGCATCTTCATCTTCCTTCAGATCACTCTACATTACCATGGACTCATTTACTTGGTTTATTCTTTCTAAATATTAATTATTGGTGTGCAAACCAAACTGTTATGCAGAGAGCATTAGCTGCAAAAAGTGTTTCTCATGCACAATCTGGTCTTATGATAGGCGGATTAATAAAATATCTGATGGCTATTATAATTGTAATTCCCGGAATAGCATTATACGGAATTTTAGGTGACAGCTTAGCTGAACCTGATTTAGCATTCCCCTATCTTGTAAAAACATATTTACCAATTGGATTAAAAGGAATTGTATTATGTGGACTTTTCGCTTCTTTAATGAGTACTGTTGACTCTACCTTTAATTCATTAGCAACACTGTGGTCTGTAGACATATATTCAAAGTATATAAATAAAAATGCATCTGATTATCAAAAAATTAAATCTGGAAGAAGAGCAATTCTTTTTAGCTTTTTTACAGCCTTGCTTATGTCTATGATTTTATTGTATCTGAAGTTCGACGATCCTGATTCTGCTTTTACTCATACTTTAAATAATCTAAGATATTATATCAATTGCGGAATAGTAGTATTGATATGTAGTGCAATTTTGTTTTTTAAACCAACAAAAAATTCGATTCTAATAGCATTTTTAATTACCATTCCATTAAACATATTAATTCAATATCTATTTCCAGAAATGAATTATTTTCTTAGAGCTTTTTGGGTTATTTTCTCTGGAATAATGATAGCATTACTATTAAACTTGAATAAGATTCAAAATATATTTAAACTAATTTATGTTTCTTCAAAAAAGAATTTAATACTTGGCTTTTTTTTATTAATTAGTTTAATTATTATCCATTTTATTTTTCATTAATTTTAATTGTAATGATAAACAAAGCATCTTTTAAGCAATTACTTTATTTTGGGGTCGTAATTGAGATAATTATATTTTTAATTTTTTATTATAATAAAGAAGATATTGGGGATTTGTTTCGTTATTCGGCTAGATATTCTGGAAGATTTTCATTAGTGATATATCTTTATTGTTTTTATTTATTTAAAAATGCTTTTTTAATCAATCAAAACTTAAATAGAGTTAAAGATTTAGTATTTATTTTTGGTGTTTTACATTTAATTCATTTTGGATTTTTAGCTCTATCAGTATATCTTAATGATTTACCAATAATTCCAGTAAAAGTTACGGGCGGTGCCGTTGCTTATTTAATGATCATTATTTACCCATTTTTAATAAATAAAATTAAAAATCCCATATATCATCTTATATATTTCTATTATGTCGGAATAGTGATGTTATTGACTTATGTAGCAAGATTAAAAGGAGATTTTGAAGGAGCTAATCCCGAAATATTTCATAAAGTTGCTTTTTTAGTTTTAATTCTAACCTTTTTGATTTTTGGATTCAGTTTTTATAAACACAAAGAAAAATTTAAATCATTATGAAAAATTTGAAAATATATTTTTTTTCTATATTAATTTTATCATCATTTAGCTCTTTTGATAGCTCAGTTGTTTGGGGTGAAATTGGACACAAAGTTGTAGGCGAAATTGCAGAAAGAAAACTTAATCCAAAAGTAAAACTCATAATAAATGAATTGTTGGACGGAGAATCTATGGCAAATGCCAGTACCTGGGCAGACGAAATTAAATCAGATCCATTATACAAACAATACAGTCCTTGGCATTATGTTAATATGCCCTTAGATAAAGAGTATTCTGATATTAAAAAAAATGAAAAGGGTGACATTGTAAGTACCTTGAAAGAGAGTATTAAAGTTTTGAAAAACCCAGAATCAACTAAAGAACTAAAATCTTTTTATTTAAAATTCTTAATTCATTTGGTTGGAGATATTCATCAACCATTACATACTGGAAGATTTGAAGATAGAGGAGGTAATGATATAAAACTTTCATTTTTAGGAAAATCTACTAATTTTCATATTGTTTGGGATGTGCATATAATTGAACATTTGAATATGAATTATCTTGAATTATCAGATGAATTAATAAATATGAAAGATGTGGATTATTCGTTAGATCCTGATAACTGGGTCTTTGAAACTCATCAAGATGTTAAAATTCTATATGCTGAAATTGAGAATAGTAATGAAATTGATAATAATTATATAAATGATAAAATTCCTTTTATAAAACATAAATTATTTAAAGCTGGTTCAACTTTAGCCGGCGTTTTAAATGATATTTTTTCATAAAAAAAACGCCCATGAAGGACGTTTTGTTTGTTATTAAATATAATTCGAATTTTATTCAATATCAGTTCCTTCAGCATCTTTTGGAGTAGGAGGGACAGCTTTAAAACTAATTTCTCTACCCTGCATTTTTAACTTCATAGATCCTTTGTCAAAAGTAACTTCCATTCCTGCAATTTCTTGTTTGAAAGTGTTTTTTGATGTTGCTTCAAGTACTAATTCTTGATCCATTCCAACAGGATTCATAGCTAAGTTTCCATCTTTAGTGTAAACTTCAAACTTGAGAGGCATCAAATCGGAAGCATATAAGCCGTGAAACTTTTTAAGATCATCCTTAGAAATAGAGAAAGATGTTTTTTCGGGCTTAGGATCAACTACAATTCTTTTATCTCTGTTTGCTATATTCCAAGCAGTATAGAAAATTAGTCTTGATCTCATTTCCAGTAAATCGTATTCAATTTTGTCTGGTGTATCACTTGGCTGGTGATAATCTGCGTGTGTACCGGTAAAATAAAATATAATTGGAATACCATTTTTTGCAAAATTATAGTGATCACTTCTATAGTAAAATCTATTAGGATCATTTTTATCATTAAATCTGTAATCGAGTGTCATATTCACTGATTCTGCATTAGTTTGTTCTGATAAATTGTGTAAATCAACACTGTCATGGTCCGATCCAATTAAATAAATATAATCTCTGTTTTTTTCTCTTCTAGTTGGATCAATTCTTCCAATCATATCTACATTTAAATTTACAACTGTGTTTGCTAACGGATAAACAGGGTTATCTGCATAATAAGCAGAACCTAGCAGTCCTTTTTCTTCACCTGTAACGTGTAAAAAAACAATTGATCTTTTTGGTCCTTTTCCCTTATCAGCAGCTTTCTTGAAAGCTTCAGCAATTTCTAATAAAGCAACAGTTCCTGAACCATCATCATCTGCACCATTATAAATTTCACCGTCTGTAACACCAACGTGATCTAAATGCGCTGTTATTACTACATATTCATCTGGTTTTTCAGATCCTTTTATTATGGCTATAACGTTTTCAGTTTCTACAGTTTTTGGCTTTTGACCTCTTCTTCCTCTCATTGTGAGAGTCATTTCTTGAAAATAATCTCCTTCTAAATCTCCTGGTTCAACTCCAATTGATTTGTAATAATTTCTTATGTATTCTACTGCCTTTTTTTGACCAGGTGCTCCAGTGTCTCTGCCTTCAAATTCATCAGAAGCATAGATATATAAATGTTCGCTTAATTCTTTTTCAGTAATTGTTTTTGCAAATTTCTTTGCTTTTGATGACTGAAAAGCAAATGAAAAATTTATAGTTATTAATGTAATAACAAATAATGATAAAAGTTTTTTGTTCATGTTTTAAAATTTTGAATCGCCAAGTTAAAAAAAATAAATTAGTATTAAATTTTTATTGTATAAATTAGAATAATTATAAAATTTATGATTTTTAAAAGTTTTTATTGTTTTGTAATAGTATTTCTAACTAGTTTTTTCTCTTTTGGAATTCAAGATGATAAAAAACTGAACTTTATTATCGTTTTTGCTGATGATATGGGTTATGGAGATATAGGAGTTTTTGGAAATCCTACTATTTCAACTCCTAATCTAGATAATATGTCTTTTGAAGGGCAAAAATGGACTCAATTTTATTCAGCAGCTTCTGTTTGTACACCAAGTAGAGCCGCTCTTTTAACAGGAAGACTTCCTGTTAGAAGTGGCATGACATCTGTTTTATTCCCAAATTCTTCAAATGGTTTTCCTGAAAAGGAATATACAATAGCAGAAAAATTAAAAGAAAAAAAATATAAAACAGCTATCGTGGGTAAGTGGCATCTTGGTCATAAAAAGAAATATTTACCTAACAATCATGGTTTTGATTATTATTATGGTATTCCATATTCAAATGATATGGACAAGATTAATAATAATAAGTATTGGGCAGAGTATGAAAGAAATGAACTTAACTCAAAAAGTTATAATGTGCCACTTATTGAAAATTTTGATATAATTGAAAGACCTGTAGATCAAACTACTATTACATCTAGATATACCAAAAAAACTATTGAACTAATTAATAAGTTTAAAGATGATAGGTTTTTTATTTATTTATCTCATAACCTTCCTCATATTCCACTATATGCTTCAAAAGAGTTTTTAGGAAAAAGTAAAAGAGGATTGTACGGAGATGTTATTGAAGAAATTGATTTTGGTGTGGGATTAATAATTAACGAATTGAAGAAATTGAATTTAGATAAAAATACAGTTGTTGTTTTTACATCTGATAATGGACCTTGGCTAGTTTTTAAATCTCATTCTGGTTCAGCAGGATTACTTAGAAACGGAAAAGGAACAACATGGGAGGGGGGAGTCAGAGTACCTACAATTTTTTGGGGAGCTAATATAAAACCAGGTGTTATTGATGATATAGGTTCTACTCTGGATATTTATTCTACTTTTCTTAGCATTTCAGGAATTGAACAACAAAAAAACATGCATATAGATGGACTTGACTTATCTGAAACTTTATTTAAAAAAGAAGAAAGTAAAAGAAAAAATATGTTTTTTTACAAGGGTGATGAGTTGTATGCAGCAAGGCTAGGAAATTTTAAATTACATTTAAAAACTACAGATTGGTTCAAAGAACCAAAAACACATGATCCTCCTTTGTTATTTGACTTAAATATTGATCCGTCCGAAAAGTTTAATATTAGTAAAGATAATCCCGTTAAAGTTGAAGAAATTCTTAATTTAATTAAAAGTCACAATTCAAAACTAATTAGAAGAAAAGCATCAGTTAAACGATAGACTTTAATTAATTTTATTTTCAATATAGTCCCAAAGTTTAATTCTCATTTCAAGAGCTTTTTTGGATGCAATTTCAGCTTCTTTCCATTTTATTTCATCTTCGCCGCACAATTTTTCAATCATTTTAAGTGCCATAGGACCATGTTCGTCTGCATCAATTTCAATATGTCTCTCTAGATAGTAAATTAGATGATCTGCTTTGATTTCATCATTAATTGAGAGTTTTTTAACGATCTCAATAAACATATCGGGAATTAAATCTTCTCTTCCAAATGTAAAAACACTTGCAATCACATGGTTTTTATTTGTGTTGATAATGTTAAATGTAAAATCCATGAATTCTTTTACTACTGGACTTATATTTATGTTTTCGATTGATTTATTATAAGATTTTAATGTTTTTATTTTAAAAATAAAATCTTCGATTTTTTTTGTGCTAGCACCAATTTGAATCATAGATTCAAGGTAAAGTTCAAAATGACTTTTTGGATTTCCATTTAAATCAACGTCACTTTCTTCAGCTAAAACTATCTCATTTACCAATCTTCCAGCCAAACGATTTTTATTAGGTATCCATGGTACTTCAATGCATGTTAGATTTCTTTGCAAAGCTTTAATTAAAGACATGAAATCCCAAACTGCAAAAACATGATTTTCCATGAACTCAACAAGTTTTTGTTTTGAATCAAGTTTAGAATATAGACTATGATTTATTAGAGATTTTCTTGTGCTCGATAAATTTTTTTCTAAATTTTGGATGTAGGACATTTAATTAATTTTTGTGCAAAAATAATTTATAAAGCTTAAATTACAATCCTAAAATCAATAAATTATTTATGGATATTGATATTTTAATTACTTTT
>PADT01000002.1 GCA_002700465.1 Flavobacteriaceae bacterium | reverse complement strand
TGCTATGCGGAGAAAGAGGGATTCGAACCCCCGGAGGTGTGACCCTCAACAGTTTTCAAGACTGCCGCATTCGACCACTCTGCCATTTCTCCAATGGAATGCAAATATAACTTCCTTTTTATTTAGTACAAATTTTTATTTAATTATTATATAGATTCCTTTTTGTTACATTTGAAATATGTTTGAATTTGATTTTTTTTCATGGCATTATCCTCTGTTAATTCTTGCTGGATTTATCGCTGGATTTATAAATACAATGGCAGGAGGAGGCTCATTATTAACTCTTCCATTACTTATTTTTATGGGATTACCCTCTGCAGTTGCTAATGGTACTAACAGAATAGCAATATTTATGTCAGCTTTTTCAGCTACAGCTGGTTTTAAAAGTAAAGGAGTTTCAAACTACCCATTTAATGCTTATTTGGGTTTTGCAGGTCTATTGGGTGCTTTAATAGGTGCACAAATAGCAATCGATATTGAAGGTGAACTTTTTAACAAGATTCTTGCTATTATTATGATTGTAGTAGTATTATTAATAGTTTTTAAACCTAATATTGATTATAAAAACCTATCTGAAAGACTCACTGAAAAATATTTATTTGTTTCAATGATTGCTTTCTTTTTTATTGGAATTTACGGAGGATTTATTAATGCAGGTATAGGATTTGTAATAATGTTATTTCTTCATTATTACAATAGATTAGACTTAGTTAAAGTTAATGCTACTAAAGTAGTTATCGTATTGATTTATACTACTGGTGCTATTATAACATTTGCTTTAGCTGATAAAATCAATTGGGTTTATGGATTGTTTTTAGCTTCAGGCAATTTTTTAGGTGGATGGACCTCAAGTAGGTGGTCAGTAAAAAAAGGTGAAAAAACAATTAAATTTTTCCTTTTGACAATGGTACTTATAATGTCTGTTAAATTATGGTTTTTTAGTAATTAATATATTCAACAATTTCTAATCCATAGCCTGTCATTCCAACTCTTTTTATCTGAGTACTGTTTGTCAATAGTTTTATTTTATGAATTTTTAGGTCATGAAGAATTTGAGCACCAATCCCAAAGTCCTTTTCATCCATTACAACAGGTGGTGTTTTGTATTCCCCTTTAGATTGTAGTTTTTTTATTTCATTAAGTCTAAACAAAACATTTACTGGGTTAGGAGGTTGGTTAATAAAGACAATTACACCTTTTTCTTCAATGTTAATTTTATTAAAAATTCCATCAAGTTTATTTTTTGATTTGGAGGTAAGAGTTGTAAGTAAATCATTATTTGTAATTGATGAATTTATTCTAACTAAAACTGGCTCATCCTCTTTCCATTCCCCTTTAGATAATGCCAAATGAATTTGATTATTATTTGTCTGTTGAAAAGCTGATAAATTGTAATCACCAAATTTTGTATTAAATACAAATGATTCTTTTTTGGTAATTAAACTGTCGTGTTTCATTCTGTAAGCGACAAGATCTTCAATTGAAACTATTTTTAAATTTAATTTCTTTGCTACTTGGATTAACTCAGGTACTCTTGCCATTGATCCGTCTTCAGACATGATTTCACAAATAACTCCAGCAGGAGAACATCCAGCAAGTCTTGCAAAATCAATAGCAGCTTCTGTATGCCCTGTTCTTCTTAATACGCCACCATCTTTAGCGATTAATGGAAAAATGTGACCAGGACGTGCTAAATCATCAGGTTTAGTACTTTTATTAACAATTGCCTTAATAGTTTTTGATCTATCTGAAGCAGAGATTCCCGACGTTACACCACCTCCTTTTAAATCAACAGAAACTGTAAATGCAGTGTCCATAGGATCGGTATTGTTACTAACCATTGGATATAAGTTCAATTTTCTTGATCTTTTTTCGGTTATTGGTGTACATATGAGTCCTCTGGCGTGTTTAGCCATATAATTTATTAGCTCTGGTGTCACTAGGTCAGCAGCACAAATAAAGTCCCCCTCATTTTCTCTATTTTCGTCATCAACAACAATAATAATTTTTCCTTGCTTAACATCTTCAATTGCATCGGAAATTTTATCTAATATTATTTTACTCATATTTATTTTTTTAATCGAAATTTTATCGAACTTATTTTTTTCAAAAATAGTCTAAAAGGATATGATATTTTATCAAAATTAAATATAGATTTATCAGAACTAGCTCTGTAAATTAAATATATTCCTAGAGGGAGCATTATGGCATTAGGAATTAAACTGCCAATTAGTGCGTCAATACTTCCATCTTCTGCTGCATTTCTACTGAAAGTTCCAATAAAGTGATAGCTAAGAAATAATATTAATGAAACAACCATTGGAAGTCCTATACCTCCTTTTCTAATTATTGCACCAAGTGGTGCTCCAACAAAAAAGAGAATTAAAGAAGCGAATCCTAAAGCATACTTATCGTATAAATTTGATTTATGAAGATTAACTATCTTTTCTTTTATAAAAAAATTATCTTTTTGATTTAATAAAACTTGAACATGACTGTTTGTTAAATTTAGAGTTTCGTTTAGTACGTCTAGCTGTTTCTTTCTTGGATAATCTTTTAGATGTGAATTGTAGTTCGTGTATAAAACCGAATCTTTATAACTATTATCCATTCTAACATTTCTTACAAAATTTGAGATACCAGTTCTTGCATAAAAATTTTTTGCAAAATTATTATACCTAAAAACTAAGTTTTTTGATAAGGAATCGATACTAAAATTTAATTGAGATATATTTTGCATTCTATAGGTATTGCTAAACTTCTCATCGTCAAAATCAACTTTATTAAACTCTCTTAAATCTATATTCATTATATGCTTTTCAAAAGAAACTAGGGTATGAGGAGAAACTTGTTTATTGTTTGGACTTCTACTTTCTATTTCTTCATATCTTTTACCATTATTTAATACAAGCTGTAAAATTTCACTTGAATCTTGACTTTTAAGTTCGCCTGATTCAGCTTTTATAACTAAAGTATTTCTCGAGTTAAAGTTATTTTGATGTATAATAATATCTTCAAGAAGATTGTTGTCTGGACCGTATTTTCTTTCAACTTTGATATTCATGTTATTGATATCACTGAAAACTCCTTCTGTAATGGCTAAAGCTGGTTTTAATTTAGCTAAGTTTTTTCTAAGATTATAAGATTTAAATTCTGCATAGGGAATAAGACTATTTGCTATAAAAAACATCCCAATACACAAAATAACATTAACAATAAGAAGACTTCTCATTGATCTGAAAAGTGATACTCCAGAAGATTTAATAGCTGCCAGTTCATATTGTTCAGATAAATTACCGAAAGTCATTATTGAAGCTAGTAAAACTGTTAATGGAATAACTAGGGGAAGTAGTTTGGGAGAGTAGAACAGTAGAAATTTGAAAATTATTTCAAAATCAATTTCTTTTCCAGCTAGATCATCAATAAATACCCATATTATTTGAATGATAAAAATAAACATCAGTATAAAAAAGAAACTAAAAAATATCTTTAGATAAGATGTTAATATATAACGATCTATAATCTTCATTTTATAATTTTTCTATGTAATAATCTGTATAATTATTTTCATCAAAAATAAAAATATCTTTTTCTATAACAGGGTCAAAAACAATTGAATTTACATTGAGAATAGTTTTTGTCTTGTTTTTTCCAATTTCAATAAGTTTTGAAATATTATTATTAGAAATATTTATACCAAGAAGTAAGTAATCTATATCTGAATTTGAATCACTAGGTATCAGTTTGACAAATTGAACTTTGTTTTCATAATCTGACTGAAGTTTGTCCCAAAGAATTAAGTAGCCCTTTCTGTAAAAATTTAACAACTTAGATGGCTTAATAGTTTGTTCCTCTTCTTCTTCAATGCTTGATATGATAACTTCTTCATTTTCTGGGACAATAGAATAGACGTTATTAGAATCACATATTTGAGTAATTCCCATAAAATTCAATAAATAATTATCTCCTTGAATAGTTACAGTTCCGTTTGCATCTTGATTAATTCCTTCAAGTTTATTTTCTAATGTGTATTTGAAATCAATTTTATAACTTTCTGCTAAATCAATTTTATTAGAAACTTTTGATAATAATTTTTCTGCTCTAGGATCATTTTGAGCATTTATATTAAAACTAAATATTAGTATAATTATTAAAATTTTTTTCATTACTTATTTTTTTCACCCTCTAACATAGTATTTAACGAGGCTAAGTCTAGGATTAGAACTTCTCTAGCTTTACTTCCTTCAAATGCACCTACTATCCCCGCAGCTTCTAATTGGTCAATAATTCTACCAGCTCTGTTATAACCTAACTTCATTTTACGTTGCAATAATGATGCTGAACCTTGCTGGGCAATTACAATAATTTCAGCAGCTTCTCTAAATAAAACATCTCTATCCTCAATGTTATTATCTAAAGAACTTGAACTTTCTTCACCAACATATTCTGGTAATTCGTAAGCTGTAGCGTATGCTTTTTGAGATCCAATAAAATCTGTAATTTTATTTATTTCAGGTGTATCGACAAAAGCACATTGTATTCTTACTAATTCATTTCCTTGTGTGTAAAGCATATCACCTTTTCCAATTAGCTGATCGGCACCGCCACTGTCTAATATAGTTCTAGAATCTATTTTTGATGTAACTCTAAATGCAATTCTTGCTGGAAAATTAGCTTTAATTATTCCAGTTATAACATTTACAGATGGTCTTTGAGTTGCAATTATTAGATGAATCCCCACAGCTCTAGCTAGTTGAGCTAATCTTGCTATTGGTGTTTCCACTTCTTTTCCTGCTGTCATTATTAGATCAGCAAATTCATCTATAATTAAAACAATGTAAGGAAGAAAAACATTACCTGAATCTGGATTTAATTTCCTTTGTTTAAACTTTGCATTGTATTCTTTTATATTTCTACAAAGCGCATTTTTTAGCATTTCATACCTGTTATCCATTTCAATACACAATGAATTCAAGGTTTTTATTACTGCTTTATTATCTGTAATAATGGCTTCATCTGTATCAGGGAGCTTTGCTAAATAGTGTCTTTCTATTTTGTTAAATAAAGTTAATTCAACCTTTTTGGGATCAACTAAAACAAATTTAACCTCAGAAGGATGTTTTTTGTAAAGAAGAGATGTTAAAACTGCGTTAAGTCCAACTGATTTACCCTGACCTGTAGCACCTGCCATCAGTAAGTGTGGCATTTTCGCTAAATCAACAACATAAGTTTCATTACTAATATTTTTTCCTAATGCAATAGGAAGTTCCATTTCAGCTTCTTGATAATTCTTTGAAGCTAATACTGATTTCATAGAAACAATAGTCGAATTTTTATTTGGAACCTCAATTCCTATTGTTCCTTTTCCAGGAATTGGTGCTATAATTCTTATTCCCAATGCAGCTAACGATAATGCTATGTCATCCTCTAAATTTTTAATTTTAGATATTCTGATTCCTGCTTCAGGAATTATTTCATAAAGAGTTACAGTTGGTCCAATAGTAGCTTTTATTTGATCAATACCAATTTTATAATTCTTAAGAGTTTCAATTATTTTTTCTTTATTCTCCTCTAATTCTTCTTCATTTATAGTAATTACTCCTCCGCTATCGTATTCATTTAATAATTCTATTGAGGGAGTTTTATAATTCTTTAATTCTAGGGTATGATCATATTCACCAAATTTCTTTACTAAACCTTTAGCGATAGCATCTTCATCTAATATTTCTTCTTCTTCATTATTTTCAATTTCAATTTTAATTTCACTATCGTTCTTTTCAGTTGGTATAATATCAGGCTTGTCATTGTAAGAAGAGAAATTTGCTATTGTAGGTTTCAGATCTTCACTTTTGATATTAAATTTAGACTCAGTTTCTATTGGATCTAATTTAGTAGATAGATCAACTTCTACTGCACTAGCTTGTGTATCTTCAATTAGTTCACTCTTTACTTTTGGATATAATTTTTTAAAAAATTCAAAAACTTTTTCAGGGGTTACTTTTAATCTGACAACTATATAAGTTACTAGTCCGAAAATTAGTAATGAAACTATCCCAATTTCTCCAATATAAATTTTTAAGAATTCATTTACTTCAAATCCAATGCTACCTGAATAAATATAATTTGTAGAATAATATCCAAAAAATAATGAAAACCATATCATTATTAAAATTCCCCAAAACCACCTTTTAAAAAGTTTTGCTAAATCTGCATTCACAAATAAAGTTAATCCAGATATAAATAGTAAAATTGGTAAAATAAAAGAAGAAACACCAAACATTAAATAAATCAAAAAATGACTTATTAAAGCACCAAATTTACTTGCAATATTTATTGAATCTACATCTTTGTTAAAGAATTGAGTTAATTCAGATTGATCAGCTCTCCATGTTCCAAAATATGAAATTAAAGAAGAAAAAATAATAATTGAGAATAGCACTAAAAAAACCCCAAACATGATTTGCTGAGTTCTTGATAATGAAAAATATCCTTTTAACTTACTTTTAGTTTTAGACATAAGAGGTATTTAACAAAAGTAATATTTATAATTAATAATATTAAGCTTTCTTAATTTCAAGTTTCTTGATTTTATAATTAAATCCTGCTACTATTAATGTCATAAAGAAACTTAACCAATTAAATATAGCGTAAAAGAAGTAATCTAATACACTAACACCTAAAACTCCAGATTGATAAGCACCACAGCTATTCCAAGGAATTAATACAGATGTTACTGTTCCAGTATCCTCCAAGGTTCTACTTAAATTTTCAGGCGCTAAATTTTTTTCTTTAAATGCTTTTTCAAACATTTTACCTGGTATAACAATAGCTAAATATTGATCTGATGTAGTTAGGTTAATTGCTAAACAACTTCCTGCAGTACTTGCAAACAAAGAAAAAGTTGATTTGCCTAAGTTTAATAAAGATGTTGTTATTGTTTTTAAAGCACCAATTGATTCCATAACTCCTCCAAAAACCATTGCACTAATTACTAACCATATTGTATTCATCATTCCAAGCATTCCTCCACTTGTAAACAGATCATTTAATTCAGAATTACCAGATTCAATATTTGTATCTACAGTAATTGAATTAATAATAGCACTGTATGCACCTTCAAATGTTAATGAATTAGAATTTGATAATTGGGTTAAAATATCTTGCTGAAAAATAAGAGCAAATATTGCTCCCAAAATTGTTCCAGTAAACAAAGCAATTATAGGAGGTGTTTTTTTTATAATTAATACAATTACGATAAAGGGGACTATAAATATTAAGGGGGTAATATTAAAAGTTTGATTAATTGCTTCAAGTAAAACAGTATTATCAGTCGGTCCAGATGAAATCATGTAAAAGTTTAAAATAATAAATATTATAAGACTAATTGAGATTGTTGGAACTGTAGTTATTGTTAAATATTTTATATGAGTAAATAAATCTGATCCAGAAATTGCTGGGGCAAGATTTGTTGTATCACTTAAAGGAGATAATTTATCTCCAAAATAAGCTCCTGAAATAATTGCTCCTGCTGACATTTCTACAGGAATACCTATTGCTTTAGAAATACCAATTAATGCAATTCCAACTGTTGCAGATGTTGTCCAACTACTTCCGGTTGCAATTGAAATAATTGCACAAATAATTAAACATGATGGAAGAAAAATTGATGGATGAAGTATGTTTAGACCATAATAAATCATTGAAGGTATAATACCACTTATTAACCATGTACCCGATAATGCACCAACAAAAAGTAAAATGACTATTGCACCTGTAACAGATTTTAAATTTTCAGCAACTTGACTCATCATATTACTAAACTTAAATCCCTTAAAAACACCTAACCCAATTCCAGCTGCAGCTCCAAGAAGAAGAATAAACTGATTGGAGCCTCCCATAGCATCATCCCCATATACATAAACATTAAATGATAAAAATATTATTAAAAGAAGTATTGGAAACAATGACTCATTTAATGATAAATTGATTTTTTTTTGATTTTTTTTATCTGTTTTTGTCATCTAGCTAATATATAATTTAGTTCAATTAAAAAGGTAATTGATTTATGAAATAAATTAAAACATTTGTATTTTTGAAAAAAAAAGTATGGAACATTTTGATGTCGTTGTAATAGGTTCTGGACCTGGTGGATACGTTTGCGCTATAAGATGTGCACAGTTAGGAATGAAAACAGCTATTATTGAAAAATACAATACATTAGGAGGTACCTGTCTAAACGTCGGATGTATTCCATCAAAATCATTATTAGATTCTTCTCATCA
>PADT01000069.1 GCA_002700465.1 Flavobacteriaceae bacterium | reverse complement strand
AGAC
The DNA here is from genome assembly GCA_002700465.1 of Flavobacteriaceae bacterium. Lineage (GTDB taxonomy): Bacteria > Bacteroidota > Bacteroidia > Flavobacteriales > Flavobacteriaceae > MAG-121220-bin8. The sequence continues at coordinate 17,802 of PADT01000069.1, read as the reverse complement.
CAAAGATGATGTTTTTGTAAAAATCAAGGTTTCTGTTCAGTTTATGGTTATAAAAGAAAAGGTTTATGACGCGTTTTACAAACTAGACTATCCTAACGACCAAATAACGTCGTACGTTTTTGATGTTGTAAGGGCTGAGGTACCTAAAATGATTCTTGACGATGTTTTTGAAAAAAAACACGATGTTGCTATCGCTGTGAAAGGAGAACTTAATGAAGCGATGAAAAACTACGGTTTTGACATAATAAAAACCTTGGTAACTGATATTGATCCTGACTCACAAGTAAAAGAGTCTATGAACAGGATTAATGCTTCTGAAAGAGAAAAGGTTGCGGCTCAGTTTGAGGGAGACGCTCAAAGAATATTAATCGTTGAAAGAGCAAAAGCTGAGGCTGAAAGCAAAAGGCTCCAAGGTCAAGGTATAGCGGACCAGAGAAGGGAAATTGCAAGAGGTCTTGAAGATTCTGTAAAAGTATTAAACGGGGTCGATATTAATTCGCAAGAGGCTTCTGCTTTGATTGTTGTTACCCAACATTACGACACATTACAGTCTGTCGGATCTGCTAGCAATAGTAACTTAATTCTTATGCCTAACTCTCCTCAAGCAGGCTCTGAAATGCTAAACAACATGGTGGCTTCTTTTACGGCCAGTAACCAAATTGGGGAAGAAATGAAAAAGGCTGCCCTTAAAAAAGAAAAAGAAAAAAACAAAGAATAATACTATTTCTTCCAGTTGTCTCTTAAGCCAACCGTTTTGTTAAAAATAATTAAAGGGGTTTCGTTGTTGTCAACAATGAAATACCCTTTTCTTTGAAATTGATACCTCTCGCCTTTTTTGGCTTTAGACAAAAAAGGTTCCGCTTTTGCAACGCTTGTTTTGGAAGAGTTCGGGTTTATCATTTGAAAAAGGTCTTCGTTGTTTTTGGCGGTTGAAGGGCTGGCGTGTTCAAAAAGCCTGTCATATTCGTTGACCTTTACGTCAACTGAACCTTTTTTTGAAACCCAGTGCAGAGTTCCTTTTACCTTTCTTTGACTTTCTTCAGACCCAGAACCGCTTTTGCTTTTTGGATCATAAGTACACAACACCTCAACAACGTTGTTTTTATCATCATAAACAACTTCGTTTGCTTTAATAATATATGCGCTTTTAAGCCTCACTTCTTTGCCAATTGTAAGCCTAAAAAACTTTCTGTTTGCTTCGGTCTTAAAATCTTCTTGTTCAATAAAAATTTCTTTTCCAAAAGGCATCTCTCTTTCTCCTGACAGAGGGTTTTCTGGATTGTTTTCTGAAAGAACCATTTCATCTGTATCGCTTGGATAATTTGTAATCGTTAGTTTTAAAGGGTCTAAAACGACCATAACCCTATTAGAGGTTTTGTTGAGCTCCTCTCTTGCGCAAAACTCTAGCAATGACGCCTCAATAACATTCTCTCTTTTTGCTACTCCGGCCAGCCTAACAAATTCTTGTAAGGCTTCTGGTGGGTAGCCTCTTCTTCTTAATCCGGAAATAGTTGGCATTCTAGGATCGTCCCACCCTGACACTAATCCAGAATTTACAAGCAGCATTAATTTTCTTTTTGAAGTAATAGTGTGGCTTAAATTTAACCTTGCAAACTCTCTTTGTTTAGGTTTTAGTTTAGAGGGCTTAGCAATTTGTTTTAAAAACCAATTGTATAATTCTCTATGGGGTTTAAATTCTAGTGTGCACAAAGAATGAGAAATTTGTTCTATATAATCAGATTCCCCGTGGGCCCAATCGTACAAAGGATAAACAACCCAGTTAGACCCAGTTCTTGGGTGTTCTTTTTTAATTACACGGTAAATCACAGGGTCTCTTAAAAGCATGTTGTTTGCGTTCATGCTTATTTTTGCGCGTAAGACATGTTTTCCTTCGTCATGCAAGCCTTGTTTCATTTCATTAAACAGCTTTATGTTTTCATCAATAGACCTGTCTCTAAACGGACTGTTTTTGCCTGGGTTTGTGGGGGAGCCTTTTTGTTCGGCCATTGCTGTGGAAGACTGGGAGTCAACATACGCTTTACCGTTTTTAATTAGCTCTATAGCCCAGAGGTATAGTTGCTCAAAATAATCTGACGCAAACCTTTCTTCGTCCCATTTAAAACCCAGCCAAGAGATGTCTTTTTTAATAGCGTCAATATATTGTTGTTCTTCTTTTTCTGGATTCGTGTCGTCAAAACGCAAAACAACGGGTGCGTTATATTTTTTTGCCAAGCTAAAGTTTACGCAAATTGCCTTAACATGGCCTATGTGTAAAAACCCGTTTGGCTCAGGTGGAAATCTAAATTTAAGCAAAGACTTATCAAGCCCCAAGGCAAGATCTTCGTCAATTATATTCTCAATAAAATTTTTAGATTCTTTCACTTTGCAAAAAAAGCAAAGTTAAATAATTCCTTACTCTTTTTCTTTGTTTAAACTATCTTTGTTAATATGGGAAAAATTATACTTAAAAACGTTCGTTGCTACTCTTTTCACGGCTGCCTTAAAGAAGAGTCAATTGTGGGTAGCGACTACCTTGTAAATCTTAAGGTTTGGGGCGACTTAAAAAAAAGTGCTAGTTCTGATGAATTAGCAGACACTATAGACTATGTTTTATTAAACCATATAATAAAAACCGAAATGTCTAAACCTTCAAAGCTTCTGGAAACTGTGGCTCAAAGAATAAATGAGAAGATTTTTCAAAAAGAACCTCGTGTAACAAAATCTGTTGTGACTATAACAAAGGTGTGTCCCCCTATAAACGGTGATGTAGAAGGGGTCTCTGTAAAATTAAAGAAAAAAAGAGATTCTAAATTTTAAAAATGTGTATTTTTGCGCCTTTACTGGCACTGTGGCCGAGTGGCTAGGCAGAGCTCTGCAAAAGCTTGTACAGCGGTTCGAATCCGCTCGGTGCCTCAAAACCCTTTCTTAAATGAAGGGGTTTTTTATTCGAAAAAGCCTTTGAAAATTAATACTAGTCCGATAATTAAAATTATAACATTTACAGCTATCTTAATTTTTGTTATTACATCTTTTGTCAAACTACTTTTCAGTTGTTGTGCTAAATATATTTTACCTAAATCAATTGAAAAATATGTGCCTACAATTGCTAAAAAAAACATTACCATTTTATATTCCGTGTCTTGAAACCCGGGCCCATAATTTGCTACCACCAATATCCAAAAAACCAAAACAGCAAAATTTATAATGTTTAGCAAGAACCCTTTAATCATGTTTTTAATTATGTTTGGAGATTCCGATTTGGGGTCAAATCGATACTGACTGGCCTCTTCTTTATTTTGATACATCCCTAAAAGGGTTATTCCGGCATAAAAAGACAGTAAAACACCCCCTAAAATTTTCCAGGACGGATTTTCTTGAATGGATTCTAGTAAGCTACTTGTGCTTGCATAAGCTATTGCAAAAAAAACGATTTCAGAAAAAACAACTCCAATATTAAAAAAAACAGCGGCCTTAAACCCTTTGCTAACGCTAATTTCTAGAATAGTAAAAAAAACAGGGCCTATCGTGAAAGAAAGTATGATTCCTAAAAAAATTGCTGGAAGAAAATCAGTCATTTTTTATTTCTGTTATGTTTCCCCCTAAAGATATTGTTTGGTTAAAAGTTTTTGGATTACCATAAACGTCTATTGCCCCTCCAAGAGAAGCTTTTGCTTCAAAAATGTCTCTTGCGTTTGCCTTACATGATCCTCCCGACGAGGCACTAACCTTTGTTTGACTTGACAAAAAATTATTTGCCTTTATAACACCTCCGCTTTTAGCTGTTGCTTCAAAAGAAAACGTTGATCCTTTTATGTTTACAACACCCCCGCTATTTACAGTGGCAGTAGTTTTTTCTGTTTGTAAGTTAAGCTCAATCTTTCCGCCTGAAGCAGATTTTAAATACATTGTTGATTGCTTAAGGGTGTCTTTAGAGATAACTGTTGCAGACTGTTTTGCTTCTATTAAAAAAATTCTGCTTTTATGTTTAAGTTTTACAACGGTGTTTTGACCTTTAAGTTTTTTAACTAGCTGCATTCTTAAGATTAAGGTTCCAGACTTGTTGATCACCACCACGTTTTCAGTGTTGTCGCCCGTTATTTTAATATTGTTTTCAGAAGATTTTTCCAAGATCACGTTGATCCCGTCTAAAGCTTTAAGCTCTTGAAAATCACCAATGTTTTTTTCAATTTGTGAAAAAATTATCTGAGAAATTAATAAAAAAAATATTTTCTTCATTTGGCCTTGTTTCAATTAATTATTAAAATTACATTTTTTCTAACAATGAAAAATCAATTTGTTTTTTGGATTGGTTTACTCCAATTACTTTTATTAAAACCTTGTCTCCCAGCCTATATTCTTCTTTAGTGTGTCTTCCTAAAAACAACATCTCGTTTTCTAAAAAATTAAAATAATCCCCAGGAATATCTTTTATTCTTATAAAACCCTCACATTTATTGTCAACTGCCNCAACAAAAACACCCCTNTCATTTATACCNGAAATAACACCCNCGTAATTTTTNTTTATNTTTTTNGACATAAACTTAACCTGCATAAATTTTATAGACGCTCTTTCTGCTTTTGTAGCAACCTCTTCTCTTGTAGAGCAGTGTAAGCAAAGTTTTTCTAAGTTTTGAGTTTTTTTATTGTTTGTGAGAATTCTTTCAAGCTCTCTATGAACCAACACGTCCGGATATCTTCTTATTGGGGATGTGAAGTGTGTGTATTTTTCAAAAGACAATCCAAAATGTCCAATGTTTTTTGTTGAATATTTTGCTTTGCTCATACTTCTAATAACCAACGTATCAATAAGATTTTTTTCAGGTGAATTTTCGGTTTGTTTAAGTAATAGATTTAGCTGGTTGTTAATGTTTTTTGTGTTGCGTAAGTTTAGTTTATATCCTAGTTTTTTAATAATTCTTTCTAGTATAATTATTTTTTGATCGTCTGGATAATCGTGAATTCTAAATAATCCGTTTTTGTGTTTAATAAAAAGGCTCGCTACTTTTTTATTTGCTAACAGCATAAATTCTTCTATTAACTTATTTGCGGCTAACGATTCTTTTATTACTGTTTTTATAGGTTCTTTTTCTTTGTTTAAAACAAATTTAACTTCTTTTTTATTGAAAGAAATAGACCCTTTTTTATGTCTTTCTTCTCTGAGTTTTTTTGCTATCCTGTTGATTATATATATACCTTCTTCAACTTCTTTATTTATTTCTTTTGCTTTGTTGTTAAGAGATATATTAAAAGGTATTTTTCTTTTTTTGTTATCAATTACAAACTGTGCTTCTTTATAAGAAAGTCTTTCGTTTGAGTTTATTACTGTTTTTCCAAACCATTCTTTTATAATAGTGTTGTTTTTAAAAGTAAAAACAGCAGAAAAAGCATATTTATCTTCTCTTGGATTTAAAGAACATAAGTGGTTTGAAATTTGTTCTGGAAGCATAGGAACTACCCTGTCAACTAAGTAAACAGATGTCGCTCTTTTTTCTGCCTCTCTATTAAGGTTTGTATTTTCTTTTAAAAAATGAGAAACGTCTGCTATATGAACCCCTATTTCTGTAGTTTCATTATCAATTTTATTAACAGAAATTGCGTCATCAAAATCTTTAGCGTCAGCAGGATCAATAGTAAAGGTTGTTGTGTTTTTAAAACATTTTCTTTTGGTGTCTTCTTTTTTGTTTTGAAAGTCTTTTAATAATTCTGCTTCTTTAATAAGGTTTTTATCAAATTCATATGGTAATTCAAACTCTTCTAAAATGGCGTGTATTTCGTTATTTACATTTCCTTTTTCTCCTAAAGTTTTTAAAACACTCGCTTCAGGAATTTTGTTTTCCCAGTTGAATATTTCAAAAACAACAATGTCGTTGTTTTTTATATTATTGTCTTTACAGATAAAAAGAACCTTGTCTTTATTAGAATTATAGTCAACAAATTTTTGATTGTTTTCAGTAAAAACTACACCAACGTATCTTTCTTTTTTTCTTTTAAGTATTTTAATTACTTCAACCTCTCTGTTTGATATTTTAACACATTCAACCGTGTCGCCATTAAGTGAATTTCCAATATTTTTTTCTGATATAAAAAAATCCTTTTCATTGTTTTCAACTATTAAATAACCGGACCCTTTTTTGGTTTTATCTATAATTCCTTTTACTGTTTTTTTCTGATTAAGTATATAACTTCCTTGGTTAACTTGTTTTAAAACATCTTGTTTTTCTAAAGATTCTAATGCTTTTTTAATAAGTATTATGTTTTTTTCGTTTAATCTACTTTTAATTTGCCTAAAATTTAATTTCTTTTTATTAGAATTATTTTTAAAAACATTAATAATAGCGGTATTAAAAGAGTTGGTTTTTTTCTTTGACATTATAGTTCAAATATAATCTTAAATAATTTTTAAAGATTAAATAGTAGTTAACATTTATATAATTATAATAGATAGATTTTTAAAAATATATGGTTATTATTATAGCTTGTTAATTTGTACAATAAATTAAATTAATAAAAAAATTAATATAAGTAATGAACAGGTTATACATTTTTTTAGAAAATCTTTTAGAAGATATTTCAACAAACATAAACACATGTTAATAAAAAAAATGTTAACAAGTATAAATAAAATAATTGTTAATAATTATAAAAAGAATGTTTATTAAAGGAGGAGAAATAATAACAAAAGATATTTAAATTTAATAAACATCATTTATAAAGATGTTGTAAAAACAAGTTAACAACTAATCAACTAATTATAAACACATGAATATAGCTATAGGAAACGATCACGCAGGAACAGAATACAAACAAGAAATAAAAAAAATGTTGTTAAGCGAAAATCACAACGTTAATAATCATGGAACCGACAACAATCAAAGTGTGGATTACCCAGATCATATTCATCCAGTAGCTAAACAAGTAGAAAACAATGAAGTTGATTTTGGAATAATAATTTGTGGTAGCGGAAATGGAGCTAATATGACAGCAAATAAACACCAAAAAATAAGATCAGCTTTATGCTGGAATAAAGAAATAGCGGAGCTCTCAAGAACTCACAACAACGCAAATGTTTTAAGCATCCCATCAAGATTTGTAAGCCTAAAAGAAGCAAAAGAAATGGTAAAAGTTTTCTTAAGCACAGGATTTGAAGGGGGTAGACACTTAACAAGAGTTAATAAAATTCCTAAATGAAAATAGAATGGGTTAAAAAAAAGTGGTCCGAGGTTTCTTTGGAAGAGCTTTACAGTGTTTTAAGACTAAGGTCAGAGGTTTTTGTTGTGGAGCAAGACTGTGTTTACCAAGACATTGACAATAAAGACCAGATAGCAATACATCTTTTAGGCTACATTAATAAAGAGCTAATAGCATATTCTAGACTGTTTAACGAAGGAGATTATTTTAAAGAAACGTCTTTTGGAAGAGCAATTATTAAAAAAGAAAAGAGAGGTCAGGGTTATGGAGACGAACTTGTTAAAGAGTCTTTAAAGACAATTAAAAATTATTACGGAAACAAAAAAGTAAAAATATCAGCACAAGCCCATTTAAAAACCTTTTACTCTAAGCACGCTTTTATAGCGAAAGGAAAGGAATATTTAGAAGACGGGATCCCACACGTTTCAATGGAGTGTTTTTAAAAACAATTCTTTTACACATATAGAAATGTCTTTTGAAGAAACTTCTTTTTTCCCTTGAAACAAAACAAAAAGACTGCCTTTTTTACCACTTAAAACTTCTTTAGGTAAAGCTTTAATTTGTTCTTTTATTCTTCTTTTTAAAAGGTTTCTTGTAACAGCCAAAGGAACTAGTTTTTTAGGAACAGAAACCCCTATTTTTAAAGAAGACCCCCCGTTTAAATAAATCGATCTTAAAAATTTAATAGAACAAAACGATCCCGACTTAAAAAGAAGTTCTATTTCTTTTTTACTTTTTAAAGAGTTTTGTTTTTTAAAAAGAAACATTTAAAGCTGAAACAGATTATTTGTCATGTCTACATCCGCTAAAAGACCAGAAGGATCTATTTCTATCATACTTACTTCTTTTTGTAATGGTATAGAGTAAACAGGATTAGCCCACCCCCAATATGGAAGGGTTTCAAAATCAGGGCTTAACTCCTTTTTAACACCCCTCATAAGATCAATAGGAATATAAAAGCTTTTTTTTGTTTCATCCACAAACGTAACAACAAGCTCAATAGGCATTGGTATTAACCCTTTTCTCTCCAAAAGAACGCTTCCGTCTTGGTATTTAACAGAGTAATCAATTTTTTCCGCTGTTCTTGTCCAGTCGTTTAAGTACCACTCAAGCTCTAAGTCCGAAACCTTTTCAGCTACTCTTTTAAAATCATTTGGACCAGGGTGTTTAAACTTAAATTCGCTAAAATATCTTTTAATGATTTTTTTAAGCGTTTCCTGGCCAACAACATAACCCAGTTGAGCCAAAAAAACAGCCCCTTTACTGTAAGCAGAAACGCTATATGCAAAATTATAATTATACCTGTCAGAATGTGTTGTTTGGGGTTGCTCAACACCAGAATTTGCTAATCTACGGTAACTGTTGTAAGATCCTTTAAAAGGATTTTTAGGAGACTTTCCTAAAACACTGTTCTCGGCTAAAACATCAATGTAAGAAGCAAACCCTTCGTCCATCCACGCGTGTTTTGCTTCGTTATTGGCTAAAATATGTTGAAACCAAGCGTGAGCCATTTCGTGAGAAGTTGTTCCAAGCAGTCTAGAATATTGCTCTCCCCCTGTAATAAGGGTAGACATTGCATATTCCATGCCCCCGTCTCCCCCTTGTATTATTGAATACTGCTCCCAAGGGTATTCACCAATATTTTCATTAAAATACTCCATTAAACCAACACTGTGAGGCTGTAGTTTTCGCCAGTTTTCTTGGTTTGTTTTATACAAAAAATGTAAATCTACATCGTTAGGGCCTTTAACCACATCGTGATAAAAGTCAGGGTCAGCTGCCCAAGTGAAGTCGTGTACATTAGGGGCGTAAAAATGCCAGGTTAGTCTTTCTTTTTCTGAATGGTCAATAATTTTGTTTTTAGATTGATAGCCGTAGCCTATTTCGTTGGGGTTTTGTAAATAGCCCGTACCCCCCAAGATATAGTCTTTGTCAATACTTATTTTAACGTTGTAATCTCCCCATACCCCGTGAAACTCTCTAGCAATGTAAGGATTGGGGTGCCAACCCTCAAAATCGTACTCTGCAAGTTTAGGAAACCATTGTGTCATTGACAAAGCCACTCCGTCTTTATTATTTCGTCCGGATCTGCGAATCTGTTTTGGGACAACACCATCAAAAACTAATGTTAGTTTTGTTTTTTTTCCAGGTAAAAGACGCTTGTTTAACCTTGCCAACAAAACAGTTTCTTGTTGCTCAAACTCTAAAAGCTTACCGTCTTGCTTTAAATCAAAAACAGATAAATTGCCTTCTTCATTTTTTTTCAATTTGCTAATTCTGTCTTGAACCCTTCTGTCAGGGTCGCTAATATTAAGAGACCTAACGTCCATTTGACTTCCCGGCTTGAAAGCATTAAAATAAAGATGGTAATACACTTTAGTTATAGTGTCTGGCGAATTATTGGTGTATACAATTTCTTGCTTTCCACTAAACTTAAACGTTTTAACATCAACATCAACGCTCATTTCGTAGTCAGCGTTTTGTTGCCAATAAGATTGTGAAAACATGAAAGCAGGCAGAAAAGCAAATAAATAAAAAAAAGTTTTCATATGTATTTTAATTAAACAGTTCGTTAAAAGTAAATTTTTTATCAATTCTTATCCCTCTTTCTGTGTTTTTTAAAGTGATGATTTGATTGTGAGGATCGTGTTCTAAATACAAATAATAGCCGTTGTCTACAGCCTCCTTTAAAAACAATTCTTTTTCACTCATTGAAACCAGGGGTCTTACGTCGTAACCCATTACATAAGGAACAGGAACATGTCCAGCAGTGGGCAAAAGATCAGCAGCAAAAACAAGGGGCTTGTTTTGATAGATTATTTTAGGGATCATTTGTTTTTCTGTGTGGCCATCAACAAACAATATATCCATGTTAATTTCTTTTTTGTATTCAAACCCCGCGGGGTGCTGAGATACAAACTCAAGAGCCCCCGACTCTTTAATAGGAGACAGGTTTTCTTTTAAAAAAGATGCTTTTTCTCTAGGGTTTGGGTTTTCAGCCCAAGACCAATGATTTTTATTACTCCAATACTTAGCGTTTTTAAATAGAGGTCTGTAAAACGACTTGTTGTTGTCCCAAACAGCACCCCCTCCACAATGATCGAAATGAAGATGGGTAAAAACAACATCTGTGATCTCTTCACAGGAAAAACCCGCTTTATTAATTGACGAAACCAGCTCATGTTCTCCCCACCTATAATAGTAGCTAAAAAACTTTTCTGTTTGTTTTGTTCCCATTCCAGTATCTATTAGCATTAACCTTTTGCCGTCTTCAATAAGCAAACATCTTGAGGCCATGTCAATCATGTTGTTTTTATCAGAAGGGTTGGTTTTTTGCCAAAGCGATTTAGGAACCACCCCAAACATAGCGCCTCCATCTAATTTAAAGTTTCCGGCCTCAATAGGGTGTAGAGTCATAATATAAATATAAAGAATTACTTAATAGTAAGCCTTAAAACAGAACACACAGAGTTATGAACAAACTTGTCTTTACCCCCTCCAAACAAAACGTTTAGCCAATTGTCTTTTTCGGGCGTCCCCAGTATTAGTAAATCAAAATTTGCAGACTGTTCAGAAATGGTTTCTAAAGGGTTGTCGCTTTCTACAAGAACAAGCTCACTTTCACAAGAAGTGTTGGATATCAATGCAGAAGAAGAAATTCTAATAGACTTCTTTGTTTCGGAAGACGCATCAAAAGGAACTATATTCAGCAAAGTTAATTTTGCCCCATAAAAACCACAAATATTTTCAGCAACTTCAATAAAAGCCTTGTTTTTTCTTCCAGGCCTTAAAGCAAGAACAATTTTTTCAAAACTTCTAACCCCGTTATCTTTATACAGCGCAAAACTAGAGTTCACATTTCTTAAAAGCCAGCCAATAGGATTCCCCACCAAAATCCCAGATCTAGCCCTTCCTTCCCAGCCCATAACAAGCCATTTACATTTTCTTTGCCCCGTTATGTTTTCGATAGAATTAGACACGTTGTGAGTCGAAACGGTTTCATAGGTTAAATTAGTTTTTTTAAGAGATTTAATGTTTAAGATTCTTCTTTTAATAGATTCAGATTTTGGCGAATGGGTGTTGACCGCTTCCAAAAAAGTTTGATTAGGCGCTTCAATTAAATTGATAGCGTTAAGCTTAACATTGTTTTTAATGGAGGAGGCAATTTCAACCAGTGTTTCTGGAGACGTTTCATCCCCAAGCAAAGGAACCACTATTTCGGCACTAGTGTTAACAACCTCTTCTTCGTTTGTGTTTAAATCTGTTTTTATCTCTTCAGCGCCCTCTTTGCCACTTCTAAACAAGAAAGAAAGGACTTTGTAGTTTGAAAAAACACCCTTTCTGTTGGTTTTTCTTCCGTAAAAGAAAAAAGTTACAAACCCAAAAACAAAAGCTCCAAGTATTGATAGTAGCGGCATAATACCTAAATAAGCTAACAACACAATACCGCTAAGAACACCAAAAATTTGAACATACGGATAAAAAGGAGATCTGTAAGAAGGGTTGTACCACTGAGCGTTTGTTTCTCTTAAAACTATCACCGCAAGATTTACCGAAATAAACATTAAAACTTTAAAAGCACTAGCTAGTTTTGCGATTTTTTCAACATCTAAATATATTATAGCAAGACCAATTATAAGGGCAGTCACAATAATAGAATAAACAGGAGTCATAAACTTCCCACTTATTGAACCCAGAAACCCGGGCAACATTTTGTCTCTTGCCATTGCAAAAGGAAACCTAGAAGAAGCAAGCACCCCCGAGTTAGCCATTGAAAGAAGTGTCAAAACCCCAACCACACCAGCAGCATATCCAAAAGCGTTGCCACCTAATTTTTGAGATAAAGTATAAATAGGCTTAATGTCGTTTACCAAAAGAGAAGCCTCCACGTTTCCAACTAAAACAATTGCCACCAAAACATAAACAACCGTGATTAAAAACAAAGAAATCAACATAGTTTTAGGCAGGTTTTTTTCAGGGTTTTTAATCTCACCAGCAACAGCGGCAACTTTTGTAACACCTGCATACGAAATATACAAGAAAGCAACAGCGCTTATAAAACCGGAAGATTCCTTTGCAAAAACAGGCTCTGTAAGAGAGGCGTCAAAAGATCCAAATCCAAAAAAAACAACACATATTAAAGATAGAACGCTAATACTAACTATAATAAGCTGGGTTTTTTCAACTTTTTTAACACCAAAAATATTCAACAATAAAATAAGAAGAAGAGAGAAAAGGGCAATACTTTTAGTAAGGCTTGAGTCGATCTCAATTAAGACATATAAATAAGCGCTTAGCCCAACAAGTGAAAAAGCACTTTTTAACAGTAAAGATAACCAGAGCCCTAAACCAGAAATTGTTCCAAACAAAGGACCAAAAGCTCTTTCGATATAAACATATGTCCCCCCAGATTTAGGCATTGATGTAGCCAGTTCAGATTTTGACAAAACAGCGGGTAATATACACAACGCAGAAACCAGAAAAGCCAACCAAACAGAAGACCCTGTGATGCCAACGGCAAGCCCAGGAAGAACAAAAATCCCACTAAGCATTCCACCAACACTTACAGCGATTGCACCAGGCAAAGACAATGTTCTTTGAAGTTTTTTCATAAAAACGTTATTATATTAAAAATAATATTTTTAAACAGAAATCCTATAAAGATTTATTTAATTGTAAAACTATTTTTGCAAACAACTAGTGATCAAATTTTAAAACAAAGTAACCAACAAAATCTAATCATTTAGCTTTAAGACTGCCATAAAAGCTTCTTGAGGAATTTCAACACTTCCTACCTGTCTCATTTTCTTTTTACCTTTTTTCTGCCTTTCAAGAAGCTTTCTTTTTCTGCTTATATCTCCCCCGTAACATTTGGCTGTTACATCTTTTCTTACCGCTTTTATTGTTTCTCTTGAAATGATTTTAGCGCCAATAGCCGCCTGTATTGGTATGTCGAATTGTTGACGAGGGATTAGTTGTCGTAATTTTTCACACATTTTTTTTCCAATAGAATATGCGTTGTCTGAGTGAATTAAAGAAGAAAGAGCGTCGACAGAACTGCCGTTTAACAAGAGATCAACCTTAACAAGTTTAGATTTTCTCATACCAATCGGCGAATAATCAAAAGAAGCATATCCTTTAGAAACTGTTTTAAGCCTGTCGTAAAAATCAAAGACTATTTCAGCCAGTGGCATGTCGAAAACAAGCTCAACTCTTTGAGTGGTTAAATACGTTTGATTTTTAATTTCTCCTCTTTTTTCAATACACAAGCTCATCACATTACCAACATAGTCAGATTTTGTAATTATAGTCGCCTTAATAAAAGGCTCTTCAACTCTCTCTAGGCTTGAAGGATCTGGCAGGTCAGTCGGGTTGTTTACAAGTATTGGGGCATTTGGGTCTTTTCTGGTATATGCGCTGTAAGACACGTTAGGGACAGTTGTAATTACAGACATGTTAAACTCTCTTTCAAGCCTTTCTTGTATTATTTCTAAATGAAGCATTCCTAAAAAACCACACCGAAAACCAAAACCCAGGGCTGAAGAGCTTTCAGGAGAATAAACTAAAGAAGCGTCATTTAGCTGTAGCTTATCCATTGAAGAGCGTAACTCTTCGTAATCTTCAGTGTCAACAGGGTAGATTCCAGCAAAAACCATAGGTTTTACATCTTCAAATCCAGACACACCTGTTGTTTCTGTAGACTCAACCTCAAGGATTGTGTCTCCAACTTTAACTTCTTTTGCGTTTTTAATTCCTGTAATTAAATAACCTACATCACCAGCTCCAATGAACTTTTTTGGAGTCTGTGTTAGGTTTAAAGTACCCACCTCATCAGCAGAATATTCTTTTTGAGTAGCAAGAAACTTAATTTTTTGACCTTTTGAAATTTTACCAGAAAAAACTCTAAAATACGTTTCCACTCCTCTAAAAGGATTGTAAACAGAATCAAAAATAAGAGCCTTTAAAGGGGCGTTCTCGTCAGTATCTGGAGCAGGAACCACTTTAATTATAGCGTTTAAAATATCGTCTATTCCAAGACCTGTTTTCGCAGAGGCATGTATAATTTCTTCTTTTTTACAACCCAGTAAATCAATAATATCATCACTAACCTCTTCTGGATTGGCAGAAGGAAGATCAATTTTGTTTAATACAGGAATAATTTCTAAATCGTTTTCTAAAGCCAAATAAAGATTTGAGATTGTCTGGGCCTGAATACTCTGCGCAGCATCTACAATAAGAAGCGCGCCTTCACAGGCAGCGATGGAGCGCGAGACTTCATATGAAAAATCAACATGCCCAGGTGTGTCAATTAAGTTTAGAACATAATCAACACCATCTTTTTTATAATTCATTTGAATTGCGTGAGACTTGATGGTTATACCCCTTTCTCTTTCAATGTCCATATTATCTAATAACTGGTCTTGTTTTTCTCTACTAGTAACAGCGCCTGTAAAGTCAAGAAGCCTATCGGCAAGCGTACTTTTTCCATGGTCTATGTGAGCGATAATACAGAAATTTCTAATTTCAGCCATTTAAAAATAAATAAGGGACAAATATAGCGCAATAAACTCTTTAAGTCTATTAAGATTAATGTTTTACTTTTGCACTACATAAAAACAGGTTTTGATTAAGATAGGAGAAATTGAATTACCAGACTTTCCTCTTTTGTTAGCCCCAATGGAGGACGTTAGCGACCCTCCGTTTAGAGCATTGTGCAAAGAGCAAGGGGCTGACGTTGTTTATACAGAGTTTATCTCAAGCGAAGGCCTAATAAGAAACGCTCAAAAAAGCGTAATTAAGTTAGATATTTTTGAAAAAGAAAGGCCTGTGGGTATTCAAATTTTTGGAGCTAACCTAGATTCAATGCTTCAGTCTGTTGATATTGTTGAGTCTGTAAATCCAGATATCATTGACATTAATTTTGGATGCCCTGTAAAAAAAGTTGTTTCTAAAGGCGCAGGAGCAGGCATTCTAAAAGACATTGAGCTAATGGTTAAATTAACAAGCGAAATGTGTAAAAGAACTAAATTACCAATAACCATTAAAACAAGGCTAGGGTGGGACGAAAATTCAATTAGAATTGTCGAAGTGGCGGAAAGATTACAGGACGTTGGAGCAAAAGCAATCTCAATACACGGTAGAACTAGAGCTCAAATGTACAAAGGCGAAGCGGACTGGAGACCAATCGCTAAAGTAAAAAACAATCCAAGAATGTTTATTCCTGTTTTTGGGAATGGTGACGTAAACACCCCTGAAAAAGCAAAACTAATGAGAGATGAATTTGGGCTAGACGGGGCAATGATTGGAAGAGCTAGTATCGGAAACCCTTGGTTCTTTAATCAAGTAAAAACTTTCTTAAAAACTGGAGAAAAAATTCAGGCACCATCAATTTTAGAGAGAATACATGTTGCTAAACGGCATTTTGAAATGGCAGTCAAATGGAAAGGAGAGAGACTGGGAATTCTTGAAACCAGAAGACACTATTCTAATTATTTCAAAGGAATTAAAGACTTTAAGCCATACAGAACAAAGCTTGTTACTCTAGAAACAATAGAAGAATTAAGGAGCTTGTTTTCAGAGCTTGAAGCGATAAACGAAACACTTCTAGTTACAGCTTAATTTTAAGGCTTGTTTTAGAGGCCAGAAATGAGCCCAGAGAACAAACAATTAAAAGAACTCCTATTACTAATATGACATTAGACATTTCCAGAGTTACAGGGTATGCAATTTCTGTCCCAGCCAGGGTAATAAATGAATAGGTTTTTTGTAAGTAAACAAAACAAACCCCAGACAAAAGACCAATTACTCCACCTGACAAAGAAATCATTATCCCGTGTTTTAAAAATAGAGATTGTATGTTTTTTTTGGTGGCGCCAAGCTTTAAAAGAGTCTGGATGCCTGTTCTTTTTTCTATAATTAAAATAATTATTGCCCCAATTGAGTTAAACATTGCTACAGTTAAAATTAGAACCATTAGAATGTTTAAAATCAAACTTTCAACGTTTAGCATTTTATAATATGTTTGATTAAGCTCTTCCCTTGTTTTTACCAAAAACCCTTCTTTAAACACTTTTTTTAAAGACTTTACAAGGGCCCCAGTATTATCTAAAGACTTGATTAATATAGATGTAATTTCATTTTCGTTTTTTTTCAAAAGGGATCGAGCTGAATTTAAAGAAGAAAAAACTGTTCTTTGATCTTTTTCGTCGGAGGAGACATATACACCTGAAGGAATAAGTCCCAAAGAACTAAAAGGCGCTTTAATCAAAGATGCGCCCATTTTATCGTTGGGAACACTAACCGTTAGTTCTCCCCCATAATTAAAAAGACCAAGGTTTAGCCTCTCAGCAACAAAATAACTGACCAAAACTTCACTAGAGCTTAAGTCTATCCACCTGCCAACAGAGAGAATACTATCTATTTCAATAACACTCCTAAAGTTCTTGTCAACACCAATTAGTTTCCCATAAGTGTTTTTTCCATCACTACCAAGAAGAACCTTTTCTTCTAAAACTTTCGAATAAAGAAAAGAATCGTTATTGGAAGAAAGCCAGTTTAATTGACTTTCAGTGGGAATGAAAGAAGACAATGATGAGGAGCTAATTTTTATGTCTGGGTCAAAAGCCTTATTGTATTTCAGACCAAAATCTTTGAGCCCAGAAAACACAGAAAGAACAATAAAAAACGAGCAAGACGCGATTACTAAAACAAAAGACGCTATTAAACTTATAAAGTTTACAATATTGAATTTGCTTTTAGAAAAAAAATATTTTTTTGAAACAAAGAAGCTAACCCCCATTTTATATTTTTTTTCTTTTAGGCAAAAGAGAACTGTTTTTGATAGGGTCTTCTGTTGTTTTTAAGGCCTTGTCTATAGAATCAATGTGCTCCAAAGAATCGTCGTTGTAAAAAAACAATTCAGGAATTCTTCTTACTTGGTTTTTAACCAGTAAAGCTAACGCGTGCCTTATTGCGTTTTTTTTCTTTGAAAACAAACCAAATATAGTTGAAGTGTTTTTTACCGGAAAAACACTTATATATGTTTTTGCGGAGGAAAGGTCAGAAGATACACGTACCTTAGTTACAGAAACAATTACAGATCCGGATAAATTTTCTTTTAAAAGCTTTTGAAGAATAACAGTTAAATCCTGTTGAATTACAGCTCCAATTTTTTTTTGTCTGGTTGTTTCCATATTACAAAAATACAGAAAACTTTAACTATAGTCTTGAAATACGAAGAGTGTTTACTTGTCCTTTTTCTTTTACAGGCATAGCCGCTAGGTTAATTACAAGGTCACCTGTTTTCACAAAGCCTTTTTCAATTGCCAGCACGTTCACCTCTTCAACAGTTTTATCGGTGCTAACAAAATTGTCATAATAAATACATTTAACACCCCAAAGTAGACCGAGCTGAGAAAGAATTCGCTTGTTTGAAGTAAAAACTAATATTATTGCAGAAGGCCTCCAAGAGGAAATCTGCCATGCGGTGTAGCCGCTATTTGTTAACGTACATATAGCTGAAGCACTTAGTTTGTTAGCAATATTACAAGCCTGAAAACAAACAGCTTTTGTAATAACTCTTTTAGAATGAATTTCCGGAAGAGTGTCTGGAAC
>PADT01000068.1 GCA_002700465.1 Flavobacteriaceae bacterium | reverse complement strand
TGGAAACCCTACATTAAGCTCAAAAGTTTTTGAAAACTTAGAAAGGCCAAAAAATGGACCATTACTTAGAGATGATGTAATGACAATTCAAGGTACAGTTGACAAAACAGGAATATCTCTTGCGCTTTTAATATTTGCTGGATATTTTGCTTATGTTCCAGATGGATTTTCATTTATGATAATTGGTGGTTTAGGAGGATTTATTGTTGCTATAATTACGGTTATCAAAAAAACATGGGCACCAATCACAGTTCCATTATATGCAATGTTAGAAGGACTCTTATTAGGGTCTGTTTCATATATGTATGGTCAAATTTTTGAAGGAATTGTGCTAAATGCTATAATTTTAACAGTTTCTATTTTAATATCACTACTATTTGTGTATAAGTCAGGTTTGATCCAAGTAACCGAAAACTTTAAACTTGGTATTGCTGCTGCTACAGGTGGTATATTTTTAGTTTATTTATTTGGATTTATTGGAAGTTTCTTTGGAATGAGCCTTTCATTTCTAGACCCCACTAATGGGTCTTTAATTAGCATAGGTGGAAGTTTATTTGTTGTAATTATTGCATCTTTAAATCTAGTCCTAGACTTTGATTTTATTGAAGAGGGTGCAGAAAAAGGCGCCCCAAAGTACATGGAATGGTACGGAGCATTTGGCCTTTTAGTTACTCTTGTTTGGCTTTATCTTGAAATTTTAAGACTTCTTGCTAAATTAAATTCAAGAAAATAATTTTTATGTCATGTCTAAAGTCATGACCTTAGACCATGCTGACACAAAATCATTTACAAATTTTTCTTTATTATCATCTTGTGCATAAACCTCAGAATAAGAACGAAGTATTGAATTAGATCCGAAAATAAGGTCAACAGCAGAAGCTGTCCATTTCACATTCTCTGAACTTCTATCAATTATCTCATATTTATTATTCCCAACAACACTCCACTTATTATTCATGTCCAATAAATTAACAAAGAAATCATTTGATAAAACACCTGGCTGATTTGTCAACACACCATCTTTACTGCCACCATAATTAGTGTCTAATACTCTCATTCCACCTACAAGTACAGTCATTTCAGGAGCTGTTAATCCCAATAGTTGCGATCTATTTAACATCATTTCTTCTGCATTGTCTTTGTGATTCTCTTTAATCCAATTTCTATATCCATCTGCTAATGGCTCAAGATTGCCAAAAGAATTTTCATCTGTCATTTCTTGAGAAGCATCGCCTCTTCCAGATTTAAAAGGAACTTTTATATTATATCCAGCGGCTTTAGCAGCTTCTTCGAGTGCAGAATTTCCGGCTAAAACTATGGTATCAGCTAAACTAATTCCAAACTGAGCAGAAATAGGTTCTAAGACAGATAAAGTGTTAGACAAACGTGAAGGCTCATTACCTTCCCAATTATTTTGTGGTGAAAGTCTAATTCTTGATCCATTTGCCCCTCCTCTTAAATCAGAACCTCTAAAAGTTCTTGCACTATCCCATGCAACTGTAATTCGATCAGAAATAGAAAGTTTAGATTCAGATATTTTAGTTTTCACATCCTCAATATTATAATCTGATTTTCCTTCAGGAATAGGATCTTGCCATATTAATTCTTCAGAAGGAAAGTTTGGTCCAATATATCTATTTTTAGAGCCCATGTCTCTATGAGTTAATTTAAACCAGGCTCTAGCAAATGTTTCAGAAAAATATTCTTGATCATCTTTGAATTTTAATGAAATTTTTCTATAAATCGGATCTTCTTTCATTGCCATATCAGCATCCGTCATTATTGGGTTTTGTCTAATTTCTGGATTGTTTGCGTCAACAGGTTTTTTATTTTCATCAATACTAACGGGTTCCCATTGCCAAGCTCCAGCCGGACTTTTTCTTAATTCCCAATCATGATTAAATAGCATATCAAAATAACCATTATCCCATTTTGTTGGATTAGTTGTCCATGCCCCTTCCAGTCCACTAGTTATTGTATTAGCTCCATTACCTTNGGGATTAATCCAACCGAATCCTTGATCTTCAATATTAGATCCCTCTGGTTCAGCACCTAAAAGACTATCATCTCCATTTCCATGTGCTTTACCTACGGTGTGTCCACCGGCAGTAAGCGCTACAGTTTCTTCGTCATTCATAGCCATTCTTGCAAAAGTTTCTCTAACATGAAGGGCAGTTTTCAAAGGGTCAGGCTTACCATTAACTCCTTGAGGGTTAACATAAATTAAACCCATGTGTGTGGCTCCTAATGGTTGTTCTAATGTTGATGGATCTTCTAAATTAGCATAACGTTCTTCACTTGGAGCTAAAAATTCATTTTCAGACCCCCAATAAATATCTTTTTCTGGATGCCATATATCAGCTCTTCCATAAGAAAATCCAAACGTTTTAAGCCCCATGCTTTCATAGGCTATATTACCTGCCAAAATAAATAAATCAGCCCAGCTAATATTATTTCCGTATTTCTTTTTAATTGGCCAAAGTAGTCGTCTAGCTTTATCTAAATTACCATTGTCAGGCCAAGAGTTTAAAGGAGCAAATCTTAAATTACCTGTTCCTGCTCCTCCTCTTCCATCTCCAGTTCTGTATGTCCCAGCTGCATGCCAAGCCATTCTAATCATTAATCCCCCATAATGTCCCCAGTCAGCTGGCCACCAATCTTGAGGTTCAGTCATTAAATCATGCATTTCTTTTTCAAGTGATTTAAAGTCTAATTTTTTTACAGAATCTCTATAATTAAAATCCTTCCCAAAAGGATTTGATTTTGAATCGTGTTGATGTAGTATATCCAAATTCAATGACTTTGGCCACCATTTTGTGACTGAATTTTCTTGAGTACTGGTTGAACCGTGCATAAACGGGCACTTTCCAGAAGAATTAGAATTGTTTTGCATGTTATTTGTATTTGATATTGTGAGCTTTGTTTTTATTACTTATAAAATTAAAATAGGCGAGGATAAAAACCTAATAATTAAAGTTAATTTTTTTTAAATATATGGAAATAAATTACTCAAAAATCATAGATAAAATTGGATCAATTGATCCTGTTAAATATTCACAAGATCGAAATTTTATCGATGGTTCAGTAACTAAATTATCACCTTATATTTCACGAGGATTAATTTCAACTAAATATGTATTTGAAAATATTCTTCAAAAAGGAATTCCATTTTGGAAGATAGAGAAATTTGTACAAGAATTATGTTGGAGAGACTATTGGCAACTAATATGGAAACGGGAAGGGAATCTAATTAATTCTGATATAAAAAGAGTTCAAGATGGTATAACCAATCATTCTCTTTCAAAATCCATTTATGATGCAAATTGTGGTATTGAAGCTATTGATAATAGTATAAATGAACTTTACAGTACGGGCTATATGCACAATCATAATCGAATGTATTTAGCGTCTATAGCTTGTAATATTTCAAAAAGTCATTGGCTAAACCCTGCAAAATGGATGTACTTTAATTTGTTGGATGGAGATTGGGGAAGTAACGCGTTAAGTTGGCAATGGGTGTGCGGAACTAATAGCAATAAAAAATACTATGCAAATCAAGAAAATATTAATAAATATTGTTATTCCGATCAAAGAAAAACATTTTTAGATATTGATTACTCAAGTTTTGAATCACTAAAAATTCCAATTAATTTAAAAGAATTAATTGATTTGAAACTGACAACTAAATTACCTGAAAATAAAATTTTAAAAATAGACAACACTCTTCCGACACTTATTTATAATTATTACAACTTAGATCCACAATGGAGACAAGAAAAAAAGTATAATAGAGTTTTACTATTAGAACCTAAAATTTTTCAAGATTACCCTGTATCAAAGAAATGTATTGACTTTGCAATTGAATTATCTAAGAACATAAAGGATGTCCAAATATTTGTTGGCTCATTTTTTGATTTAATTAAATTATATGATATTAAAAATACATTTTACAAAGAACATCCTCTAAATGATTACCAAGGAACTGAAGATGCCAGAGATTGGATGTTTGAAAATCAGGAAAATGTAAAATCCTTTTTCAGTTACTGGAAAAAGTGTAAAAAAGAATTAAAAATTAAAAAAATTATAAAATGAAAAAAATAACGCTCTTCCTCTCGCTAATTATTGTCTCTTGTAGCTCCTCTGATGAAGAATTTGAAACTGGTGAAAGCTCTTCATTTAAATATATAACTTATATGACTTTGACAAACGAAAATACTGGTGGTGGCTCTCAAAAAGCATATTTGAGCTCTGGGGTTACAGAAGAACAAGCTTTATTTTGTTATTGTAATGAGCTTTGTTCTCGTGAAATAATTTCTGTTTACGAAATACAACGCAACGAAGGAACAAATGAAATTAGATATAAAATAACTCCGTCAGACGAATTTACAACGATATCCTACAAAGATTGGTGTACAAAGTACAATTAATTGTATATTAATATTTAATATGCCTAGACCTTTAAATTCTGAATATTCTTCGTTTTTTAGTAATTATATCTATCTAACCAAAGGCAACGATTATAACGAATTATTGATAAATCATGATAAAACAATTTGTGATTTTTGGACTAAAGTTCCACACGAAAAATGGGGGTTTTCTTATTCAGATGGTAAATGGACCGTTAAACAATTGTTTCAACACGTAATAGATACTGAAAGAATCTTAGCCTTTAGAGCATTGTCTGTAGCTAGAGGGGAAGTGAAATCACTTAATAATTTCAATGAAAATGAATATGCTAAAATAGGCACGGCAATTAATAGAAATCCAGAATCAATGATTCTAGAATATAATTATTTAAGAAAATCTTCAAACTATTTATTTAATTCATTTAGCAACGCTGAAAATAAATCCAAAGGTAGGGTTGCTGACAACACAATTTCAGTAAATGCGCTGGGATTTATAATTATAGGGCATTGCTTACATCATGTAAATATTTGTCAAAAACTGTATGAGATTAATTAGTCTTTTAAATAACACCTAAAAGAAGTCCAAAAGCTAATAACAAAACAAGCGTTGCAACTAAAATTCTTATATAATCTAAAGTTATTTTCTTCAATAATTTATTGCCAATAAATGCTCCTAGTGTAGCTGCCAGGATTGAAGACACTCCAAGAGCAAGATAATCTTCCAAGTTAATTTGTAAAAGGTTTGATGAATAAACCCCTAATCTTGTAAAATCAACCATTGTTGATATAACTACTGTTGTAGCTATAAATGTTTCTTTATCTAGGCTAAGTTTTATTAAAAAAGAACTTCTTAAAGCACCTTGATTTCCAGACAACCCACCAAAAAACCCGCTCAACAACCCTCCGATTGGTAAACTTTTTTTTCCAAATTCTAATTTTTTAAAAAAAGGAATCAAATCAAATGATGCAAAAACGATTAAAAGTAAAGACACTATAAATTTTACAAGAGAAATAGACTTTATTTGTCCCAACAGATTATAACTATAAATTATATATTCCGTATTCATGTTAAAAAGAAAATAAGACCCTATAAATGCTGCAAAAATTGCGGGTAATCCAAATTTTACTAATACTTCTTTATTAGCCTTATTACCAACTATAAATAATTTAAAAATATTATTTGAAAAATGAACAATTCCTGTAAATGCAACTGCTATTTCAACTGGAAAATAAATCATCATAATAGGGGTCAAAATTGTTCCTAAACCAAAACCAGAAAAAAAAGTTAAAATCGCAGCTAAAAAAGCAACTAAACTAATAATAGCAACTTCCACAATTAAATATTAAAACTTAAAATAATTAGAATTGAGAAAATGAAATTGAGTAACACTGGAAAAGTAACTCTGCTTTCTTTTTTTAAAATTTTAAAAATAAAATAAAATGTAAAAGCAAATTGTGCCAAAATACTAGGAAGAAGCAATAGTTCTTTAAAAACACCTAAAATTATTGGCTCCCATTCTAATTGATAAAAAACATAGAACAGAGCAACAATAACAATTGGAATAAAACTTAAAAACTTTAAATTTGGATTACTCATATATAACTATACAATATAAATAAAACCAAGTAAATCAATAAATAAACTCTATAATAATTTCGTGTTTTTATATAATTAGCATCTTCTGGATATAAATTAATAAACAATCCTTTTAATTCTTTAAAAAATAATGGTTTGATATTAATCTTCCAATCATTAGTTTGATATACAATTTTTCTAAACTTGCTTCTAATAAAAGAGCTTGGTATTCCCCATATAAATAACACAACCAATAAAATTGTTTTTACACTCATTTAAATAGTTTAGGAAAAAACATATTAGTATTTTCTTGGTACTTTTTATAACCTGGTCTTTTAATTAAAGAATAGTATTCTGATGGAACGGCTCCAGTTAGAAAAACTAAAGTTTGATACATCAAAAAAGACATATATAGCAAAGAGATCAAAAATCCAATAAATATTATCATTTCATTTTGATAAAAAGTTAAGGAAAAAAAACTAGCGATAATTAATGAGTTCCAAATCATCCACTCTGAAAAATAATTTGGATGTCTTGTATAACTCCATAAGCCTACATCACAAACCTGGTTTTTCAATTTATTTTTTTTTGCATTAATCAAAAACGCTTGTTTTTGAATGTCTGCTATATGCTCCAATACAAAAAAAACCATCCATAAAACAAATCCAATAATTTCAAAAATTGAAAAAATTTCATAACTATTATTCGAAATTAAAATTGCTGGAATAGCAAGAAAAGTTATGTTGGCAAAACACTGTAAAAGAATTTCAAATTGTATAGAGATTCTGTTATTTTTGAAACCTTTTTTTTTCCATCTTATTCTTTGAAATTGATATCTAGGGAGTTCTTTGTCTAAGTACCCTTTTTTTAATAAAACCAGTGCTCCTAATCCCATTCTAAGTCCAGCTAGCAAATAAAGAGATGAGATAATAATTTTTCTAGGCATATAGCCTTCACCAAAAAACAATGCTATTATACCAATTGATATTAATCCAAAAGGCCAAGCAATATCGACATATGACATTCTTTTAGTTAGAAACGCTGGAATACAAGCTGCAAATAAAAACACAGATAGTTGAGCTACTAAATTGACAATCAAGAAGTCTTGAAATTTTTCAATTTGAAAAAAAATAATAAATACTATTAAAAATAAAATACTAGGAATAAATCTAGTTTTGAATTTATTGAAATTTTTAGACATAATGCTAATACTTTTTAAATTCGTGTTTTACCCAATCGACTTCCATAACCCATTCTCCTATCATTGGAGAATCAGTTATTTTAGCAAAATTTAAAATTGCAAACATAGCTTCTGGATATTCATCTCCTTGATCAATATTTCTATAAACCTCATCTCCATTGAGTCTATAAACTAAATCACTTTCTTCCCACTCTACTGAATAATCATTAAATTCATTTAAAACTGTAGTCACTCCTGATCTTAAACTCCACCAATCCCCTTTATCACAATCTCCTAAATTTTTAATTGCTCCTGTGGTGTAATGATCTTTTTCATAATCACCATGATGTTCAAAAATATCTATCTCACCTGAACCTGTCATAGGCCAACACACATTTTCATTTTCTTCTTGAACAGGTGATTCATTATTTTGAGCTCCTAAAATCCACCATGCTGGAAACATACTAAGCTGGCTTTCACCCTGAATTCGAAGTCTAGCCGTCCATTTACCTTTCACAAATTCTTTTCTGTTTTTTGAAGCTACTCTACCAGCAACATACTGAGTTTCTGGATGTTGTTTGCCAAATTTATCTAAATTATCACACTCCACTTTTTCTTCAAGATTTACTACTCTTATTTTTAGAGTACCCTCACTAACTTCTCTAGTATTGTACTCTCCGTTTGGAACATAACACTGCTTTTCATTATTAACCCAAATTCTTTGATCTTGCCAATTATCAGAATTAAAAGATTCAAAATTATCTATAAAATCCACTTCCCATAATTCATTAGTATCATTAATTTGATTAACTGAATTATTCGCAGTAGAAACTATTAGAGCGTATCCAGCAATACATATAATTAAAGCTATAATTATTTTTTTTTTCATATTATTATTTTACAAATTCCAATTCAATTTCTTCTAATGATTTACCTTTTGTTTCAGGAAGTATTTTCAAAAACAATAAAACTCCGGCCAATGCTATCAACCCATAAATTAAAAATGTTAGTGCACTACCTAAATTTGACAATTCCCAGGGGAATATTTGTTGTATAGTCCAACTGGCAAAAGAATTTACAAAACCAATAACTCCAATAGCTAGTCCTCTAAACTTATTTGGAAATAGTTCTGAAAGCATTACCCACATAATTGGTCCAAGTGAGAATGCAAAGCATGCAATAAAACCAAGAATACCAAGAAGCACTAAAGTTGAATTCATTTCTATAGCAGCTTCTAAAATTGAACCTTCATTTTTGGCATAAACTTGATTACCTATAACAGATTTAATATCCTTTTTAAATTTTACATCGCTATCGTATTCGACGTCTTGAAATATTAAAAGTTTATCAGAATCAATCTCTGTCAATGACAAGATTCCTTCATTTGAAAGTTTATATTTTGCTTGATTAAATCCATAAGCACATGTTAAAAGACTAATAGCAATTCCTGTCATTCCAATCAGTAATAGTGGCCTTCTTCCCATTCTATCTACAAGATAAATAGCTATTAATGTAAATATAACGGTTGTAAAGCTTAGTAATACTCCTGATGAAAAAGCAGCATCTGTTCCAATTCCGGTTTGTTTAAAAATTGAAGTTGCATAAAAATATATTGCATTAATTCCAGTTACTTGTTGTAGTATACCAAGCAATAATCCTACTCCCATTATATAACGAAGTGCTGGGCTAAATAAATCACTAAAATTCGTTTTAACTTTTATATTATTTGATTCAATATTCTTTATAATTGCTTTAGTTTCCGTTTCAGCTTTTTTTGCCCCATGAATACTAATCAATACTTCTTTTGCCAATTCTGATTTGTTATTACTAAACAACCATCTTGGACTTTTTGGAACAAAAAACATTAAAACAAAATACATAATAGCAGGAAAAAATTCCACTCCCAGCATCCATCTCCAAACATTTTCATCATTAAAAAAATCACTTGATGAATTTATCTCGTTGAAATAATAATTACTTAAAAAAGCTGCAAAAAACCCGAGTACAATATTAAGTTGTTGAATAGAAACTAGTTTTCCTCTGTTTTCAGAACTTGAAATTTCTGCAATATAAGTGGGAGCTAAAATTAGAGCAGCTCCAAATGCTAGTCCTCCAACCATTCTAGCAATATATAGCGTTTCGTAACTGTAGGAATAGGCAGAAGCCAATGCAGAAAAAGCGTACAAAAAAGCTACAAATATTAATATTTTCTTTCTTCCAATTTGATCACTCAATTTACCTGATATCAACATTGCAATCATAGCCGCAAAAGATGGAGAGCTTACAACCCACCCAGTTTGCGTATCGTTTAAATTAAATTCCGGTCCCACATATGACATTACACCTGAAATTATTCCAGCATCAAATCCAAATAAAAACCCTCCAAGTGAAACTACAAAAGCAATAAATATTGATTTTTTTGACATGATTTATAGTTTTGATAATCATCTAAAATAAGATAAAACTTCAATTAAAAAAATAGTTTTTACTCTACAAAAATTTATTGTATTTAATTATTGTTTTAAACAATAATAGAAAAAAACTTAATTAAAAATAAAAGAGTTATTTTTAAGTAATTAATAATCATAAGGTTATGAATATTCAACAAAAAATAGAGGATTTATTTTCAAGAATTTTTTCTGAAATAGTAATTAAAAAATTTGAAAAATATATTCTATACCTAGCATCGATAGGCTTTGTAATTCACTTAACTATAATTCTTTTAAACAACTACAACCTAATAGAGCTTTCTGTTGTTGGAACTAACTTGTTTTCAAACCCAATTTCAGCACTATACACTCCGTTTTCTTTTATATTGGTTTACGAAGCTTTTTTACTTATTTATTATATTCCAAGGTCTTTTACAACTGCTGTTGGAAAACAATATCAAATAATGTCTTTAATAGTAATTAGAAAAATCTTTAAAGATATTCCTCTAGTTGACTTAAATGCAAATTGGATAGAAAACTCAAATAATCAACAGCTAATTTTTGATCTTGTTGGTGTATTAATAATTTTCTTTTTGATTTATTTATTTAAAATAACTAAAGAAAAACTCCCCATTAAACCTGTATCCGATAAACTAGATCGTTTCATTGCATCAAAAAAATTGGTCAGCATTGTGCTTTTACCGACTCTATTTGCAATATGTATTATGAGTTTTGTTAATTGGTTTAGTGGAGTATTTATAGAGGAAACATTTAATGAAAACTTAAACAATCTTTTCTTTAATGAGTTCTTTACAATATTAATTTTAGCAGATGTTTTTATCCTATTACTCTCATTCCAATACACAGAAAGATATAGCCAATTAATAAGAAATACAGGCTTTATTATCTCTACCATTTTACTTCGACTTTCATTTTCAGTATCAGGATTGACCAGTATTCTATTAATAATATCAGGAATTGTATTTGGTCTAATTATATTATTAATTTACAACGCCATAGAAAAAGACAATAAATTTGCATAATTAAATGATCAGTTTTTTTATACCTTTATTAAAATCAAATTATTATAATATGAAAAAATTACTATTACTATTAATCGCAATAACAACTGTTAGTTGTAACAATACTTCTGAACCAGCTAAAGTTGTTGAAGGTGCTGAAGCACAAACTAATGCTGCATCTGATCCAAACGATTTTGAGGAACTGAAAAGCCTTGAGGGTAAATGGGCAGGTACGCTTGAAAGAACAGATGGAAGTTCTGATGAATTTACTTTAGACTACACAGTGACTTCAAATGGAAGTGCTATACTTGAAGAAAGTGACACTGGAGGAACTGAAATGCTGTCCATTTTTAATTTTCAAAACGATGAGCTATTGTTAACTCACTATTGTGGGCTTCAGAACAAACCTATATCTAAATTAACTGGAAATAATAATGGCGTTTTAAGTTTTGCAACTGATTCTAAAATGAGTGGATTAACTCTTGAAAAAGATACTTATGTAACTTCCTGGGAAATTAATTTGTTGCCAGAAGACGACAATCAACTGATGTATAAATATACTGTAAGCGGACCTGATGGGGATGTTTTTACAGCAACTTCTACACTGTCAAGAATATAAAAATAATTTAGTTTATTATAAATAAAACCCCTCAATGAGGGGTTTTTTTAGTTTATAATAAATTCTGTGAATAAAATAAATAGAGCCATTACCATAACAAAATAGCCGAATCCTTTTTTTAGTTTGTTTCCGTCAATAAATTTTCCAAAATAAATTCCTAAAAAAATTCCAGCAATCGTTAAAGTTGTAAATACAATTAAAAAATTCCAATCAATTGACATTATTAAAGCGTCTCCTAAAAAAAATCCTAAAATTGATTTAAATGCTATAATTATAAGAGAGGTTCCAATAGCTTTTTTTATATCTAAATTTGTTAGGACAACTAGTGCTGGTATGATTATAAATCCTCCTCCAGCGCCTACCAAACCTGTTACTGCACCAATTACAAATCCTTCAATTAAAATTAATGGATAATTATAAATAATATTTCCAGTTCCCCCTTTTCTTGCATTATTATTCAACATTGAATATGCAGCAGCAAACATCAAAACTATAAATACTCCAAACATTCCCATCCTTCTAGAAATAGAGAAAGTTCCAATATTGAAAAGAATTTCAGGAAGCTCAGGAATTACATAAAGCCTAACAATCCAAACACCAATTAATGAAGGAATTCCAAAAGTTATAGCGGTTTTCCAATCAACATTATTATTTCTGTTTTGTTTTAACCCTCCAACTAAAGCTCCAAAACCAACAATAAAAAGTGAATATGCTGTAGCTGCTTTTTCATCAAGTGAGAATAAATATGCTAAAACCGGTACAGCTAAAATAGATCCACCGCCTCCAAATAAACCTAAAGATATTCCAATAAATAAGGCCATAAAATAACCGAATATCTCCATAAATTTGAGTAATAAGTTTCTTTAAGAAATAACTTAATATTACAACAAGCCTAACTGAGATAAAAATGAATGGTTATCGAAAAAATCTTGTTCTTGTAATATTTTTCCATCCTTCATTTTAACAATAGTAGTCCCGCTAATATCTAATTTGTTTCCAGTAGCAGGAATTCCAAACATTTCTCCGTCATGAGTGCCTTTAAAGTTCCAGTGTTTTACTATGTTGTCTCCCTGTCCAAAAATATTTACAAAAGTAAATTCAGCATCAGAGAAGCCAGTCAAATAATTATTGTAATACCCCTTAAATGCATCTATTCCAGTAAGATTTCCTGTTGCAGTGACTACGGTCACATTCTCGTCAAAACTATCAGAATTAATAAGATTTATATCTCTTTCTAAAAAAACCTTATCCCATACGGTTTTATAAGTTTTGATATCGTTTTGAATTTGGGCATTTGCTGTTTCTAAAGTTTGACACTCCTCACTTGCTTGTTGATTACAGCTGACAATTAAAAGGATTGAAACTATAAATAATAATTTTTTCATTGATTTAAATTTTTGGTTATTTAACAAATATAGAACGAATTGATTTAAAAAATTATATTTCAATTATTAATTACCCAATAATCATAACTATTGCCATAACAATCATAATTGAATTTTCAATAAGGGTAGCCTCTGTCATTGGTAATTTCAATACAGTACCTAGACAAGCGCATTGAATAGATTGTTTTTGTAATAATACTTTAGAAACCCCAATTGTAGTAATAACTAATAGAACTAAAGTTATTATTAAAGCAATATTAATTTCATATCTCATTAAAAACATTAAGCCTAATAATGTTTCGATAAAAGGATAAATCCGTCCATAAAAAGAAACACGTTTTGCTAATGGATCATACATTTTAAATGATTGTAAGAATCCGTTTAAATCAAGCATTTTAAAAAAACTGAAAACTATAAAGAATAAACCCATAAAATCAAGCATAAACTCATTAAGATTCCAATTTTTAAAATTTAGAAGCAAACTTGCCGACGTTATATAAAATATAATTAGAAATAACGGTTTAAGCTGTTGAATTTTACTTTTACCTTCGAATTCTTTATCTATCGATTTTTCATTAAAATCCTTTTCTAATATTGTATACTTTTTAGGTATTAATTTTTGAACAGTTGAAAGCGTCAAACCTTCATTAGAAATTATAGATAACTCTTGTTTTTTAAAGTCAACTTTTAATGTGGTTATAGCTTCAAAGCTTTGTAGAGCATTTTCAATAGATGCTTTACATTTCAAACACGTCATCCCAGAAATCAAGAATTTTTGATTCATAAGTTAAAGTTACATTAATAATTTTTGAGAAAATTTATAAAAATCAATTAATAATTTATTGTGATGAATTAAAAAAAAACAATTATTTTCGCGTTTTTAGAAATGAATATAAAAACTATTACTTCTGACCACTTGGGTGTTTTTACAAGCGTTGCTTGTATGCTACATTGTTTTGCAACTCCTTTATTATTTATCACTCAGGCACAAAATTCTACATTAATCCACGAAGTTCCGTTTTTTTGGCAATCAATGAATTATTTGTTTATCGTAATCTCTTTGGCAGCAATAACACGTTCAATACAAAACTCCACTAGTTCGTATGTCAAAATATTATTGATTAGTTCATGGAGTTTATTTAGTTTTTTTATTATTAATGAAAGTTTTGAAATCTATCACATTCCTGAGTTTTTCACTTACTTAGCGGCAATCTCTCTTTCTGCTTTACATATTTATAATTTAAAATACTGTACGTGTAAAGATGAAGAATGCTGTATTCACAAAAATTAAGCTTAAATTTTTTTCAAACTATTTATCAAAATATTATAAATTAAAAAGTGATATTACTCACCTGAGATTTAATTAAAAATATTTTATTCATTTTATAATTTATTACAACGGCACAAAAATTGTATTATTTAAATAAAACAATTTTATTATGAAAAAATTTATGGAGTTTTGGGGAGTTTATTATCCAATAATATTAGCATTCTTTTCTTTTGTATACTCTGTTACACTTTGGTTTTCAGGAGACAAACTAGAAGGTATTTTCGTCGGTATTTGGGTTCCTTCAATATTATCAGCTTCAGTCGCTTTAAGGCAAAGAAGAGGCGACAATCGTAACTTGAAAAGAAAATAATGGAAAATATTGGAATGTTCATTATGGGTTGTGTTGTTTGTGCACTTTATTTATCAGGCTATCTATACATGATTAAATATGCAAATGATTCCCACGATTCGGACTTAAAAAAAGATATTGAAAAAGCTAATAAAAGCCAATCAAAAAAATAACTGTTAAAAAAGATATTTAGGTCTGAACCAAAAAAGAAAAGTTCTTAAATTTTGATTTTATACATTCATAATTTTAATACATTATATTTCTATTGATCTAAATTTTTATTAATTTATACCTACAATTAATTATTATATAATTTGAATCTTTTAATTTTTTATGCTATTTCTACAATAGCACTTTCATTCTTTTGTTCAATTTTAGAAGCTGTTTTATTAAGCGTAAGTCCAACTTTTCTGAAAATCAAGATAAGCGAGGGAAAAAAATATGCTTTAAACCTTCAAAAAATGAAGGAAAATATAGATGAACCTCTGATTATAATTCTGACTTTAAACACTATTTCTCACACTGTTGGAGCAATTCTTGTAGGAGTTCAAGCCAAGGAACTTTACTCATCAATTAATAATAATTCCTATGAAATTTTTGGAATTTTTCTAACTGAGGATTTAGTTGTTGGAATTGTTTCAGGTATTATGACTATACTAATCTTACTAGTTTCTGAAATAATTCCTAAAACATTAGGTGCGACTTATTGGCATAAACTTGTAAAAACAACTTCAATATTTTTAAAAAGTATTATACCATTATTTAAGTTTTCTGGAATATTATTTTTACTTCAATTTTTTACAAAACTTATAAATAAATCAAAAAATACCAATCTATTTTCAAGAGAAGATTTTTCAACTATGGCTGAAATTGCTGAAGAAGAAGGTGTTATTGAAGAGAGTGAATCTGATATTATTAAAAATATGATAAAATTCAAAGATGTTCGAATTAGAAATATCATGACACCTTTTTCAGTTATGAAAATTGCTTCTGAAAATGTTTCGATCAAAGAATTTTACAAAAATAATCCTAATTTGTCATTTTCAAGAATTCCAGTCTACAAAGAAAAAATGGACAACATTACTGGATATGTTTTAAAAGATAATATTTTAGAATATA
Organism: Flavobacteriaceae bacterium; assembly: GCA_002700465.1. Lineage (GTDB taxonomy): Bacteria > Bacteroidota > Bacteroidia > Flavobacteriales > Flavobacteriaceae > MAG-121220-bin8. Next base: position 4,505 of record PADT01000068.1, on the reverse strand, counting down.
TCGTTAAACAAAAAGGAGATTTAAAGCTTTCTGAAATAAAAAGAAAATCAATTACATCAGATTACGAATCTCTTATACCTAAAACTTTTGATAAGTTAATTAAAGAAAGAGAACACATATCTATAGTTTTAGATGAATACGGTACTGTCAGAGGATTGGTTACTATGGAAGACATAATTGAAACTCTTTTAGGTCGTGAAATTATGGATGAAACTGATCTTGTTGCGGATATGCAAGTATTAGCTAAAAATCAAAAACTTTAATACTACTATTTAATATCTGTCAATAAATTTCAAAATCTGATTTTCTGACCAATAAAAATCTCCTTTAGAAATAAAACCTACGTGACCGCCATATTTAGGAATCATCAAGTGAAAGTTTAAATTGTTTTTTGACTCATTTACTGGAAAACAAGATTGAGATAAAAAGGGATCATCCATAGCATTAATTAAAAGAGTAGGTTTTGAAATATTTGGTAGAAACTGCTTGCTACTTGCCTTAAAATAATAATCTTGTGCGTTTTTAAAACCATTGATTTTACTTGTAAAATACTCGTCAAAATCAGTCAAATTTTTTATCATTTTCAAAGGTTTTATGTCTAGCTCTTTTGGAAATTGCCTATGTTTTAAATACATTTTTTTAGATAAGGTTCTTAAAAAACGCCAGTTATAAAGTGTATTTTCATTTCGCTGCAGTGATATGGACGATCCCTTTAGGTCTACTGGAACAGAGATTGCTACACTAGCCTTGATTTTTGAGCTCAAAGGAAACAAGCCATCTCCGTTATACTTTAAAATTAGGTTTCCTCCCAAGCTAAACCCTACTAAATAAACAGCATCATAATTTGGGATTACGTAATTAATTACAGCATGTAAGTCATCGGTTTTTCCACTGTGGTATGTAATCAGCTGGCGATTGATTTCTCCACTGCAAAAACGGTAATTCATAGCAGCAACTGAATAGTCATTTATAGATAATAATTTGGCTGTTGCCTGTATATATTTTGAGTTACTACTACCCTCTAGTCCATGACATAGTATTACAATTTTTTTACTTCCATTCTCAATAAAATCAATATCTAAAAAATCATCATCTTTTGTCTCTATTCGCTTTCGTTTAAACTGAATAGGTTTGATTCTTCTAAATAATGAGCTGTAAATAGTGTTAAAATGTCTATTCTTAAAAAGGAACGGAGGAATATAGTCGGTTGCTATTAAAGGCATTGTTTAGTTATAAAATTGAAAAATAAGATATTCCTATGGTTTATTAAAGATATATTAACCCAATAATTAATAACATTATAGGAAAGAAAAGAATAATTTGACTAATAATTGTACAAAATATAAATTCACTCAATTGAGAAACCCCTAATTTAATATGATATTCTTTCTGAGTAATCTTTACCAATTGATTAAACTCTAGTTTCATTAATTCAGATTTATTCAATCCTAAATCAATTATTCCAATGTTGTTAAGTCCTTTTTTAAATCCTCTAAATACTGTTTTTGGATACATTAATAAGAAATATCCAAAAGCTAAAAAAATAAAAATATTAATTGGAAAATGTTTGTAAAATCTAGTGCCTACTTCCCACCCAGCAATAAAAGCCTCGCCCTTACTTGAGGTATCACAATTATTCAAAACATGTTCAATATCATGAATATGAACAAGCTCTTTACGAAACTTTGGATTTGGAAATGGAATACTAAAGATCCATAACTTGACATTAAAAGTGTTATTGGCAATCCCTCCATTATCTGGCAATCCATTATCCAAGTAAAATTGATATAATAATTTCTTTAATTTCATTAATACATTAACTGTTTTAAATACAATATTTACTGAACTAAAAAAAAGATAGGTCTATGGTTTAATTGTCTTTACCATTGTACTTAATAAGCCATTTTTCTTCTTATCATTCATTAACTGCCAAAACATAATTCCACCTAATTTTTTATCCAATGCATATTGAGATTTAAGCTTTATTGATTTATGATCATCAAAAGTTGCAAAAACTTTATTTATACTATCATATGCATAAGGCGAATTCGCTAAACTGTCCCAATAAAAATTAAAGTTAGACCTTACATCTTCAAAACTTATTTGATTATAACTTCTGTTCCACTCAGCATTTTGATTAAGACCATTATTGATGTTTTCAACATTTTTAAATGTTTTAATATAGAATGCTCCTCCTATAAATATTTGCTTTGGATTTACACCTAAATTTATTAATGCTTCAATTGATGATTCTGCAGATCTATTTTGAAATTCATTGGATGAAAGTGCTGTATGGTGACCTGTTTTCGTTGAGCCTGATCCATAAAAATCATAAGTCATAAGATTGACATTATTAACTAAAGGCATTACTTTATCCCATTCAATTGAATTTTCAAAAAATCTATTAGATGCGCCTGCAGCAAAACTTAATATATGGTCTTTTTTCATATACTTTCTTAGCTGAATTATTAAGTCTGTAAAGTTTTCACGATCTTCAGGTTTGTAACTATGACCGGGAAAACCAGAAATTCCTGGATACTCCCAATCAAGATCAATTCCATCTGCATTAAACGATTCTATTATATCGGCTGTTGAAATTGCAAACTCAGTTCGAGCTTTTTTTGAACTAAAAATATCAGAGCAAGTCTCACATCCTCCCCAACCTCCCAAGGAAACTAATACTTTTAATTTTGGGTATTTCTTTTTTTTATTTATAACATTTAGTAATGTAAGACTATCTTTTTTATCGTCAATAGCCAGCTTATTTCCTTTAAGGTGCAAAAAACTATATATTATTTGATCAACTCCCTTTAAATCAAATTCATCAATAGATTTCTCATCACCAGCATAATAAGCTATGACCTGAGGTTTAATTTCAATATTGTTGTTACAGGAAATAGTTAAAATTAATAGAAAAATCAGTTTTTTCATACTTCAATATAAGAATTACTGATTTAAAAGAAGAAGGTCTGACTATGATTTAGAATTAATTAGTTTTCGAATTTCAGCTAAAGAATCTAAAAGTTGGTCAAAAGAATCTATAAAAAAGTAAATCGGTTGAACTTTATCAATTATAAAATCTTGTTTTAATATTTCTGATAAATTAAAGGGTTTTTTAATTGAGTTTTCACTGTATACATTTTTAATTTCTTTTTCAGATGAAATAATCCCAGCTCCATAAATATCAAAGGTATCTTGATTTTTTACAAGCCCAAATTCAATTGTAAACCAATATAGACGTTGAAGTTGTTTTATTTTAAAATCATCATCAATAAATTCTAAAGATAATTCACCTATTTTTTGAAAAAAATCAGAATACGTATGATTAGAAAGTAAAGGGATATGACCGAAAACATCGTGAAACATATCTGGCTCTTCTAAATAATCAATTTCTTTGATAGTTCTCAACCAACAAGTTGAGGTAAATTGTTTTTTAGCAAGACAAGAAAAAAAATAAACTGGTTCTGCAATATTAGAAACAGTTTTTATTTGCCAAGAAGTTAACTTTTTGAGTTTTTTATTAATATCAATGAAATCAGGAATTTTTGAAGAATTAAAATCAAGTAAATCTAATCCGTTCAAAAAGGCTTGAGAAACAATTCCTCTAAGCAAATTAAACTGTTTCAAGTATAACAACTCCCATACCTTGAAGTCCTCTGCAGAATAGTTAGAATAAATTTGTTTAATTGGTTTAATTTTATTCATTTTTATTCATCTAACTAAGAATTAATTTTATAATTCTAATATAAGGATTATCTAAATCTTATTGATCTAACAACGTTTTTAAGGAGTATTATATTGTTGAATGGCATTTTGTAGCTAATGATCATAGTTGTCCTAAAGGTTTTAATTTAAAATGATATATTTAAGCGTTAATTAATATCTTAATTTTATTAAAAAAAATATGAAAAATTCAATTTTAACTATCACTTTTTTTGTAATTACATTAATAAGTTCATTACAAATAACTGCACAAGAATTTAAAAACTTAGATAAAAGCCCAATGGATATGGCATCGTTTCCAAGTAGTTATAAAATATCTGAAAAATTAGTAAAAGTAATTTACAGTCGTCCCCAATTAAATGGAAGAGATTTAGTAAAATTAGCTCCGCCTGAAAAGGTTTGGAGAACAGGAGCAAATGAAGCAACAGAAATCACATTTTATAACGATGTTATTTTCGGAGGTAAAGCATTAAAAGCAGGTACTTACAGTCTGTTTACAATACCTTCTTACAAAGGAGACTGGACCGTAATAATTAATAAAGCAAGAAATGTTTGGGGTTCGTACTATTATAATCAAGACCTGGATATTATTAGAGTACCTGGTAAAACGTCTACAAATGAGGAAAATATCGAGGCTTTTTCAATGATGTTTGATAAAGATATGACATTAAAAATAGGATGGGGAAAGACCATTGTTTCAGTATCAATAGATTAAAAGTAGAGTTGCTGAATTAAAAGAAGAAGATATGCCTATAGTTTGATTAAATTAACCTAAAAGTAAT